>DASYPZ010000462.1:0-2144 GCA_036006105.1 Gemmatimonadales bacterium | reverse complement strand
CATCCGGAGCTTGCCGTCGGGCTCCACAATGTTGATGCGCTCCACGTCGATCTCGGTGAAGCGGGTTTTCCGGGCGGCCTGGCGGAAGGCGGCGACCGACAGGGTCCCCAGGAGCAGCGTCACGGCAACGGCGTACGCCTTGATCAGGCGCAGCTCACGGCGAATCGGGTCGGACATGGGGCCTCCAGAAAATCGGAATCGGGTCAATACCACCAGGTGTTCGTGTCCTCTCCGGCCGGCGCGTTCTTCTTCACGTGCGCCGCCATGCGGCGCACCATTTCCGCCCAGGGGAAAGCGTGCCACGCGTGGCCCTTGGTGGGGCGCCCGTAGGTGAATTCGGCGTCGGAGTGGGGAGTGGCGGTGCCCTTCAGGAATTCCTCGATGCGGTACACCGCGAGGTTCAGGTAGAAGTCGTCCATGTCTCCGGCAAAGAAATGCAGCTTGCCGGCGAGCTTGGGCCCCAGCGTGGGCCAGTTGCGCTCCGCGTACTCCCGCAGGTCGAAGCCATGCTCTCGCCAATAGGCGGCGACTTCGCGATCGATGGCGCCGGTCAGCTTGTTCCACAGCGGCTTGGGGTAGCCATCCTGGCCGACCGGCCCATAGACCGCCTCCCATCCCTCGAGCTGATATCCGGATCGTCCCCGGGTGCCGAGCACCTCCTCGAACCGGCTGAGCTGCCGCTCGGTCCACACGACCTGCCCCTCGGTGCTGCGTCGGAACGGCCGCTCGGTGGTGGAGAACGGCCCGGTTCGCACGGCGAAGGCGCTGGAGTCCTCATAGATGTTGACGAGCTGATCCTTCCGGAAGTCGATCGGGTCGGGCTGGAGCACCCACGCGCCGCCGAAGAAATCCGGATGCTGCAGCTGGAGCGCCAGGCTTTGCCAGCCGCCGGTGGACGCGCCCTCCACCAGGCGGGCATAGGGCTTCCCGATGAGGCGGAAGTGTTGCTCGAGCCAGGGAATCACTTCCTGGACGATCGCGTCGCCATAGGGACCGTTGTTGGCGGAGTTGACCGAGTAGGAATCGGGGAAGAAGGGCGTCTGTTGCTCGAAGCTGATCGCGACGACGCGGGGAAACCCGTCGGAGATCCAGGCGCGGGAGAAATCGTAGCCGGTCTCCAGGCCCGTGGTCGGGTTCAGCGTCCCCAGGCCCCGCGCCCGCGCCGAGTCGGTGCTGAAGCCGAACGGCACATTGTGCCCCAGCGTGTACACGCTCGGATAGCGCGCCTCCGGGTGCTCGGCGTACCCCCGGGGGAGCAGTACGGTGGCGTGGACGAACACCGGCCGGCCCCAGAACTCGGTCAGCGTCGGGCTCTGAATCCGGACCCGCTTGACCCACTCGGTGTCGTCGGGGCGCGGGCTAGGGGGAATCGCATGCGTCAGCACGATCCGCACCGGGCCGACCGCCCCGATGTGGATCGGCTGGACATCGCTGTACAGGTTTCCCGCGGAGACCTGAAACGGCTCCTGGCTTCCGTCGTTGAGATGCACCCAGATCCGGTGTCCGTCGGAGCGACGGGCTTCCTCATAGACGTTGACCACCGCCTGCACGAAGTAGTCGCCCGGCGGCAAGCTGGCGAGCCGGTCGGGAAACCCAAGCGCGCTCTCGTCGATGATCGCGGGCTTCCCGGCGGGAAGCTGATCGAGATCCACGGCGAACATGGCCGGCCCCGAGGGAGAGATGGCGTAGCGCGGCTCCGGCTCGGCCCGGGTGGCTACGACTACCACCAGGCGACCGGTGACTGGCCCGGCGTGGGCCGACGCCGGGATGGTGACCTCGAAACGGGTCGACTGGGCGGCGGCGCTCCCTATGGGGACAGCCAGGGCGATCAGCATCATCGCGGCGGCAGCGGCCGTGATCCAAACCGGAAGTGGGAGCGTCCGCGGGACCGATGGCCGCGGCCGGTCGGCGGCTCTGTGCCTGACAGCGTGGGTCACGGGTCGGGGAAACTCGGGTTCAAGGTGAATCCGGGACTACTTCCACCGGAAGAGCGCGAGCGCCGCGGCGAAGCAGACCACCAGCCACGCGGTCACGATCGCCAGCTCCGGAGTGACCTGGGCGAGTGAGGCGCCCTCCAGCATGTTGGCCCGCAGGGCGTTGTTCACCGCGGTGAGCGGCAGCGCCTGCACGAACGGCTGGATGAT
>DASYPZ010000461.1:0-6507 GCA_036006105.1 Gemmatimonadales bacterium | reverse complement strand
CCTGGGCCCAGCCGGCCGTCGGGGTGTACTGGGATCCCACGTCTCCCGACATGGGGAGCACCACCGGTCCGGGATCGTTGGGAAGGTTGCAGACCACGCCGATATCGCGCCCGTTGCTGAACCCGCCCGACCGGCCCATCGGGGCGGCGAAGGCGTCCGCCACCGAGAGCCCCAGCGAGAGGAGCAGGGGACGGGAGCGGTAGTAGGCGCCGATGCCGTCGTGGGGATGGGTCAGGTACTGGCCCAGGATGAGCTGGGCCACGTCGTGGCCCCGGGAGGAAAACTGGTAGAGCACCTTCTTCTCGGGCACCAGGCGCTGTTCTTCGGTATCGTCGAGGAAACGGGAGACCAGGGCGTGGTAGAGCACCCGCTCCCAGTCGATCGGGTCGGCGGCCGCTCCGGCGCGCAACGACTCGGTGGCCGTCATAGCGGGTGCTCCTGCGAAGTCTTGTAGACGGTTCCCCGGAACAGGGCGACCGTTTCCGAGCGCTGATTGGTGACGTCCACCCGGTAAAACCCGAGGCGCCGGGACGCGCTCTCCTCGGAGGCGACCGCCGTGAGCCGGTCCCCGGGGCGCACCGGCATGGGATAGGTGATGGCGTTCTCGATGCTCATGGCGATCCGGCCCTGGGTGTTGCAGGCGAAGGCGAATGCGCTGTCGGCCAGGGAAAAGACGATCCCGCCGTGGGCCACGCCGAAGCCGTTGACCATCTCTTCCCGCACCGTCATCCGGCAGACACAGCGGGCCGGAGCGATCTCCTCGACCTCGACGCCCAGCCAGCGGCTGAACCGGTCCTTGGCCAGCATGCCGGCCACGATCTGCTCGCTGCGCGACTGCCCGACGTCGGTCACGGGTAGAACCGCTTTCCCTCGCGCGCCATGCGCTTGAGCAGAGGGCTGGGCCGGTACCGATCTTCTCCGTATTCCTCCTGGAGCCCGCGCAGCCGCGCGAGGACGACGTCCGGACCGATGGCGTCGCCCCAGTGCAGCAGCCCCTGGGGATAGTTCACGCCCTTGGTCATCGCCAGCTCGATGTCGTCGGCGCTCGCGATACTCCAGAAGACCGCGTCCACCGCTTCGTTGATCAGCATCGCCAGGATCCGGTCCACCACCATCTCCCCGAGCGTCGCGTCGCGCAGCGCCGGCGGCATGACCGCCTCGTCAGTGTACTCGTAGTGGCCCTGCCCGGTCTTCCAGCCCAGCCGGTTGGCCTCGACCAGCCGCTGCTGGGTGACCGAGGGCTTGTAGCGGGGGTCGTAGTGGAAGGCCGCGAAGATGGAATTGGTCACGGCCAGGTTCACGTCGTTCCCGATCAGGTCCATCAGCTCGAAGGGCCCCATGCGGAACCCGCCGATCTCCTTCATGGCCCAATCGATGGTGGCCTTGTCGGCGATCCCCTCCTCGTAGATCCGGAGCGCCTCCCCGTAGAAGGGTCTCGCGATCCGGTTCACGATGAATCCCGGGGTATCCGCGGCGGAGACCGCGATCTTGCCCCAGAGTCCCATCGTTCCCTTGGCGATCGCGGCGGTGTCCGGCGCGGTGGTGAGTCCGGCGACCACTTCGACCAGAGGGAGGACCGGCGCGGGATTGAAGAAGTGGAGCCCGACCACCCGACCCGGCCGCCCGCAGGCGCCGGCGATCGCGGTCACCGAGAGCGAGGAGGTATTGGTGGCAAGGATGCAGGTCTCACTCACCACTTCCTCCAGCTGGCGGAAGATCTCCCGCTTGACCCGGAGGTCCTCGGCGATGGCCTCGATCACCAGGTCGCAGTGCCGGAACAGCGAGAGCTCGCCCGCGGCTCCCGGCGCCCAGGTGATCCGTCCCTGCACCGCCGCGGAGGTGGCCGGGTCCATGCGGCCCTTCTCGACCAGGCGTGCAAAGGTCTTCTCCATCCGATCCGAGGCTTGTTGCAGCGCCTCGGCCCGGGCGTCGGTGACCATGACGCGATGGCCGGCCGCTGCCGCCACCTGCGCGATGCCGCTTCCCATGGCGCCCGCGCCGAGCACCCCGATGGTGGATTCCTTGACCAGGGCGGGCATCAGGCGCCCGTGAAGGAGGGCTTGCGCTTCTCGAGAAACGCGCGAACCCCCTCGGCAAAATCCATGGTATCGCTCGCCCGCTGCTGAATTTCCGCCTCCAGCTCGAGTTGCTGTTCCAGCGTGTTGTAGAGGCTGGCCCGGAGCAGCTGCTTGATCAGCCCGATCGCGGCGGTGGGTTGGCCGGCCAGCTGCCGGGCGATCCCGTAGCCGCCCTCCTCGAGGGTACCCGCCGGGACCACCTTGTAAATGAGCCCGGTCTGCTGGGCCTGCTCCGCCGTGATCGGCAGGCCCAGCATCATGAGCGCGGTCGCTTGCGCGGTGCCGACCAGCCGGGGCAGGAAGAAGCTGCCTCCGGTGTCGGGGACCAGCCCGATGTTGATGAAGGCCTGGATGAACTTGGCGTCGGCGGACGCGATGACCAGGTCACAGGCGAAGGCGAGGTTGGCGCCGGCGCCGGCCGCGACCCCATTCACGCCGCACACCACCGGCTTGGGAAGCGCGCGGAGCGCCGCGACGATCGGGTTGTAGGTCCGCCGGAGGTGCTCCGCGAAGTTGAGTGTGCCCTTGCCCTCCCGGGCAACCGCCTCACCCAGGTCCTGTCCGGCGCAGAATGCCCGGCCCGCGCCGGTCAAGTACACCGCGCGCACGCTCTGGTCCGCTTCGACCTTGGCCAGCGCCTCCTGGAGCTCGAGGGCCATCGGGGTGTCGAAGCTGTTGAGCACGTCGGGACGATTGAGCGTGATCCGCGCCACGCCCCCCTCGACCTGGGTCAGAATGCTGGAAACGCTCATGCGGTGCCATCCGGGAGAAAGCGATATAAATTAGCACCACTCCGTAAGTTAGGCCAAAGCAATCACCCGTGATCCCATGACCCAGGCCTTCATCGTAGACGGTGTCCGAACCCCGATCGGCAGCCTGGGAGGGTCCCTCTCCCCGGTCCGGGCCGACGATCTGGCGGCGCACGTCATCCGATCTCTGCTTCTCAGGAACACAACCCTCGAGCCGGAAGGCATCGCCGACGTCGTCCTCGGCTGCGCCAACCAGGCCGGGGAGGACAATCGTAACGTCGCCCGGATGGCGCTGCTCCTGGCTGGTCTGCCGGTGACGGTTCCAGGCGAGACGGTGAACCGGCTCTGCGCCTCGGGGATGAGCGCGGTGGTCCATGCCGCCCGAGCGTTGCAGCTGGGCGATGGCGATCTCTACGTCGCCGGCGGGGTGGAGCAGATGACCCGGGCGCCGTACGCGCTCAGCAAGGCGGGCCAGCCGTTCGCCCGCAATCAGGAGCTGTTCGATACCTCGCTGGGCTGGCGTTTCGTAAATCCGGTGATGAAGGAAGAGTACGGAATCGATTCGATGGGGCAGACCGCGGAGAACGTGGCGGAGCGGCACGGCGTCTCGCGCGAGGACCAGGACCGGTTCGCCCTGCAGTCGCAGCAGCGGGCCGCGGCGGCCCGGGCCCGGGGACGGTTCGGGGTGGAGATCGTGCCGGTGCCGCTGCCGGCAGCGGGGAAGGGCAAGGAGCCCCAGTCGTTTTCCCAGGACGAGTTCATCCGTCCGGATACCACCCTGGAGGTTCTGGCCCGGCTCAAACCGGCGTTCCGTACCGACGGGAAGGGCTCGGTGACAGCCGGCAATTCGTCCGGGCTCAATGACGGCGCCGCGGCATTGCTCCTGGCCTCGGAGGCCGGGCTGGCCGAGCACCGGCTCACCCCCAAGGCGCGGGTGGTGGCGTCGGCGGTGGCGGGCGTGGAGCCGCGGGTCATGGGGATCGGCCCGATCCCGGCCTCGCGCGCCGCGCTCAAGAAGGCCGGTCTCACCATGGACCAGATGAGTGTGATCGAGCTCAATGAGGCGTTCGCGGCGCAGGCGCTGGCGGTGACCCGGGAGCTCAAACTGGCTGACGACGATCCCCGGGTGAATCCGAATGGCGGTGCCATCGCCCTGGGTCACCCGCTGGGGATGAGCGGGGCGCGCCTGCTGCTCACGGCGATGCGGGAGCTCGAAGCCACCGGCGGCCGGTACGCCCTCTGCACCATGTGCATCGGGGTGGGTCAGGGCATGGCCACGGTGATCGAGCGGGTGTAGCATAAGCAGTCGACTGCGATCGCAAGGAGCCGGGACTGATGCCGGAACGCCGAGAATTGCTTCTCCCGCAGGTCCGCTGATTCGGGTTGCCTGATCAGGGGCAGCCTCTCTCGAGTCGGCACCGGCAATTGCTGGCGCTGAGCGGGATCGATGAACAGGTCCAGCGCGACGCGGGCCTGACCAGCCGTGCCGTCGGTGTCTCCGACGGAACCTTCCCCCCTGATCTCCCCAGCGGCGTCCTCCTGCCGGTCCTCGCCCGCGACGGCACGCGGGCGACGCTGCGTCTCTTCCCGGACCCAGATCCCCTCGGCGTCCAGCCGATCGACCTGGCCCAATTCGAGCGAGATGCGCCCCGGCTCCTGGACGACTGTGAGGGCCTCCGGCTCCCGGTGCCGTTCGTCGCCTCCCCCGCGGTTCTGCGTTCCTCCGCGGTCATCGTCAGCAGCCATGATTTGTGGGCCCTCGCGCTCGCGACCAGGACCGGGCTCGTGACGGTGTCCGCGTTCGGCCACCACCTGCTCGAGCGGGCCGTTGCCTTAGCCACCCAAATGGCGTCGGGGGCGCCGGTCATTCTCGCCCTGCATTTCGGCCCTCCTTTCCCCCGAGGGATGCTGCGCCGGGCCACCGCCATGGCCGGAGCCTTCGGCCGCGACGTTCGGATTGCCACCTGGAGCGGCCGATCGATCGCTGGAGTACCTCCGTCCCCACTGGTCGAGGCCCAGTCGTTCAAGCCGTCGAGATGGTGGGGCCAGCGAAGGTTGCTCGTTCCAGGGGCCGTCGGTGTGCTGCGGACCGAAGGCGCCGGGGCCCTGGCGTCGGGGCTGGTCGGAAGGGTGGTGGCCGCAGGAATGCGGGTGCTGATGAGCCGCGCATCGGGGCCCGCCAGCCTCCCGGCCGTCCCGGGCGCCGCCTCGACCGGGGACTTGATGCGAACGGCGGCGGAGATCCAGGCTCTGGCGACGACCCATGGCGCCACGGCGGTGGTAACGGGCGGAGTCGCCATCGATGCGATCGTTGGCCGCCAGGTACGGACCCGCAAGGATCTCGACGTCCTCATGGCCGGGGGCGGGCGCGACAGCCTGGAAGCGGTGACGGAGGCGTTGGTCGCGCGGGGATTCGAGGTGGACCTTCGGCGGGTCGGGTACCAGTCGGGCCTGCGCCGCGGGAACCTGCTGGTCGATCTGATTCGGTTGATCGAAACCGAGGACGGCGCGCTGCACGTCTCACCCCGCGCAGCCTTTACCCGGCTGGGTGCGCGGGACTGGTTCGTCAGCGTCGAATGCGAGGGGGTTTCCGTGCGGGTGCTGGCGCCCCGGCTCCTCCATCGGCTCAAGCTGTACAAGTTGGCCGGAGTGGAGAATTTCCGGCTCCGGTCCCATTGGGAGCGCAGCGCCGCCGATCGCACCGACCTGGCGGCGCTCCGCTCGGAGTTCACGGGACGCGAGGGTGACCTGCGGTGCGGCAGTGCCGAGGTTGAGCGGGTGAGCGCAGTTCCATTTCGCGCGCGTTCGCTGCCCAGATTTCTCCGGCTCGGCCGGTGGTGATCCGCGGGCCCGAGGACCCTTCGGGACCCCGGCTCTCCCGCCGTCAACTGCTGGTCGCGGGCGTGGCCGCCGGCGCCGGCCTGACGATCGCCATCGGCATTGGTGTCCGGCGCGGGTCGCGGGGCGACCGCGGCGGGTTCCGCCCTGGCATGTGGGTCCGCGTTGCTCCCGACGAAACCGTCACCATCACCCTGGACCGCACCGAGATGGGCCAGGGCATCATGACCGCGCTGCCCGCGATTCTCGCCGAAGAGCTCGAGGTTTCCTGGGACGCGGTCCGGGTCACACCGGTGGTGGAGGACCCCGGAAGCTGGCCGCGCGAAGTGGGAACCGCGGCGAGTCGCGGGGTGAGGGAATCGTTCAACCTGTTGCGCCGGGCCGGCGCGGCGGCCCGGGAGATGCTGATCGCCGCGGCGGCGAAAGAGTGGGGCCTCGAGCCGGCCGCCTGCGAGGCGATCGCCGGGATCGTGCACCATCGCCCCTCGGGGCGAAGTCTTTCCTACGGTTCGGTTGCCGACCGGGCGGCCCTGCTGGATGTCCCGGCGGATCCCCGGCTCAAGGATCGGGATGGGTTCCGACTGCTGGGCGCTTCGTTGCCCCGGCTCGACGCCCGGTCCAAGGTCGACGGCACCGCCCGGTTCGGCATCGATGTCGAGCTGCCGGACATGCTGATCGCGTCGATCGAGCGGTCCCCGGTCTTCGGCGGCACCATCCAGCGGGTGAACTCCACGGCGGCGCTCGCCATTCCGGGGGTACACGCCGTGGTCCCTCTCGACCCGGTCGGACACACCAGGTCCGCCCCCGGAGTCTGGCGCACTTACACCGAGGCCGGAGTGGCC
>DASYPZ010000460.1:0-7993 GCA_036006105.1 Gemmatimonadales bacterium | reverse complement strand
GTCGTAGGGCACGTAGGTCGAGCCCCAGCCCTTGTCCGCGCTGATCTTCGTCAAAGCCGCCGTCAGCGTCGTCTTCCCATGGTCCACGTGCCCGATGGTCCCGACGTTCACATGCGGCTTGGTGCGATCGAATTTGGCTTTAGCCATCGTTCCGTGTCCTCTCGAGTTCCCTGTTCATGTCGGGAGGAAGTAGGCTGTAAAGCACTACCGCCCTCCCGCCTTACCGCCCTACCGCCTTACCCCCTTAGCCCTTCACCTTCGCGACGATCTGTTCCGCGACGGCCTTGGGCACTTCTTCATAGTGATCGAACTGCATCGAGTACACCGCCCGACCCTGGGTCATGCTGCGGAGCTGGGTGGAGTATCCGAACATCTCGGCCAGCGGCACATCGGCCGCGACGACCTGCGCGTCGCCCCGCTGCGTCATGCCGCCGATCTTGCCGCGCCGGCTGCTCAGGTCGCCGATCACGTCGCCCAGGAAGTCCGCGGGAGTCACGACCTCGACCTCCATGATCGGCTCCAGGATGATCGGGTGGGCGGCGCGGGCCGCCTCCTTGAACGCCATCGACCCCGCGATCTTGAACGCCATTTCGGAGCTGTCCACGTCGTGGTAGCTGCCGAACACCAGCGAGACCTTCACGTCCACCACCGGATACCCCGCGAGCACGCCGGTTTCCAGCGCTTCGCGGATGCCGGTCTCGACCGGCCGGATGAACTCCCGGGGAATCGTGCCGCCGACGATCTTGTCCTCGAAATGGAATCCGCTGCCCTGGGCGCCCGGCTCCAGATCGATGACCACGTGACCGTACTGCCCCTTGCCGCCCGACTGCCGGATGAACTTGCCCTCGACGTCGGTGACCTTCTTCCGGACGGTTTCCCGGTAGGCGACCTGGGGCCGGCCCACATTGGCCTCGACCTTGAACTCCCGCTTCATGCGGTCGACGATGATTTCCAGATGCAGCTCGCCCATGCCCGCGATGATCGTCTGGCTGGTTTCCGGATCGGTCCGCACCCGGAAGGTGGGATCCTCCTCGGCCAGCTTCTGCAGGGCGATCGCGAGCTTGTCCTGGTCGGCCTTGGTCTTGGGCTCGATCGCGACGTCGATGACCGGATTGGGGAACTTCATCGCTTCCAGGATGACCGGCTCGCCCTCGTCGGCCAGCGTGTCCCCGGTGCGGGTGTCCTTGAGTCCGATGGCGGCCGCGATGTCCCCGGCCAGCACTTCGTCGATCTCGTCCCGCTTGTTGGCGTGCATCTGCAGCAGCCGCGCGATCCGCTCCCGCTTGTCCTTGGTGCTGTTGTAGACGTAGCTGCCCGACTTGATCGACCCGGAATAGACCCGGAAGAAGGTCAGCCGCCCGACGAACGGGTCGGTGGCCACCTTGAACGCGAGCGCCGCGAAGGGCTCGTCGTCGCTGGCCTTCCGCTCGACCAGGGTCTCGTCGTGCAGCGGGAGGTGACCGGTGACCGGCTTGATGTCCACCGGGCTGGGCAGGTAGTCCACCACCGCGTCCAGCAGGGCCTGCACGCCCTTGTTCTTGAAGGAGGCGCCACAGAGCACCGGCACGATCGCGCCGGCGCAGGTGGCCTTCCGAATGGCAGTATTGATTTCAACGAGGGAGAGATCGGCGCCACCGAGATACTTCGACATCAACTCGTCATCGTGCTCCACGGCGGCTTCGATCACTTCATGACGCGCCAGCTCGACCCGCTCCTTGTACGCCTCGGGGACCGGCATCTCGGTGAAGGTCTTGCCCAGGGTATCGTCGTCGAAGACGATCTCGACCCGGCGCAGGACGTCGATATGCCCGGTGAACAGCTCGCCCGAGCCGACCGGCAGCTGCAGCGGGAAGGCGCGGCGGGTCAGCCGGCCCCGGATCATGTCGAGGCAGCGATCGAAATCGGCGCCGACCCGGTCCATCTTGTTGGCGAAGATGATCCGGGGCACGCCGTACCGGTCGGCCTGGCGCCAGACCGTCTCGGTCTGCGGCTCGACCCCGGCCACCGAATCCAGCAGGGTCACCGCGCCGTCCAGCACCCGGAGGGAGCGCTCGACCTCGACGGTGAAATCCACGTGGCCCGGCGTATCGATGATGTTGATCCGGTACAGGATGTCGTCCCGCTTCCAGAAACAGGTGGTGGCAGCCGAGGTGATGGTGATCCCCCGCTCCTGTTCCTGCTCCATCCAGTCCATGGTGGCGGCGCCATCGTGGACTTCACCGATTTTGTAGTTCTTGCCGGTGTAGTACAGGATACGCTCGGTCGTAGTCGTCTTGCCGGCATCGATGTGGGCCATGATGCCGATGTTCCGATAGCGACTGAGCGGTGTCTCACGAGCCATTAGTACGGTCCCATTCAACGAAAAAACGGGGCGACCGACCCGGGAAATTCCCGGTGGTATCGCTCCGCGCGCATCCGGGAGAGATCTCCCAAGGATGGGGACCTTCCTGGAAGGTCCCACGCGTTGTATTTGAGGGCCGGAGGTGAGCGCGACGGTCAGTCGCTCCTCACGCGAGCCCGATTTCAGTGGTACGGACTTACCGTCCTACCGCCCTACCGCCTTACCGCCTTACCGCCTTCTACCAGCGATAGTGTGCAAACGCGCGGTTGGCTTCCGCCATCCGGTGCGTGTCTTCCTTCTTCTTGATGGCGTTGCCCTCGCCCTTGGAGGCGAGAATCAGCTCGGCGGCGAGCCGGTCCGCCATGGTCTTCTCGTTCCGGGCCCGGGCAAAGGAGATCAGCCAGCGCATGGCCAGGGCGGTACGGCGCTCGGGGCGAACCTCGACCGGCACCTGCAGTGAGGCGCCACCGACCCGGCGGCTCTTCACTTCGAGCGCCGGCTTCACGTTGGCCACCGCCTGCTTGAAGACCGTGACACCCGGCTGCCCGGTGCGCTCTTCGATCAGGTCCATGGCGCGGTAGAAGATGCCCTCGGAAATGCTCTTCTGTCCCTCGTACATCAGATTATTGATGAACTTGGACACGGTCTGGCTGTCGTAGCGCGGATCGGGCGGCACCGGCCGCTTCACGGACTTGTTGCGGCGGCTCACTTCTTACCAGCCTTTGCTGCCCCGGCGGCCGGCTTCGGCGCCTTGGCTCCATACTTCGACCGGCTCTGCTTGCGGCCGTTGACCCCGGCGGCGTCCAGCGTGCCGCGCACGATGTGATAGCGCACGCCGGGCAGATCCTTCACGCGTCCGCCCCGAATCAGCACGATCGAGTGCTCCTGCAGATTGTGCCCCTCGCCCGGAATGTAGGCGATCACGACGAAGCCATTCGTGAGCCGCACCTTGGCCACTTTGCGAAGGGCCGAGTTCGGCTTCTTGGGCGTCGTGGTGTAGACGCGGGTACACACGCCGCGGCGAAATGGATTCGCCTTGAGCGCGGGAGATTTGTCCTTGCCAACCGGCGACTTGCGGCCGTGGCGAATCAGCTGATTGATCGTGGGCATCCGGCGGCGCGTAGTACCTTTCCTATTGGGACTGGCTTCCGGGCTGTATTTTGCCACAGACTCTTAAGATATCAGCACTTGCGAGACAGGTCAAGGCGGCCGTCCCAACCCTCTCCGTGACGGAATCCCGCACCCTTTTCCGAATTCCGCTGAATAGTTAGCGTATCAAAACGTGGGGCGGGCGGTGGCCCGAACCCACGAATCCCGATCGTTCGGCCGAGGCGGAGCCGACTGTTGCGGGCGCATCTGGGACTCCTCGGAGTCTTGGTGCGCCCGCGCGCTGTTTTCCGGCCTCCGGCGTCCCGATGCCGGGAAAACCACAGGATCCACCTATCAACCGATGAGGCGATCATGTCGAAGTCGAAGAAGACCGCACCGAGCAGCCGACGGGAAATGCGCGGGGCCGGAGAGCACCCGGGAGTCGCGAGCCGGGCGTCCCGGGACCTGGAAGGGGACACGGCTACCAAGGATCGGGACGAGCTCGAGGAGGGGAGCGAGTTCGAGGACGACGAGGATGCGGATATGGACAACCAGGCCCGGAGCGAGGGCCACGGCCGGAGCCACCGCACGAAACATTAGCGATTGAAGCAGGCAACAGGCCGCGTGGCGGCGCCCGCCATCACGCGGCCTTTCGGCCTCCCCGCAGGGCCTGGACCAGGCTCCCCGACGCGATCAATCCGCCGATTCCGGCGACCAACAGCATCGCCAGCAGCCTCGCCACCGTAATCCGGAAACCGGTGATCTGAGGAAGGGTGACCGAACCGGCCATTCGTCCCGCGTCGGCCAGGAACTGCGGGGCCCCGGCCAGCGCCGCCAGGCCGACCAGCAGGTGTCCCACGGCGAGCCCCGCGAGCACCGGCGTCCAGTTCAACCGCAGCGCCGCAAGAACCAGGAACGCATCCGCGGCGAACAGCACCGGGGCGCGAGTCCAGAGAAACGCGATCAGCCCCACCCGCCCCGCCGAGGTCTCCAGATCCGCCCCCAGGGCGATCGAGCCGAGGTCGAGCCCCTGGTTGAGCAGGATGATCGATCCGATCACGACCAGGACCGGAAGCAGCCGTCGCTCGATGGGGGTCATGAATCCGGTCGGTCTCTCGCGTCGGTCACCAGCAACGATGGCGAGGATCCCCGTCGGCCCTTCGGGGTGCCGGTGCCGCTCCGCCACGCGACGATGCCGGCCCACGCGAAGGTGAGCACCACGGCCCCGGTGACCAGGGCGGCGCGGACGACGGCGGCGGTGAAGGCCGCGGTCCCCTGGAGCGGTACCCCGCCCCGCACCTGGATTGCGTCGAGCAGAAACAGGATGAGACCGGCCAGGCCGGCCACGGCGAGCAGGAGGTGCGCCGCCGCCAGCGCCCGAATCATCGTGCGCCACTGGAGCATCACGACCGAGGCGAACAGGAGCACGTCGCCGATGAGGAGAGTGCTGGTTCGGGCGGTCACCAGGCCAAACACGCCGAATCGCCAGGCCGGGGCCGATACTTCGATCTTGCGCGAGAGCAGCGTCGCGGCCAGGTCGGCCGATTGATCGAGCAGGATGACGAGGCCGGCGAGGAAGAGCACGCCCATAAGGCGTCGCACCGGCCTGGAATCATTTTGCACTCGGAATGCTCCGCGTGAAAATCGGTCTCCAAGGTAATCCCTTTCATCCCATACCCGAACATCCTAGGTTTTCGGGACATTCAACCGGCGTCTGTTTGATGAAGCGCATTGCCGTACGACTGTTCCACTTCGCCGCCGTCGCGGCAGGCGCCGTGCTGGGCGCCTGCGGCAAGGGTGGCCCGACCCAGCCGAGGGTGGCCACTCGGCTCGAGGTCATTGCGGGGAGTGGCCAGTCGGCCTCCGCCGGTACCACCCTTCCCGTGAAAATCGTGGTGCTGACCAGTGACGCCGACGGACCGGTCGGGAACGTGACCGTGGTGGCGACCACCGAGGCGCAGGGCGGCGGAACCGCCTCTCCCACCACCGCGGCCACCGGGGCCAATGGGCAGCTGGAAATCACCTGGACCCTCGGATCCAAGCAGGGCGCGCAGACGCTGACGCTGACCTCGGGGACCCTGACCCCGGCCAGCGCGACGGCAACGGCCGGGACCGGGGCCGCATCGCTCCTGGTTCCGGTCTCGGATCAGGTCCAGTTCACGGTGGTCACACAGGCGGTGACCTCGGTGCCGTCGGTGCGGGTTACCGATCAGTTCGGTAACCCGGTCCAGGGAACCTCCGTCACCTTCGAAACCCTGGTGGCCGGGTCGGTGCTCACCGGGGCCCAGGCGGTCACCGCGGCGACGGGTCTCGCCACGCTGGGCTCCTGGACCATCGGCCCCGACGCGGTGAGTTATCAGGTCCGGGCTCGCATCGTCGATGGGCCCGCCGCGGGTCAGGCGACCGTCTTCGAGGCCCATGGCGTGCCGGCGACCGCCGTGGCCGTGGCGGGCACCGGCGAGACCGGGAACGTCAGCACGGCCGTCGCCATACCGCCCGCGGTGCGGGCCGCGCGTCCCGACAACAGCCCCCTCCCCGGAGTCCCGGTAACCTTCTCGGTGACCGGCGGCGGGGGCACCATCCAGGGCCCCTCGGTCGTCACCGATGTCGACGGCATCGCCCGCGCGACGGGATGGATCCTCGGTGCCGCTCCGGGGGCCAACCAGGTCACCGCGACGGTGCAGGGTGTTCCCCCGGTGATCTTCACGGCCACCGGAGTGCCCGGCGTGGCGACGTCCATCGCCGCCGTCAGCCCGACCACCCAGACGGGGTTCTTCGGGAACTTCGTTACCACCCCGCCGATCGTTCTGGTAACCGACGCCGTCGGCAACCCGGTGGCGGGGGCGCCGGTGACCTTTGCCTTGCTGCAGGCCGACGGGCAAGTGGTGGTGCCGAACCAGGTCTCCGATGTGCTTGGCCATGCGACCGTAGGAGGGTGGCGGCTCGGGGTCGGAGCATCGGAGGGAATGCGGGCGACTCTGGCCGGAGCACCGCCGGTCGATTTCACGGCGAACGCCAGCACGCCTCCGCCGAGCACCTTCAAACTCGAAGTCCGTTACCGAACCAACGCCGACGGGTGCACCGGGCAGCAGCTCAATTGTCTGCCTCCCACCGTCGCCCAACAGGCGGCGTTCGACCAGGCGGCTGCCCGCTGGAAACAGATTATTCTCTCCGGCTCGGCACCGTATCCGGTCAACGAGGCCCCCAGCAGCTGTGTCCCGGCCATGAATGAGACGGTGGACGGTCTGGTGATATTCGTCAGCCTGGTACCGATTGACTCGGTTGGAAATATTCTGGGAAGTTCGGGGCCATGCATTGTCCGCGACGATCACGGATTCCAGCCGGCCGTGGGCCAGATGGAGCTCGATGTGGCGGATCTGGATGCCATCCAGGCCCAGGGTCAGCTCAACGATGTCATCCTGCACGAGATGGGTCACGTGCTCGGGTTCGGCACCATGTGGGACTTCGACCCCAGCGAATTCGGGGTCCCGATTATCCCTATCGGTCCCGACAACCCTCCGAACACACTACTCATAGGAAGAGGCACTGCGAATCCGGTGTTCAAGGGAGCGTCGGCCCGGGCGGCGTTCTTCGCAGCGATTGCCGGCGCGGGGACTTTCACGGGAATTCCGGTGCCGGTCGAGAACCAGTTCGGCCCCGGCACCCGCGATTCCCACTGGAGGGAATCGATCCTCAGGACCGAGCTCATGACCGGGTTCATCAGTCCTCCAGGAACGCCGAACCCGCTCAGCGCCATCACCATTGCGTCCTTCCGGGACCTCGGCTACGTGGTAAACGACGCGGTGGGCGACCCGTTCACTTTCCTGGCGTCGTTGCTGGGCGCGCCGGCGCCGTCATTCCAAAGCGGCGGATTCCAGCTGAACGAGCAGCCGATGACTTTTCCGATCATCGTGATCGATCGGCAGGGACGGACCGTGGCGAGGGTGCCGAGAGTATTCAAGTGAGCTGAGAGGCAGGGAAAGCAAAGCGCCCCGACAGATTGTCGGGGCGCTTTGTGTTTGTGACCTGCGGCCTGATTCCGTCTTACAACGCTTCCACTTCCTCCGTCAGCACCACCGGCGCCACCTGCTCCTCCGGCGGCGCGGGCGGCGGCGGCTCGAAGCCCGCCGGTGGCTGAATCTCGAGATCCACGTACCGGTAGTGGCCGGTGCCCGCCGGGATCAAGTGACCGATGATGATGTTCTCCTTCAAACCGCGCAGATCGTCCTTGGCGCCGCGGATGGCCGCGTCGGTCAAAACCCGCGTGGTTTCCTGGAACGACGCCGCCGAAATGAACGACTGCGTCGTGAGGCTCGCCTTGGTAATACCCAGGAGCAGTGGCTCGGCCGTGGCCGGAGACACCTTCCGCTTGAGCATCCGGTCGTTCTCTTCCCGGAAGCTGAGCTTGTCCACCGCCTCGGCCTCGAGGAAGCTGGTGTCTCCCGGATCGGTGACCCGCACCTTCTGCAGCATCTGGCGGACGATGACGCCGATGTGCTTGTCGCTGATGCGGACGCCCTGCAGCCGGTAGACCTCCTGCACCTCGTTGAGCAGGTACTCCTG
>DASYPZ010000459.1:0-8562 GCA_036006105.1 Gemmatimonadales bacterium | reverse complement strand
GTCGTAGGGCACGTAGGTCGAGCCCCAGCCCTTGTCCGCGCTGATCTTCGTCAAAGCCGCCGTCAGCGTCGTCTTCCCATGGTCCACGTGCCCGATGGTCCCGACGTTCACATGCGGCTTGGTGCGATCGAATTTGGCTTTGGCCATGTCATCACTCCGTGTGCGTTACCGTTGCGTGCGCCCTACCGCCTTACCACCGTCCCGCCGTACCGCCTTACTAGAGCTCGCGAGCGGGATTGAACCGCTGACCTCATCCTTACCAAGGATGCGCTCTACCAACTGAGCTACGCGAGCAATCTCAGTTGGCAGGGTCGGTACGTCGGCTACCCACCGACCGCCCTACCGCCCTACCGACTTTGTTCAAGCGGGCGACGGGACTCGAACCCGCGACCCTCAGCTTGGAAGGCTGATGCTCTACCAACTGAGCTACACCCGCAAAAGTCGCCAGTGGTGGGGGAAGGATTCGAACCTTCGTAGGGCGTAGCCCGGCAGATTTACAGTCTGCTGCCATTAGCCACTCGGCCACCCCACCGCGCTATCACTAACTGCCGTGGACACGGAACCCCGCTTCCTGGAGCGGGGTTCCGATGACCGAAGCTTTTTCCTGCGACACTGGAGCTGACGGAGGGACTCGAACCCTCAACCTGCGGTTTACAAAACCGCTGCTCTGCCGATTGAGCTACGCCAGCAAAAAGCACGCAGATTGTGACAGACTCGTATTTTAGCTCACTCCTCCTTGGCAGTCAACCGGACCCCGGTCGGGCCCCGGACGACCCCGGCACGCGGCTCGTCCTCCGCAGCGAAAAAAGGCCCCGGAAGGCCCTTGAGAAACCCGAATTCTCTCGACCGAAGGAAGACCGAAGCTACGTGGGCCCGGCCCGGAACCCGAATGTCAGCCGCCGAGCCGGGCGATGGCCGCCCGAGCCCGGGCCACTTGGGGTTGCAGCTCGGGGTCCGCCTGCTGCCACAGCCCGACGAAGCGCCGATACGCGCTCACGGCCGCCTCCCGATGGCCGGTCGCCGCCTCGAGGTCACCCAGGAGCAGAAAGGTCGGCGCCCACAGCATGCCGGAGAACGAAAACCCGGGTCCCAGCTGATCGAGAAGCGGCGACTTCAACCACGTCGTGCTCTGAAAATTACGGAGCAGAACGAGGGCGCCGGTCGTATCCGCCACCACCAGATGGGCCAGGGCCCCCTGCAGGGCTAAGCCGTTGTCGGCTTCATCCTTGAGCGAGTTGGCAATGGAATCGAGGCGGACCAACGCGGTATGAAATCGGGCGGTATCCCCGGTTGCCAGGAGGGAGATCAGCCGGAGGCGCGGCACCGCGCTCGTCGTGTCGGTCGCCGGCCAGCGATTGCCCCGCAGCTTCGGGTCGACCCAAATCAGGCCGGGCGCAATGAGCTGCGCCGCACGGGCCGAGCCCTGGGCCTGGGTCACATTCCGGGCAAAGAGGGCCTCAGCCTCGAACAGGCTGTCGTTGGGGGCGCCCATGACGGCCCTCGCCTGGAGGTCGAAGTAGCGGATCACCCAGGGGGGGCCCTTGACCGACTTCCTGACCATGGCGCTCAAGGCATTGGGATGGCCCAGCGCGCTCCAGACCACCGCGCCCAGTGTCGTCGCGCCATCGATCGTATCGGTCATGGCGCGGAGCGAATCGGCCACCCGGATCGCCTCGCCGAGACTGTCCACCTTGATGGCCGCTTCGATCCGGTCGACCCAGAAATTGGCCGTCTCGATCCTGCTCCGCGTAGCACCCGCCGGGACCTGACGCAGCATCGCGCGGGCTTCTCCCGGTTTGCCCATGCGGAGCAGAATTCGGGCATAGGCGATCTTGGGACGGGCCTCCGCCGGACCCGCCAGGAGCCACGCATCGACCACGCGACGGGCCTCTTCGAGGTTGCCGGCGCCGGCGTGTTCCGAGGCCCAGCGGATCCCCTGGGCGACGTAGGCGGCCCCGTCCCGCGACATGTTCACCGGTACGATGACCAGCGTGTCGGCGTTGCGAAGCAGGAAGCCCTGGTAGACTTGCGGGTTGTCGCCAGAGCAGGTGGTTTCTCCCGCCCGCAGCAGGCAGCCGGTGCGGGACGACACCAGCAGGGCATCCTGGATGTGGGGAAAGGCCAGGTGGTAGGTCGGATCCAGCTCCAGCGTCTTCCGGAAGGCGCGCAGCATGGTGTTCCAGTTGCCCCGGAAGGCCATGCGGCTGCTGTCTCCGCCGATGGCCACGACCGCCTGGTCGTGGTAGTTGCATTCACCGAGGTTGTACCAGGCCTCCACGTCGGTGGAATCGGCTCGCACCATCTTGCCGAAAATGTCGCAGGCCTCGGCGTACTGGTGGCCGGAGAACGCCGCATAACCCGCGACCAGGGCCCGCTCCCGGGCCGGCAGGCCGGTGCCCAGCCGTTGCGCGAGCAGCGCATGGCGCAGGCCCTCTCCGTTGCCGGGCGACTCCCATCCGAACACCAGCCCGAGCTTGTAGTGGGCCAGCGCGAAGGTGGAGTCGAGCTCCAGCGCCCGGGTGAACTGCGTCCGGGCCGAATCGAGGATCCAGCGGTTGAGGAAGCTGACCCCCGAGATGTACGCCTGATAGGCGCCCACCGACGCGGTCCCGATGCCGCCCGAGGCGCCACCCGTCGGCGGCTCCAGGTTCAGCACCCCGCGCGCCAGCAGGCCGAAGCTGGCCATGATCGAATCGGGATTGGCGGCCTCCTGGCGCACGGTGCGGAGCCGCTGCCCGGTTCGGACGTCGAACACCTTGCCGACGATCTGGGTCCGCGCGCCCACCTTGAGGAGGTCGCCCATCACCAGCTTCCCCGCGCCGGCGCGTTTGGCCACGGCCATGCCGGACTGCAGGGTCAGCTGCGCGCCACCCCGAGCCTCGGGAACCTCGCGGATGAAGTCGGCGACGCGCTCGTCGTCGATGACCCGGATGTCATTCCACTTGGACATGTCCAGGTAGAGCAGATTGACGCTGGCGTCCTTGAGCCAGTCGATATCCGCCACCCGGGCGACGTTTTCGAAGGGGACCACGATCCAGGTGCGGTCGTCGAGCGGGGGCGCCGCGGTCGGGCGCCGTGCAGAAGGGGCCGGTCCCCCGGAACGGCAGGGTGGCGGGGTTCCATCGGGGCACTGGCCCAGCGCGGCGCCCAACGGAAGCGCCAGCGCGAAGGCGGCCCAACCCACGGCCCGGACGGTTCTGGAGAGCATGCGGGGAAGCTAGGGGCCGCACCGGGACGGTACAAGGCGGTGCGAATCAGGGCGCGGTCGGCACCCGCATCGGCATCACGCAGCGGAAACCGGTCTTGTCGAGCGTCGCCCGCGGAGCGGCCGGATCTGCATAACCCCGGAGGGTGGTCGAGGCGGTGGAATCGGGCGTGTTGAACGCCCCGCCGCGAATCACGTAGTACTTCCCCGCGGTGCCCTCCGGCAGCGGCGGCCCGCCCGGATACGGTGCCATGGGAGTCATGGTCCATTCCCAGACGTTCCCGACCAGGTCATGCACCCCTTCCCTGGTCCGGCCACCGGGATAGCTGCCCACCGGGGCGGGCGCACTGCGGTGGGCGGACTGGGTGTTGGCGGCGGCGGGATCCCAGGCATTGCCCCAGGGAAACACGTTGCCCGCCAATCCGCGCGCGGCGGCTTCCCATTCTTGTTCCGTGGGCAGTCTGCCATCGGGAGAGTGGCGCCACCCGCAGAAATTCATGGCCTCCGAGTACGACACGCCGGTGACCGGCAGCAGACTGTCGGGCTGCGTGGTCCAGGGGGCGGTGACCCGGCCGGTGGCCACGAATCCGGCGTACTCGCCGACCGACACTTCACGAATGTCGATCCCGAACGGGGCAACCGTCACCTTGTGCTCGGGGCGCGACAAGGGAAGACCGCTATTGGTGCCGATGGTGTAGGTCCCACCCTTAATCACCACCATGTCCGGATCCACCGGTCCGACGACGACGACCTCCGGCTTGCGGCCCAGGGTCACGATGGCGGTGATGATCCCGGCCACGACGAGTCCCGCGATGACGACCAGCAGGCCCCGGTTGCGTTTGCGTTTTCTGCTCTTGAGCAGGAGCTCGGCGGTGGCATGGCCTGCCGAGGTCGGCGGAAGCCCGTCCAGCGCCCGAACCACGTCGCCGGCGGTCTGGAATCGCTCCGCCGGATCGGTAGCGAGCATGCCCTCGATGACGTCCCGAAGCAGCTCGGGCGCGTCCGGCCTCACCTTGGCCAGCGCCGGAGGTGGCTCGCCCAGTCGTTTCATCAGGACCGCCGTCGGCGTGGGACCGGTAAACGGCGGCTGACCGGTCAGCATCTCGTAGGCGACCACGCCGAGGGCGTAGATATCGGCGCGGTGGTCGCCGCCTTCCCCGGCCACCTGCTCGGGGCTCAGGTACGCCGGGGTACCGACCAGCATGCCGGTGGCGGTGAGCGAGCCGCCCTCGGCGGTGCGGGCGATGCCGAAGTCGGTGACCAGGCTGCGACCGGTCTCGGCTTCGATCAGCACGTTGTGCGGCTTGATGTCGCGATGAATCACGCCGCGCTTGTGAGCGTACTCCAGCGCGCTGGCCACCTCCCGGAGGATCCGGGAGGTGTCCGCGGGCGGCAGGCGTACTTCCCGTTCGATGCGATCCGCCAGGCTGCCGCCGTCGATGCACTCCATCACCAGATAGAGCAGGTCGTCCTTCTCGCCGATGAAGTGGAGCGGCACGATGTTCGGATGGCTGAGCTGGGCCACCGTTTCGGCCTCGCGGCGGAACCGGTCCAGCACGGTGCGGGAGGTTATGAGGTCGGGGGAGAGCACCTTGACGGCGAGCCGCCGTTTGAGGTTGAGATCGCGCACCAGGAAGACGACCGCGAATCCGCCCTCGCCCAGCGGCTTTTCGACCTGATAGGCGTCGCCGAGGGCACTTTGCAGCTGGGCGGCAAGCTCGGCGTTGCTCACGCGCGGGAGACCTCGGACCCGCCGTCCTTCCGGTCTCGGACCTGCCAGCCGTGTTTCGCGAGGAGATCCCGGATCCGGTCGGATTCGGGGAAGTTGCGCTTGCCCTTGGCAATCCGGCGCCGCTCGGCCCACGCCAGCGCCCACCCCGATTGGCCGTCGAGATCCTCCGGAGGCGTCTCGGACAGGACGGCCGGCGGCGACGGATCCGCGGCCGACGCGGCGCCGCCCACGCTGATCACCCGGGGTTTCGTGGCCGCATCGATCACCCCGTCGGTGAAACGCCAGGCCTGAAGGGCGCGCTTGCCGGGATGCCGTCCCTCATCGAGCAGCCGGTTCCCGGTGGAGACGAAGGCGAAGATCTCGGCGACGGCGCGGGGTGCGTTCAAATCGTCGTCCAGCGCTTCGATGAACCCCCGTTCCAGCTGCTCCGCGGCCTCGACGAACAAGGCATCGTCGACGACGCTGGCGGCGGCTTCGAGCCGGCGGGCGAACTCCCCGAGGCGCTTGGCTCCTTCTCCCGCGGCGGCGAGGGCCTCGTCGGTCAGGTCGAGCTCCTGGCGATAGTGGGTCTGATACACCAGGAGCCGGATCGCTCCCGGGTCGACCCCGTCCTGCCGAAGATCGCGCGCGGTGGTGATGTTGCCGAACCGCTTCGACATTTTGGTGCCGCGCACCCGGAGGAACGCGGCGTGCATCCAGACCCGCGCGAACTCCGTCTCCCCGGTATAGGCGCAGCTTTGGGCGATCTCGTCCTCATGATGCGGGAAGATGAGATCCACCCCGCCGGTATGGATGTCGAGCACCTTCACCCCGAAGCGCTGCCCGATGAGCTCGAGGGCCATGGCGGAGCATTCGAGATGCCACCCCGGACGCCCGCGGCCGAACGGCGCATCCCACGCGGCTCCCGCCGCCTCGTCCTCTCGCTTGGCTGCCTTCCAGAGCACGAAGTCCTGCGCGTTTTCCTTGTCGTATTCGTCGGTGGACACTCGCCCGGACGCGCCGGCCTTGAGCTCGCGCAGATCGAGCCGGGACAGCCGGCCGTATTTGGGAAACCGCTCGATACCGAAGTAGACCGAGCCGTCGTCTCCCTTGTAGGCGGTGCCATTCGCGAGCAATCCTTCGACCAGCGTCACCATCGACGCCACGTGCTCGGTGGCCCGGGGAGACACGTGCGCGGGTACGATGCGCAGGTAGTCCCGGTCTTCCTGAAACGCGACGATGAACGGCTGGACCAGCTCCGCGATGGTGATGCCGCGCTTCCCCGCCTCCGCGATGATCCGGTCATCCACATCGGTCAGATTCATGATGTGATAGACGTCGTGCCCGCGCGCGGTCAGCCAGCGCCGCAACAGATCCACGAACAGGAAGGTGCGGAAGTTGCCGATATGGGCGTAGTTCCACACTGTCGGGCCGCACGAATACAGCGTCACCCGGCCCGGGGTGACGGGGCTGAAATCCTCGATGCTCCGGGTCATGGTGTTGTGGAGCCGGAGCGTCACGATTCCTCCGAGGGAAAGGCCGGCGCGGCGGCGGGCTCGGCGCCATGGTGGCGGACATGCACCGTGCGCTGGGGAAAGGGAATCTCGATCTCCTCCGTGTCCAGCCGATTCTTGATGCGGCGGCGGAACTCCCGCGCCACCTCCCACTGGGCTCCCGGCGCCGTCCGCAGGACGGTGCGGATCACCACTCCGTGCTCCCCGAGCTGCTCGACCCCGAGCACCTCGGAGCTGCCCTCCAGCCGGCTCTTCCAGGCGGGATCGGCCTGAAAGCGGGACAACTCGTCCCGAAACACCACCAGCGCCCGGTCCAGGTCGGTGGAGTACCCGATACCGACCTCGACCACCGCGCGAGACCAGCTCCGGGTCAGATTGCTCAGGGTGGTGATCTGGCCGTTCGGAATGACGTGTACCACACCGCGCAAATCGCGCAGGGCCGTCATCCGGAGCGTCATCCGCTCCACCGTCCCGCTCTTGCCCACCGCCTCGATGACGTCTCCGATGCCGAACTGATTCTCGAAGAGAATGAAGAAGCCGGCGATCAGGTCCTTCACCAGGCTCTGGGCCCCGAACGAGAAGGTCAGGCCCACGATGCCGCCGGCCGCGAGCAGCGGTCCGATGGCGATGAATTGCCCCGCGGTCAGCAGTCCCACGATCAGGAGGATGAGCAGGCGTCCCGCGCTGCGGACGATTTGCGCCACGGTGTGGCCCCGTCGCTCCGCGGCGGTCATCGTGGCATCGTCGCCGTCATCCACCGCCGCGATGATCCGCCGGGCGATGCGGCGCACCACCTGGTACGCCAGCCAGCCGCCAATCCAGATCACCAGCACGTTGAGCAGTCGCTCGACGACCGCCCCACGGCTGGTGCCGAAGAACTCGGCAATATTCGTAAAGACGTCCCGGACGGCTGCGGGCTGAAGCACGGCGAGGCTCAGTTCGGGTCGGAGGTGATTTCCGGCGGAAACTTGGGCCCCGGGCGGAGCGCCGTCAACCGGACGGAGTCCGCACCGTGATTCGGGTGGCCCGGGCGGTAACACCATGCCGGAGGAAGAGAGCCAGCAGCTCCTCCGGCGCCCGGTTATTCAGCGGGATTTCAAGACCGAGAGGGGTGAGGACCAGGTCCGGCAGGGCGCGACGCAGCCGGCACAGGCCTGCGGAGTTCAGCTCGGGAAGAAAGAGCCGGAGAACGGCGGTCGATTCGGGCACGATGCCAGCGTAGCATCGGAACCCGCCGAGGCTGGAACCCTGCCGACGCGAGGTGGGTCGGGTTCCCGCACGACTACCAGGAGAATCTCCCACCCGCGGAGATGGTCAGCAGATCGCGGGCGCCGAAATCCGGACCGTGGCCCAGGTTCTTGTGCCCCCGGGCCTCCACCACCATGGCCGTGCGTCGCCCTCCGAGGATGAGCCCTCCGCCGAGACTCCCGGTAAAACCGGTTACGTCACCGGTCCACACGGCACCCCCGGCAGGGGCGAACGCGAGGACCATCTTGCGGTCCCAGCTGTAGGAACCCGCTCCAATCAGGATGAACGGACGGAGGCGTCCCGAGCCAGCCTGCAGCCGGGCTACCCCGCCCAGGGCGTACATCCGGCGGTCGCTCCCCCGAAGCACCATCGCCTCCGGCCCGACGCTGAAACCGCGATGAATCAGGCTCAGGCTAGCCGAGAGCCCGGGGAGGGTCCGGGCGGGCAATGCAGGAAGGCCGGCGGGCTCCTGCGCGGGGTCGGGCCGGAGTGCGAACCCCGCCACGCCCATGAGGCGAACTTCCCCGATGGAGATCTGGGCGGATCCCCGAAGCGGTATCCCCAGGACCAGAAAGGCCGCGACCCAACCGGCGCGCCTCACGGGTACACCCGGTTCCATTTGGGAAGGGCGGCTCCGATCACCGCACCGAGGAGGGTGCCCGCGCCGCCGAACAGCGGAATGGTATAGAGGTAGGCCCGCCCCCTATGGCACTCCGCGGCGTCACACGTCGCGCCGATGACATACCCGATGAAGACGCCGCTGGCGACCCCGGCCACGCCACCGACGATGGCACCGGTCCTGGTATGTCGTCCGCGGACCTCCAGGGTCCGGATCTGCGCCAGGGTCAGCGTATCGGTCGTGCCCGAGGGGGTGCCAACGCCCA
>DASYPZ010000458.1:0-2782 GCA_036006105.1 Gemmatimonadales bacterium | reverse complement strand
GATCCGGCATCTGCTCAACCGGCACAGCCTCACGTTGGACGTCGGGGGCAAGCCGGTTCGCATGACGGGGATCGGTCTGGATGTTACCGACCGCCGGCGGATGGAGCAGACGCTGGCCGAGAGCGAACGACAGCACCGGGCCATGGTCGAGAATGCGTCGGATCTCGTCACGGTCGTGGGGCCCGACGGGGTGTTTCGGTACATGAGCCCTTCGGTCGGGCGGCTGCTCGGTTACGGCGTCGAGGAGCTCATCGGTCGCAACGCGCTGGATCTGGTGCATCCCGAGGATCTGCCGGCGGTACAGGAGTCGATGCGACTGGATCTGGCCTCGCCGGGCACGCCCCATCCGGTCGAGTTCCGCGTCCCGCACCGCGATGGGTCCTGGCGGACACTCGAGGCGATCGGCCAGGCCTTCGAGGAAGCGCCCGGCAGTTACCGGATCATCGTGAATTCACGCGACATCACCGAACGGAAGGCCGCCGAGGTCAGGCAGAAGGCGATGATGGAGGAGCTGCACGCGACACAGGCACTGGCGGAGGCCGCCACCCGCGCCAAGAGCGAATTCCTGGCGAACATGAGTCACGAGATCAGGACGCCCTTGAACGCCGTCCTCGGGCTCACGGAAATCGTCCTCGACTCGGAACTCCTCCCCGAGCAACGACGGCATCTGGAAATGGTCGCCGAGGCGGGTGACGTTCTGCTCACCCTGCTGAACGACATTCTGGATTTGTCGAAGATCGAGGCCGAGCACATGGGTCTCGAGACCATTCCGCTCGATCTCCCGGCACTGATTCACGCCAGCGCGAGCCTGTTCGGGACTACGGCGCGGGAGCGGGGACTGGAGTTGCTGGTCGACGTCGGCGCCGAGGTACCTCGGTGGGTTCAGGGAGACCCAACGCGAATCAGACAGATCCTCAGCAATCTGCTGAGCAACGCGATCAAGTTCACCCATGAGGGAGAGATCGTCATTGCCGCGGTGAGCGAGGCCGTCGCGGATGCCGCCGTGCGCCTGCGCCTGTCGGTGCGGGACACCGGCATCGGGATCCCGGCGGACCGCCTCGCGTCCATTTTCCAGGAGTTCGGTCAGCTCGATGCCTCCACGACCCGCCGCTACGGCGGAACCGGGCTTGGGCTGACCATCGCGCGGCGCCTGGCGGCGCTCATGCACGGGACCATCAGCGTGACCAGCGAGCCGGGGCGGGGGAGCGAGTTCACCTTCGAGGTCGAGCTGCCGCTGGCGGCATCCGGGACCGTTCGCGTCGGGGCGATGCCGGTACGGCTCGCCGGCACGCGCGTGCTGGTGGTCGACGACAATGCCACCAATCGACGCATCATTCGCGAGATCCTGACTTCGGCCGGCGCGGCAGTCGACGAGGCCGGAGGCGCCACGGAGGCGCTCGCCGCGCTCGATGCGGGGGCGGGAGACGGTCGCCCGTTCGCGCTGGCCCTCCTGGACTCCCAGATGGCCGATCGCGATGGCTGGAGCCTGGGACACGACATCCGCGGCGACCCGCGAATGGCGACGTGCCGCCTGGTGATGCTCACGTCGGGAAGTCAGCGGGGCGACGCGGAGCGTTGCCGCGCGATGGGGATCGACGGCTACCTGGTGAAGCCGGTGTCGCGGAGCGAGCTGATCGAAGCACTGGGATCGGTGCTGGCGGGTAATGGAACCGGAGGGAAGGTCGTCACCCGTCACGCGCTGACCGAGGCGCGGGCCCACCTCCGGATTCTGCTGGCGGAGGACAACCTCGTCAATCAGGAAGTCGCCGCGGCCATGCTGCGCAAGCGGGGGCACCTGGTCAGTATCGTCGACAATGGCGCAAAGGCGGTGCGCGCGGTGACCCTGGGCACCTTCGATGTGGTGCTGATGGATGTGCACATGCCGGAAATGGACGGTCTCCGCGCCACCGCCGCGATCCGGCAGCTTCCCGGAAAGTCCGAGCTCCCCATCATTGCGCTGACCGCGGACGCGCTGACCGGGGAGTGGCAGCACTGCCTCACCGCCGGTATGAGCGGATATCTGTCCAAGCCATTCAAGTCACACGATCTCTTCGCGATGGTAGAGGGATGGGGACCGCCACCGAGCCCCGTTCCGGCGCCTGACGAGGAGTCCGGAAAGGGGAGTGGCCCCGCGGACGTGGACGGGTTTCGTTCCTCGATGCGCGAGGCCGGTGCGGAGGACGCGGTCGAGGAAATTCTCGAGACCTTCGTGGCGGATGCGGCGGGACGGCGGGCTGCCCTGACAAAGGCCGTGGCCTCGGGCCGGCCCGAAGAAATGCAGGCCGCGGCACATGCATTCAAGTCTGCCGCAGGGGCCATCGGGGCGCGCTCGCTCGCCGCGCTGCTCCTGCAGATGGAGCTGGCGGGGAAGGAGCGGCGGGTCGAGGACGCCCGCGCCCTGGTGCCCGGTATCGAGCAGGAATGCGAAAGTGTCACCGGTTACTTGCGGGGGCTTCGCGCCGGAGCGCCGTCTGATGCTTGATGCCCCTCCCCGGAGCCACTGGCTGCTCGCCATCGGGGGGTGTGACGACCCCGCCGATACCGATGCGCCCCTTCTCGATGGACATACAACGGTCGCGAACGCCTGGCAGACTGTGGCGAGTCGCTGCGGGATGACGCAGGACCACTCGCCGAACGGGTAGCCGATCACTTCCGGCTCTCTCTCGCGGATCTGGGGACCTCCCAGGTCCACGCCAGCGCGCTGGTCCCGGAGAAGCTGGCCCGGGAGCGACTGATCTACCCGCTGCGGGAAACCGACCGGGAACTCGTGGTGGCCACCGCC
>DASYPZ010000457.1:0-18127 GCA_036006105.1 Gemmatimonadales bacterium | reverse complement strand
CCCACTACCTGCTGAAGGACCTGACCCGGCGTGGCACCGAGCGCCATGCGAACGCCGAACTCGGTCTGGCGCCGCGCCACCGAATAGGAGACCACGGAGTAGACCCCGACCACGCCGAGTGCCAAAGCCAGGACCCCAAACAGCGAGAGGAAGAAGCGGAGCCGGAGCGGCTCGGCCATCGCGCCGGACACCGCCTGGTCCATGGTGGTCACTCGGCCGATGGCCGCGCGGGGTTCGATCTCGTGCACCAGCCGGCGCACCGGACCCACCACCTGGTCCAGCGTGGCGGCGGTTCGCAGCACCAGGATCTCGCCCTCGGGAGGATCGGCCTGCTCGGAGGCCACGTAGAGCACGAAGGGATTGACGCCCGAAATGCTGGTGACCTTCGCCTCTTCGACCACGCCGATCACGGTGAGGGCGCTGGTATCCCGGGTCATTCCGGTGCGGAGTCGCTGCCCGACCGGATCCTGGCCGGGCCAGGCTCGTGCCGCGAACGACTGGCTGACCAGGCCGACCCGGGGAGACCCGGCGCGGTCGGTCTCTTCGAGTCCGCGTCCCTTCACCACCGCGAGGCCCATCGTGGTGAAGTATCCCGGAGTCACCGGGCGATAGAGACTGTTGGGTCCCTGGGCACCCGACAGGTCGGGTTTGCCCTCCACGCTCACCGGACCCTGCCACCCGCCGTCCCGAATGGGCAGCCGGTTGATCAGCCCGACCGAGGCGACCCCCGGAATCCCGGCAGCCCGGGCGGTCATCTCCCGATAGAGCCGCGACCGGTCGGCCGGGCTGAGGTCGGAACCGTACGCGGCGACATCGACGGCCACGACGCCGTGGGGCTCGAACCCGAGGTCGACGGCCAGCAGACGCCCCACCGATCGAATGAACAGCATCGCGCCCACGATCAGGAGGACCGCCACCGCGGCCTCTCCGCCGACCAGGACCGCATGGACCCGTCCGGTGCCGCGGGCCATGCCGCGCACCCCGCGCTCGTTGCCGAGCCCGGTGAGGCGTCCCTGCAGGAGGTCCCGCACCGGGGCGACCGCGACGCCCAGGCCGACTACCACCGACAACGCGAGCGCGCCCGCGAATGCGGTCCAGTCGAGCGACACGGCGGCTCCCAGGCCGTTCTGCAGCGGGAGACTGGCCACCAGGACCCGGAATCCCAGGGTGGCCAGGCCGAGGCCGATACCGCCGGCCAGGAGGGAGAAGGCCAGCGATTCGGTGACGATCTGGCGGGCCAGCCGGCCTCTCCCCGCGCCCAGGGCCGCGCGCAGCGCGATCTCGTGGGTCCGGTCGGTGGTGCGAGCCAGGAGCAGGGCGGCGACATTGGCGCAGGCCATCAGCAGCAGCAGGACGCCGGCGCCGAGCAGGAGCAGGAGCGCCGGACGGGTATCGCCCACCAGCGATTCCCGAAGGGTCTGCGACGAGGCGCCCTTGGTCTTGTCCCAGGCCGCCGGATAGGTGAACCGTTCGCCCAGCGCCCGGGCCAGCGCCTGAATGTCCTCGCGGACACCGGCATCGGTCATGCCCGGCCTGACCCGCCCCAGCAGCGCCAGCCAGCCGTTCCCCTGGTATTGCCCGGAGGCGGGATCCAGGTTGAGCGGCCGCCAGAGCCGGTATTCGGGCGTCGGAAAGAAGAAGCCCCGCGGCATCACGCCGATGACCGTCGTGGGCTTGCCGTCGAGCACGATCCGCTTCCCGACGATGCCCTTGTCTCCCCCCAGCTCCTGCTGCCACATCCCGTAGCTCAGCACCGTGACCGGCTCCGCGCCGGGCCGGTCCTCGCCGGATCGAAAGGTGCGGCCCATCAGCGGCCGGGCCCCGATCACCTCGAACAGCTCGGCGGACGTGACTCCCATGAGAAGCACGGACGAGGCGGCCTCGGTGCGCAGCGTCGTGCCGTCGGACGAGTACGCGGCCAAGCTGGAAAAGGCCCGAATTCGCTCGCGGAGATAGTCGAACTCCACTCCACGCCAGTCGAAGGGAGACCAGAATACCCGCAGACTTCCCTCGTCGGATACGGGAAGGGGACGGATCAGAACCGACCGCACCACGCCGGTGAGACCGACGGTCGCACCCAGGCCCAGGGCCAGGGTCAGAATACCGAGCACGGAAAACCCGGGCTTCCGCCGGAACTGACGGAAGGCATGGCGCAGGTCGGCCGCGAAATCCTTGACCACGTTGACGCCCCAGCTGTCGCGGGCCCGCTCCCGCTCCCCCACCTGGCCTCCGAACCGGGCCTGGGCCTCCCGGGCCGCCGCCGCCGGGGTGAGTCCCTGGGCCACGAGCTTCCGGGTTTCCATCTCGACATGAAAGGCAAACTCGTCGCGGAGCTCGCGCTCCATGGCGCCCGGGCGCAGGATGGCCCGGAGACGGAACAGCAGATTGCGGAGGAAACGCATCGGGCCTCCTACGAGGTGAATGCGATGATGCGGCCGACGCCCTTCGAGAGCCGCGCCCACTGCTCGGTCTCGATCGCGACCTGCCGCTCGCCGGCTCTGGTCAGCGCGTAGTAGCGGGCCCGGCGACCGCTTTCGGTGTCGTGCCAGGACGAGCGGATCCAGCCCTCCCGGGTCAGCCGGTGGAGGGAGGCGTAGAGGGACCCCTGCTGCACCCGGAGCGCCTCATCCGAGAGTGCCTGGATCCGTTCGGAGATGCCCCAGCCGTGCATCGGCTCGAGCGACAGCACCCGGAGAATGAGCATGTCCAGGGTGCCCCGGATCATGCCGCCGTCGGTGGCCATGGCGATGTCCTTTACCTGTCGGTAAACGAGAGGTAAAGATCAGACGCAGTCAAGGCGGGAATAGTTGCAAAGCGGGAAAGGCGGGAGGAGGGCGGTATGGCGGGAGGACGGGAGGCTACGGTGTCTTCAGGGAATCGGCCAGGGCCACGGCGCGGCGGGTGAGGGGATGGTCGGAGCCCAGGCCGAAGGTGAGCGGAGGAAGGGCGCGAACGGCGAGGTCCCGGGCCTGGACGCGGTGACCCTGACCGGCCGCGGCGCGGGCCTGGAGAAGCAGTCCCATGCCGACCAGTCCGCTCCGGGTGAGCGAGAGGGAGTCCACCTGGGCAATGCGGAGCACCGCCTCGGCGTACCGAGCCCCGTCGGCGTAGTCGCCCGCGTCGAGCAGGACAGACGCCGCCGCGCCCAGCGGCTGCACCAGGTTTCGCGACTTGGTCTCCGCGGTGTATCCCAGCGAATCGAGGGCCTGCTTGATGATCTGCGCCCGCTCGGCGGGATTGTCTCGCACCGCGGGGGAGCTGAAATGCACCGCCGCGACGATTCCGCGGGCCCAGGGCGAGCGTTGGGTGGCCGGGTAGAGCCGCTCGGCTTCGCGCTCGAGACGCCCGGCCTCGGCCACCCGGCCGGCGTCCCGGGCGATTTCGGCCAGTCGCAGATAGGCCACGCACCTGCGGGGATCGTCGAGAAGGTCCCCATCGTCCAGCGCGCGCTGAAACCAGACCGCCGCCGAGTCGGGCTGGTCCAGCTCCTGTTGCGCGACGGCGTAATCGAAGACGAGCGTCACACCCGGCGGATTGGTGAGGGCGAGTTCCCGGCGCAGGAAGTCCCGCCGACCCACCAGCTCCCCCAGGCTTTCCCAGGCCTGACCGGCATTGAACTGAATGATGCCTACGCCGTTGGGGTCGGGGTCCGAGCCGGCCCGTGCCAACTCCACGAGCCGCAGGACGATCGGCAGCGCCGCCCGCACCTGCCGCGCCGCAAACAGCGCGTGGGCGTAGGCATTCATCGAATAGGTGTATTCATCGGTCAGCGTATCGAGGTTGGCCCGATACCGATCCGTGACCCGGGCGTACCGTACCGCGGCCGAATCGAACCGCTGCGCGGCCATCAGCGCTTCCCCGTCGGCCAGATCGCACGCATCGGCGGTGCCGGACTCCAGATCGCGAATGTCCTTGAGGTAGGTCCGTCCCCGGGCCACCAGCGCCGCCGCCGAATCGGCGACCCCGCGCCGGCTGTAGGCAAAGGACAATTCGCACCGGGTCCGCCCCTGCCAGAGCGGATCCCGGATCGAATCGGCGATGACCACCGTGCGCCGCAGCACCGTGTCGGCCGCCAGCGCCTCGTTCGCGCGAAGGTAGGTCTGGGCGAACTGCACACCCAGATCGATCCGGCTGATCGGATCGCCCCGGAATTCCCGGTCCAGCGCCTGCCGGCCCTTGTCGATCAGCTGTTCGTAAGTGAGCGGGTTCCCGCCGGGCTCGATCAGACGGAAGATCAGGCTCTGGAACGCGGTGGTGATGTGGGCGCGCTTGAGCGCCTCCGTCGCGCGATCGCGCTCGCGCCTGGCGACCTGCAGCTGGCGCAGCGCGATGGTGGTCCCGCCGATCAGCGAGAGGACCGCCACGCCGGCCGCGATGACGCCGGCCCGGTTGCGCCGGACGAATTTCCGGGCCCGGTATCCCAGCGAGTCGGGACGGGCGCTGACCGGCTCGTGCCGGAGATACCGCTTGAGATCGTCCGCGAACGCCGCGACGGTCTGATAGCGTTCTGCCGGATTCTTCTTGAGCGTCCGACCCAGGATGTTGTCCAGATCCCCCAGGAAAAGCCGCTGCAGCCGCTCCGGGGTCGCCCCGCGCGCGGCCGCGATGTGCTCGAGCTCCGCGCGGGGAGCGGATCCGGACGTGATCATGGCCGCGGAAAGCCGGGCCGGCTCGTCATCGAGGGTCGCGCGGAGGTGCTCCGCCGGCGTTCGACAGCCCTCGCCGGTGGGATGCTTCCCCCCGAGCATCACATAGAGGAGCACGCCGAGCGAGTACACGTCGGTGGCGGTCGACACCGGTTCCCCGCGCACCTGTTCCGGGGCGGCGTACTCGGGGGTCAGGGCGCGGCCGTCGTGCACCGTGATCGAGGAGGGCCCCGCCGCCCCCCGGCCCTCGGTCAGCATCTTGGCGATCCCGAAGTCCAGCAGCTTCGGATCCCCGGCCGGCGTGACCAGGATGTTGGATGGCTTGATATCGCGGTGCACGATCAGGTTGGCGTGGGCGTGGGCCACGCCGTCCAGAACATCCAGGAAGAGCGTGATCCGGCGCTCCACCGGATACCGGTGCCGATCGAGGAACTCATCGATCCGGGTTCCGTCGATGTGCTCCAGGACCAGGAAGGGCTGGCCACCGGTGGTGACGCCGGCATCCAGCAGACGAGCGATATGGGGATGACTCAGGCGGGCGAGGACGTTGCCTTCCTGGGTGAAGCGGTCTTCACCGGATCGGCCGATCAAGCCGATGTTGAGCAGCTTGATGGCGACCTCGCTCTCGAACCGCCCGTCCTGGCGGCGCCCCAGCCAGACGGTGCCCATCCCGCCATGACCGATCGGCCGGATCAGGGTATAGTGGCCGATCGTCTGCCCCGGGAGGTTTTCGGCCCAACTGCCGCGCCCGGGGTCGGTCCGGGTGCCCAGGATATCGCTGTCGGAGCTGAGGTCCGCGGCCAGCAGGGTCTCGAGCCGATCGGCGGTGTCCGGCGTGCGGGTGCGGAGCTCGGCGAGCCAGGCGGCTCGCTCGGATTCGGGCAGCTCCAGAACTTCGTCGAGCAGGGGCTCGAGGGTCGCCCACTCCGCCTGGTTTATCGCAGCCATGCCTCCTCCTCCTCGTCCCTGCCTACCGTATACATCGGAATCCGGAGGTCGCACCCGACATCAGTCGTCCTTCGCCAGGCCGTGAAGCAGGAGCCGGGCCTTCTTCCAGTCCCGCTGCACGGTGCGATCCGACACCCGGCGAAGCGCCGCGATTTCGACGAAGGAAAGTCCACAGAAAAAATGCAGATCCACGAGCTGGGCCAGCCCGGGATCGATCCCGGAGAGCGCCTCGAGCCCGCGGCCCAGCGAGTCGAGCCGCGCATCATCGCTGCGCTCCGGCGTCGGCGGCTCCGCCGCGCCGATCGCCGTGATTTCGAATTCCCCGCCCCGCTTCTTGGCCCGCCGGGCTCTGGCATAGTCGATGATCAACCCACGCATCGCCTTGGAGGCGTAGGCCATGAATCGACTTTCATCCGGAAAGCTGGCCTGCTCCCGACCCGCCAGGTTGAGATAGGTCTCGTGCAGCAGGCTGGTGGCGGTGAGGGAAAAGTCGGGGCCGTTCCGGTGCAGGTGGTGACCCGCAAGAATGTGCAGCTCGCGGTACAGGCTGACGAACAGCTCCTGTGCCGCGGGCCGGCTGCCTTCATCCGCGCTCCGGATCAGGTCGCCGACCGGCCCGGGCAGGAATCCCGCTTCGTGGGGAAGGGTGTCGGGTTTCCCCGATGCTTTCCGATCTACCATGTGGCCAGCACAGTGTCGTGGCTCAGACAGTATCGCCCACGCTACCGAGGTGTACAATGCCCTGCCATCCGCTCCGCCGCGCCCTGACCGCGGTATCCCTCGCGACCCTCGCCGCCTGTGGCCGAGATCAAGCCACCAGTCCCACGGCCGCACCCGATCGAGCGAGCATCCCCGACGGTCTGGCCCCCCTGGTCCGGCAGCTGGCGGCACAACGCGGGATCGGGCGCATGGACCGGCCGCCCTACGTTCGGGAAACCCTGGTCCGGCTGGGCCAGGCCCTCGCGTTCGACAAGATTCTGAGCGGCAACCGGGACATCTCGTGCATGACCTGTCACCTGCCGGCCTTCGCCACCGGAGATGACCGGGCACTCTCGATCGGCCAGGGCGCCGCCGGACTGGGCCCCACCCGGGTGCATCCGACCAACGCCTTCATTCCGCGGAACGCGCCCTCGCTCTTCAATCTCAGCGCCCTGAAGTCGCTGTTCTGGGATGGCCGGGTGACGGTCGCGAATGGACAGTTTCACACTCCCGCAGGCGCGCAGCTGACCCCCGACATGACCCGGGTTTTCGAATTCGGTCCGGCGTCGGCCCTGGGCCTCTTCCCGGTCACCTCGCGCGAAGAGATGCGGGGTCAATCCGGCAATGAGCTCGCGGCGATTCCCGATGCGGACAACCCCGCCATCTGGCGCGGGCTGATGACCCGTTTGGGCGAGATCCCGGAGTATCGCCGGATGTTCGAAGAGGCCTACCCGGGGACGCGGTTCGATCAGATGACCTTCGCGCATGCCTCCAATGCGATCGGCGGCTTCCTGCTCGATCAGTTCTCCTTCATCAATTCCCCCTGGGACCGGTTCCTCGCGGGCGAAGATCATGCGATGTCGGCGGACCAGCTCGCCGGGGCGCAAACATTTCTCACGATTCGCTGTTCGCTCTGCCACAACGGCCCCGCATTCAGCGACAATCAATTTCACAATGTGGCCCTGGCGCAGTTCGGGCCGGGCAAGGGCAACGGCGCGACCGGGTTCGATGACTTTGGCCGCATGAACGTGACCGGGGACCTGGTCGATCAGTACCGCTTTCGCACCACCCCGCTGCGCAACGTCGAGCTGACCGGTCCATACGGTCACGACGGCGCCTTTTCCGGGCTCCGCAACTTCATCGATCACTACAGCAACTCGGAGCTGAAGCTGCGGACGTTCGACGTCAACGCCCTGGAGCCGCTGCTCCGGAACAGCCTGGTGGCGAACGCCGACGCCATCATGGCCACCCGCGACACCATCCTGAACGGGGTGGTGCTGACCGAAACCATCATCGACCAGCTCACCACGTTCATGAGCGCGCTGACCGACCCCAAGGCGCGGGATCTGCGGAGCACGGTACCGAAGCGAGTCCCGAGCGGGCTCCCGGTGGATCAGCCGTAGGGAGGGCGGGAGGGCGTTAGGGCGGTAGGGCGGTATGGCGGTAGGGCGGTAGGGCTTAGTTTACCGCCCTACCGCCGTACCGCCCTACCGCCTTGATCCGGAGCCCTCATGATCCACGAATCCATCATCGATACCATCGGGAACACCCCGGTCGTGCGCGTCAACCATCTCGCGCCGGCCGGAATTCACATGTTCCTGAAACTCGAAGCCTTCAATCCCATGGCGTCGGTGAAAGACCGGCTGGCCTGGGCCATCATCCACGATGCGGAGCTCTCCGGCGCGCTCAAGCCGGGCCAGGCCGTGATCGAGGCCACCTCGGGCAATACCGGTATCGCCCTGGCGATGGTCTGCGCCGCCCGGGGCTACCCCTTCGTGGCAGTCATGGCGGACTCCTTCTCGGTGGAGCGGCGGAAGCTGATGAAGTTCCTGGGCGCCAAGGTGCTGCTGAGCCCCGCGGCCCAGCGCGCCTCGGGCATGGTCAAGGTGGCGGAAGAGCTGGCGCGGAAGCACGGCTGGTTCCTGGCCCGCCAATTCGAGAACGAGGCCAACCCCGCCTACCATCGCCAGACCACGGGGCCGGAGATCCTGCGCGACTTCGCCGACCGCCGGCTGGACTATTTCGTTTCCGGATACGGCACCGGGGGGACGGTGACCGGTGCGGGTCAGGTGCTCAAGGTGGCCCGGCCCGGGATCCAGATCATCGTCGCCGAGCCCGAAGGCGCCGCGCTGCTGGGCGGCAAGGAGTGGGCGCCGCACAAGGTCCAGGGGTGGACCCCGGACTTCATTCCCCAGGTCCTGGACCGGCGCGTGATCGACCGGGTGGTGACCGTCTCGGACGCCGAATCGATCGAAGCGGCGCGGAACCTGGCCCGGCGGGAAGGCATCTTCTGCGGGATCTCCTCCGGCGGCACCTTTGCCGCGGCGCTCAAGGTCGCTGCAAAGGCGGAGCCAGGCAGCCATATCCTCGCGATGCTGCCGGATACCGGCGAGCGCTACCTGTCCACCCCGCTGTTCGAGGGAATCACCGAAGCCTCCGACGAAGTCTGAGTCCCGCGGGCTCGCCCTGCCCTACTGCGAGGGTGGGGCGGGTGCCGCGGCGGAATCGGCCGCCTGGATCAGTCCGGCAAATTCCGACAGCTCGGCAATTCCGAGATCGGAGACCACCCAGTACTGGTAGTCCGGGGTGACCCAGCGCAGCAGGTGATAGCCCTGGACGAATCGTGGCTTCCCTCCCCCGGCCGCCTCCCCGCCGGCCGGCCAGACGAACACGTTGATCAGATGCTTCCGCCGGGTATAGACCAGCGCCGCCACCGTCCGGCCATGGAGATAGTCGAGCCGGCCGCCGGCGAGAGGATAGCCCCGCCCCGCGAAGTCGTAGACCGGCGGCGAGAAGTCGAGCCGGCCGTTGAACCACGGCTTGACGGTATGCTGGTCGGTCGAGATCACGTCGGTCAGGTGCCCGGGCATGAGCGACCGGACGTGGGTCGCGAGCACCTCGTCGGCCAGCAGCCTCGCGCCGGCGCGGCTCGCGGACACCTGCCAGCTGGTGACGGCAACGATCGCGAGCGCGGCGGCGAGGCCGACCCAGTATCCCAGCTGGAGCCGTCGGACCGGCTTGGGCGACCGGGCTCCAGCATGGGCGCGCCATTCGGCCCGCATCCGCTCCCGCAGCGGACCCGGTGCCTCGAATCGGGGGATCTGCTCCGCGATCGCGGCGCGCAGCGCGAGCCGCTCCTCCCGAAACCCCCGGCACCGCTCGCACCCCTCGAGGTGCACGGCGAGCTCCGCGGCATCCGCGGCGGACAGCTCGTCGTCGAGCGACTGATCGATCCAGGCCTCTACGGCGGGATGGCTCATCGCAGCTCCTCCTGCAGGCGCTTGCGGGCGCGGGAGAGTCGGGACATGACGGTGCCCACCGGAGCTCCCACCACGGCGCTGATCTCCTTATAGGACAGGCCTTCCAGTTCCCGCAGCACGAGGACCTCCCGGAATTCCGGCGGAAGCCGGTCGAGCGACTCGGCCAGGGATTCCCGCGCCACACTTCTGTCCAGCGCCGATTCGGGGTGCTCGTCGCCGACGTGCTCGCTGTGCACCGCTTCGTCGAATTCGGCGGTCAGCGTATCGGCCCGATTCCGGTGCCGCCAGGTGTGGGCGGTGTTCCGCACAATGGTGTACAGCCAGGCGCGACCGTCTGCCGCCGTCGTCCCCCGAAACCCGCCGAAGTACCGGAGGGCCCGGAGGCAGGCGTCCTGGACCACGTCCTCCGCGTCGAAGTCATTCCGGGTCAGGTAGCGGGCCAGGGAGTACGCACCATTCAAATGGGGCAGCACCGCCGCTTCGAATCGTTCGAGCTCGCTCTGGTGCAAGACCGGTCCTCGGTGGCGGCGCGGGGCCTGATGAAGGAGGACTCCTGAGCCCCCGGATTTATTCCCGGGGAATAGAGCCGGGATCGGTGGGGTCTTCCCTGCGAACGATACAGCACCCACCACGAAGAGAGGAAGATCCCGTATGAACCCGCATGCAATAGTCGCCGGAGCCGGACTGCTGCTCGCCGGCCTCGGAGCGGCCTCGGCACCGGTGCACAGCACCGAGCCGGTCCGGATCACGGCAGCGCTGTCGGAGTGGAAGGTCGAGTTGTCGAACACCACGGTGCCCGCCGGCCCGGTCACGATCAGCGTCTCGAATACCGGCAGCATCCCGCACGCGCTCGAAATCGAAGGACCGGGCCTGGAAAAGGAGATCCCGGTGATTCAGCCCGGCACGGACGCGACCCTTTCGCTCACCCTCAAGCCGGGGCGGTACGAGGTCTATTGTCCGGTCGGCAAGGAGTCCCACAAGAAGCTGGGGATGATGACGCACCTGACGGTCGTCGCGGCCAAGACCGGCGCGGCCCCGTCCATGGCTGCGGAGCCCGCGGCACCGACCTCCGACGTCAAAGGCATCCGGGTGACCGGCGGCGGTCCGGTGGTCCAGATTCTCCCCGGGCCCTTCCCCTTTCCCGACAGCGCCGGCCCCATCCTCCGGTCGTTCGGTGAGGAGCACGAGGCCCTGGAGTCACAGAGTCAGAACGGCCCCTATTCGAACAACGTCGCGCCGGTCTCGGGCACCTTCACCGTGTCCGCATGGGACAAGGGCGCGGTGCGCGACTCGGTCGATGGGACCGCCGAATTCACCGCCAAGGACGGGGTGCGATGGAAGGTGGTGCTGGATCGGGTGCAGACCAAGGACGTGCCCCATCACCCCAAGTTCGGCGGGGTGATCATGGGACTGTATTACCACGGGGCCTCCGGGGTCCATACGCCGCTGGTGCCCACCATCAACAGCGCGGTGGCGTTCTGGTCGATCGGCCACCTGTACCGGAACGATCAGCTGGTGACCGACAATGCGTATGTGCACGTGATGCTGCTCTCGCGGACCCGCCGGGCCGGCGACTTTGCGCTGGAGTGCTGGGATTGTTCGGCCAACCCGATCGAGGAGCTGCAGCTGCAGATCACTCCGGCACCGGGCGAGCCCAAGTTCGACGCGCCCGGCGGCTTTCTCTTCGTCAACTGGGAGAAGTCCACCTCTCGGCCGGCGCGATAACCCGGCCGCGGTTGACCGACCCGGGTTCTTGGGGTACATCTGCTGGATAAACCGCGCGTCGCGTTCCGGGTCGCGCGGTTCTTCCCAGCCATAGGGGGTCTTATGCACTCCAAGCACGGGGTCCTGCCGGCATTGTTTTTCGTGCTGCTGGCGGGTCCGGCGTTCGCCCAGGGCCGTGGGGTGACCGGGTCGGTGCGTGATTCGGTGACCGGCGCGCCGATCGAAGCAGCGCGGGTGGCGGTCCAGGGCACGGCCATCCTGGTGAGCACCACCGCGGCGGGGCTGTTCACGTTGACGGGCGTCCCGTCCGGCGAGGTGCGGCTTCTGGTGCGCGCGGTGGGGTACCGTCGCCGCGAGGTGCCGCTCGACGCCGGGGCCTCGACGGTCAGTATCGGCCTGGAGCGGGACGTGTTCAAGATGGAGGAGATCGTCGTAACCGGGCAGGCGACCGGGGTCGAACGGCGCAACCTGGCCAATGCCGTCGCGACCGTGGGCTCCGAGGATCTGGGGAACCACCCGACCGCGAGCCTCGAGCAGCAGCTCCAGGGCAAGGTGGCCGGCGCGGAAATCACCACCAACGGGGGCGCGCCGGGGGGCGGTGTGCAGGTGCGTCTGCGGGGGGTCACCTCGGTCAACGCCACCGCCGAACCGCTCTATATCGTGGACGGGGTCGTCATGAGCGACGTGGCCATCCCCTCCAACGCCAACGCCATCACCGGCGCCGCCGGAGGCGCCAACCCGGCGATCACCCAGGACGGCCAGGTCAATCGGATCGCCGACCTCAATCCCGCCGAGATCGAGTCGATCGAAATTCTGAAGGGGGCCTCCGCCGCCGCGATTTACGGGGGCCGGGCCTCCAACGGTGTCGTGATCATCCGGACCAAGCGCGGTCTGCCCGGGACCACCCGGGTGGAATTCATGCAGCGGTTCGGTTTCGCCTCGCTGCGCCGCGAAATCGGCAGTCGCCGGTTTGCCGACGCGGCGGCGGTGGATGCCTCGGGCGCGTTCCCGGCGGGGACCGGGGCGAAATACTGCGGCAGCGGCGCCTGCCCCTTCTTCAATCACGAAGAAGAGCTGGGTGGCCAGAAGAAGCTCGCCGAAGAGACCACGGCCAACATCTCCGGGGGCACCGACCGCACCCGGTACTACGCCTCGGGCACCGTCTCCAACGAGCCGGGCATCATCGCCAACACCGCGTTCAAGCGTCAGTCGATCCGGCTCAACCTGGACCACCGTTTCGGTGACGCCCTGAGCATGGCGGTCACTACCAACGTGCTCCACACCCAGGCCGACCGCGGCATCACCAACAACGACAACAACGGGGTCAGCTATTACTACGTCCTGACCGGGACGCCCAGCTTCGTCGACCTCAGGCAGAACCCGGACGGCACCTTCCCCAGCAACCCGTTCCAGACTTCGAACCCGCTCCAGACCGCGGCCCTGCTGCAGAACAAGGAAGACGTCTGGCGGTTCCTGGCCTCGAATCGGCTGCAATGGACCGCACTCAATCGGGGGCACCACTCGCTCCGGCTCATCGGCATCGGGGGGCTCGACTACTTCATCCAGAAGAATTTCATTTTTTCTCCGCCCGACCTGCAATTCGAACCGAATGACGGGCTCCCGGGAACCTCGCTCCTGAGCAATTCCGATAACCTGAATCTGAACCTCGACGGTCAGGCGGTCCACATCTATACCGGCCGAGGGTTCACTGCCACCACCTCCGCCGGCGCGCAGTACGCCCGCCGGGGCCTCGACATCAACCGGATCGAATCGCGGAACCTGATCGCCGGCCAGGAGAACGTCAGCGCGGGCACTGCCGTCCGGGTCCGGGAGAACCGCACCCTGATCAAGAATCTCGGATTCTATGCCCAGGAGGAAGTCATCCTGATGCATGAGCGTCTGGCGGTCACTGGCGGGATCCGGGCCGATCAGTCGAGCCTCGACGCGGATGCCAGCAAGCTTTTCTATTACCCCAAGGCGGCCATCTCCTATCGACTGGTGAGCCAGCCGAAAGGGGGAATCGACGAGCTCAAGCTGCGCGCCGCCTACGGCCAGACCGGCAATGAACCTCTCTACGGCCAGCGCTTCACCCCGCTCAACTCGACTCTCAACCTCGGGGGAATCGCCGGGACCGTGGTGCTGGGCACCACCGGCGGCACCGATATCCACCCGGAGCGCAACCAGGAGGTCGAGGTCGGATTCGACGGCGAATTCCTCACCAATCGCCTCTCGGTGGAGGCCAGCTATTTCCAGAAAAACGTGAGCGACCTCCTGCTGACCCGGAATCTCCCGCCCTCCTCCGGTTTCGCGCAGGAGATCTTCAACGGCGGCAAGCTCAGGGTCCGGGGCGTCGAGGTTGCGGGTTCGGTGGTTCCCTGGCAGACCAAGACCGCGACCTGGTTCGTCCGCACCACGTTCTCCAAGAATCACAGCAAGATCACCGAGCTGCCGGTGCCGCCCTTCCAGACCGGTGGCTTCGGCACCAGCCTCGGTGTCTTCCAGATCGAGGAGGGCAAGTCGGCGACGCAGATCGTCGGGACTCACCTCCTCGCGGACGGCACGCCGGCGCCGACGGACACCGTGCTGGGCGACGCCAATCCCGAGTTCCGGATGTCGCTGACCAACGATCTCACGGTGCGGGGGTTCAACCTTCACGTCCTGCTCGACTGGCAGGAAGGCGGGAACGTCATCAACCTGACCCGGCTCCTCCAGGACGCGTTCGGCAATGCGCCCGACGGCGCCGCCGGAGACACCCGGATCGGGACCTGGGCCAAGGGCGCGGCGGCGACCTACGTGGAAAGCGCGAGTTTCATCAAGTTCCGCGAGATCGCGCTGTCCTGGGACCTGCCCAAGCGGATTTCCAACAGCCTGTTCCGGGGCGTGCACTCGGCGCGGGTCTCGCTGTCAGCCCGCAACCTGATCTGGCTCCACACCCCCTACACCGGGTTCGATCCCGAGGTGAGCAACTTCGGGAATCAGCCCATTGCGCGGAACATCGACGTCACGCCGTACCCGCCCAGCCGGACATTCTACTTCTCCATCTCTCTTGGAATGTGAGGCCCAACCCATGCCTGCCATGACACGGATTCTGCGCAGCACCGTGGCGGTTCTCGGCGCGCTGGCCTTCGCGGGCTGCCACAGCCTCGACGTCGTGGACCTCAACAACCCCGGGCTCGAGTCGCTCGAGCAAACCCCGACCGCGGTCGGCGTCAACACCGCGGCCACCGGCCTGCTGGTGGGACTCCGGACCGGCGTCGCCGAACCCAACGGCTGGGTCGCCCTGCTGGGAGCGATGGGCCGGGAGGGATTCAATCTCAACACCAACTCCGACCCGCGTTACGTGAAGGAAATGCTGGTCGGACCGCTGGATCCGGGCGACTTCGGGAGCTCGTTCTGGGCAGTGGCCTACGCGAACATCCGCAATTCGGTCATCCTGCTCCACGCGGTGGACGGCGTGGCCGGCCTCTCGGCCCCCGAGAAGGATGGCATCCGGGGCTTCGCGAAGACCATCCAGGCGCTGGAGTTGCTGAATGTGATTCTGACGCGGGATGCCAACGGGGCGGTGATCGACGTCGACCGCTCGCCCACCGGCGCCCCGGGCGTCATCGCCACCAAGGCGGACGTCTACACCAGGATCAACGCCCTGCTCGACGAGGGCAGAACCAACCTGCAGGCCGCCGGGCCGGCCTTTTCGTTCCAGCTCGGGAGCGGCTTCTCCGGGTTCGATACGCCGGCGAGCTTCATCAAGGTGAATCGCGCCATCCGGGCCCGCGCCGCGATCTACAACAACGACTTCGCCGGCGCGCTCTCCGCCCTGGGCGGCAGTTTCCTCGATACCGGCGCGCCGCTGTCCACCGGTGTGTACCACATTTTCAGCACCGGCTCCGGCGATGCCACCAACAACATTCTCCAGGGCGCTCCCGTCATCCGGGCCAACCCGTCACTCATCACTGGCGCGCAGCTGCGGGTCGGGGGCCAGCCGGACCTCCGGGTCACCACCAAGATCGTCACCGGCGATCCGGGGACGGGCACCTCGGGCACGGCGACGTTTACCTCCGACAAGCACTTCACCATCTATCCGACCAACTCCAGTCCGGTGGCGATCATCCGGAACGAGGAGCTGATTCTGCTCCGGGCGGAGGCCAACCTGGGACTCAACAACATTCCCCAGGCCCTGGTGGACCTCAATTTCATCCGGACGAATTCCGGCGGGCTGCCCCCCTACGCCGGTGCCGTTACGGCGGCCGCCGTGCTGAACGAGCTGCTCTATAACAAGCGCTATTCCCTGCTGTGGGAGGGCGGGTTCAGCTGGCTCGATTACCGGCACTACAACAAGCTGACGACGCTCGACCGGCTGGTCACCGGCGGAACCTTCTTCACCAAGATGCCGTTTCCCACCAACGAGTGTCTGGCGCGGAATCCTGCTCCGACGCAGGGGTGTTCACCGGAAGTCGGCCAGTAAGACGACGGTACCGGCAGCCCAGAACCCCGGCGGGCCGATTGGCCCGCCGGGGTTCTTGCTCAGATGCGACCAGCTGCGTGTGGGACCACACGCGTTACCCCGGCACGATCGCCAGTACCCGCAGCGGACTGCCGCTCCCATTCACGATCTTGAGAGGTGCCGCGATCACCACGGCACCGGTGGGCGGGAGCAGGTCCAGGTTGGTGAGGCTGGCGAGCCCGAACTTCCCCGCCCCGTGCATGGTGGCGTGGTTCGGGAAGGGCGGGTCGAAGGTTCCCGCCTGGCCGGCGTCGGTGCCCACCGTCTCCACCCCCACTCCCAGCACGTCGCGATCTCGCGCCAGCAGCTCCGAGGTGGTCTGGTGGAACCCGGGGCTGTGGGGACCGTCGTCCGCGACGTTCAGAAACGACGTGGCATCCTTCCGCTTGCTCCAGCCGGTGCGCAGCAGCACCCAGGCGCCTGCCGGAACCTTTCCATGGGTCTTCTCCCACGCGGCGACATGCTCGGGCAGCAGCAGGAAATCGGGATTCTTCGCCACCTCCGCGGTCACGTCGATGACACAGGCGGGGCCCACGAAGCGCCGGGCCGGGATGGTGTCACAGGCGTTCCGGGGCAGGTCCTTGCCGGTGATCCAGTGCACCGGGGCGTCGAAGTGGGTGCCGGTGTGCTCCCCCATCCGAATGGTATTCCAGTACCACGCCGGACCCTTCGCGTCGAAGCGGGAAATCACCTCGAGCGACACGCCCGGTGAGGAGGCGAACATCGGCGGCAGACCGATCACCGGGGTGTCGGGACCGAGCGGCTGGGTGAGATCCACCACCGTGAGGGTGCCGGCATCGAGCTCCGAGACTAGTTGCGACAGTATCGACATTGGGCCTGCCTTTCCCAAGGGAGCCACAGAGTGCGCAGATCTTGTCGTTGATTGTTCGGGATTACGACCCACAACCAAGAATCCGGAAGAATCGGCATGAAGATCTGTGCAATCTGTGGGTAAAGGTCTTCTGTGGCTACAGATCCTTGAGGTACCGCGCGAACTGGTAGCGATTCTCCAGCAGCGACAGATCGGTGACATAACCCGCCGGCCCCACCGCCTCGACCTTCGCGACCAGGGTGGTGAGATCCCCCGCCTGTTGCGCCGCCCTGAAGGCCTCGCGGAACTCCTCGAGTCCGGTCACCGTCGCGGTGCGGGGCACTCCGGCGCCCTGGGCGATGGCGGCGAGGTCGCTCCCGGTGGACGTGGCGGTGGGAAACCCACCCACCGAGAGCAGGCTCTCGTTGTCGAACACCACGTGCACCAGGTTGCGGGGCCGGTACCGCGCCAGGGTGGTGAGGCCGCCCAGGTTCATGAGCAGCGAGCCGTCTCCATCCAGCACCACCACCGGCAGCTCGGGGCGGGACAGCGCGATGCCCAGCCCGACCGAGGAGGCCAGTCCCATCGCATGCTGGAGATAGAAGAAGTTGGGCCGGTGACCGACCGACTGGAGCTCCGCGGCCACCGCACCCATGATGGTCACCACCACCGAGCGTTCCAGCTCGGGATAGATCGCCTGGATCGCGTCGAGGCGGCGCATCAGTCCTCCCACATCAGGTCGCGGCACAGCAGCAATGCCACCGGGCGACTGGCGGAATACGCCAGGGTCTGCGCCTTGGCGATCCGCTTGCCCACCTGCTCCGGCGCCTCGAGCCGGTCGAACGGAATCCGGAGCGCGTCCAGCACATGCTCGGTCACCCCGCCGCCCTCGGTTTGCCAGGGATCCTTCTCGCCGAAGGAGCCCCGCTGGCTGATCAGCATCAGCAGGGGAATCCGGTAGAGCTGACCGCAGGAGACGATCCCGTTGATCGCGGCCAGGAATCCGTGGTTCTGCATCAGCATGGCCGATCGGACGCCGGCCAGGTGTGCCCCGGTGCTGATGCCTACTCCTTCCTCCTCCTTGGCGAGCCGGACCAGGGTCATCTCCCGGTCTTCTTCGGCCATGCGAATCAGGTGGACCAGCCAGGTCTCGGGCAGCGCCGATACCAGCCGGACCCCGGCCTCCTTGAGACCGCGGTAGATGAGAGTGCTGCTGGCGACGGAAACCGGCATGACCAACTATACCGCCTGAACGGCCCCGATGACGCTGGTGAGCAGCCACCAGACGCCCACCGTGAGAATCCCGGTGGGAATGCCGTAGCGGATCCAGTAATAGAGCCACACCGGGACCGGTTGCTCACCCTGGGCGGACAGCGCCGCCAGGGCGGAGGAGCGCTGCATGCACCAGCCGACGGTGAGCACCGCGAGGAGGGCGCCCAGGGTCTGCATCCCGGAGCCGAAGGTCAGATCCCAGGGAACGAAGATCGCGTTGTTGATGGTGGGCGGAATCGCGATCAGGAACACCGCGGCCGCCATC
>DASYPZ010000456.1:0-2150 GCA_036006105.1 Gemmatimonadales bacterium | reverse complement strand
CGAGGTGCGTCCCGGCGGTGATCGCTACGTCCTCCATGCCGAAGATCTCGCGGAATTCCAGGAAATCGGCGGACCCGGTGCGCTCGCCCAGGGCGGCGGCCTCGACCTGCACAAGGCGGCGCTCCGGCGCTCGGACATGGGACATTGCGAGCTGCGCACCCGGTCGGACGCGCCGGCCGGATCCGGCCTGGGAAGCTCCGGTGCGCTCGACGTGGCGTTGACCGCGGCGCTCGACGCGGTCCGCGGGGTGGAGCGGACCAAGGCCCAGTTGGCCGAACAGGCCTTCTTCCTGGAATCGGTCGACGCCGGGCTCCGCGGCGGTCGTCAGGACCAGTACGCGGCGGCCTTCGGCGGATTCCATCAATTCGGCTTCGAGCGGGGCACGGTCGCGGTGCACCCGCTCACGATCGAACCGGCCTTTGCCGAGGAGCTGGCTCGACATATCGTGATCTGCTACACCGGCGTATCCCGGGTGTCCTCGAACACCATCGTACGGGTGACCGATGCCTATGAGCGGGGCGACGCGACCGTGACCGGAGCGCTGCGAGCCCTGGTTCACATCGCGGAAGAAATGGGCAGCGCGCTCCAGGCATCCGATCTCCGTCGGGTGGCTCGCCTGCTGGCCGCCAACTGGCTCGAACAGCAGCGGCTCGATCGCGAGATGCAAACCCCCGGCATGGCGAGGCTGGAGGCCGCGATGACCCAGGCCGGTGCGTACGGTGGCAAAGCGGCCGGGGCCGGCGCGGGAGGCTCGATGTTCTTCGTGGTCGAGGATCCCGCCCGCGCGATTCAGGCCGCGACCGGATGCGGAGCGCGGGTGCTGCCCTGCCGCTGGGCCGACACGGGAGTCACGGTGGAACACGCGGCATGAGAGTGTCCGGCTTTACCTCTACCGGAAGCAAGCGGCCCGACGCCCTGTTCGGCGGGGAGTCCGCCGGGTTGCCGCTCCGGATGACCCAGAGCGCGGGAGCCCGGGTCTGGGATGACGAGCGACGCGAGTACCTCGACCTCATCATGGGCTTGGGTGCCGTCGCGCTCGGGTACGGTCACCCCGACGTGATTGCGGCCGCGGTGGACGCGGTGGAGCGGGGCGGAATCGGACCACTCGCTCCGGTCGAGGAGGAGCGGCTCGGCGAGCAGCTCGCCGCGATGATCCCCGCCCTCGAGGAGATCCGCTTTCTCAAGAGCGGGGCCGAGGCGGTTGCGGCCGCGGTGCGACTGGCCCGGGCTTTCACCGGCCGGGACCGCGTGCTGGGCTGCGGGTATCACGGGTGGCTCGACTGGTGCTCCACAGGGATCGGGGTACCAGAGGCGGTGTCCGCGCTCTACGATGCGCTGCCGTTCAACGATCCGAACCGGACCTCAGCGCTGATCCGTCAGGCGGGCGACCGCCTCGCCTGCGTGGTGATCGAGCCCGTGATCGAGGCCGCGCCGGATCCCGAATGGCTCCGGGTGATTCGGGAAGAGACCCGCCGTTGCGGCGCGGTCCTGATATTCGACGAGATCAAGACCGCGTTCCGGGTGTCCCTGGGCGGCGCCGCCGCCCGCTGGGGCGGTGAGCCCGACCTCATCATCCTCGGCAAGGCCATGGCCAACGGATTCCCGCTGGCGGCGGTGGGCGGTCGTGCCGAGATCATGCGCGAGGTCCGCAACACCTGGATCTCCTCCACCATGGCGACCGAATTCGTGTCGTTCGCCGCCGCCGCTGCCACGCTCGACGTCGCAAGGCAGGTCAACTTGCCGGATCACCTCGCCACTACCGGAGGGTTGCTCTACGCCGGATTCGAAAGACTCGCGCAGGCCCGCCCCGATCGGGTGACGTCGGTTGGAGGCATCCCGGAAATGTGCCACCTGCGCTTTTCCAGCGACGCCGTGTCCCAGGCCGTCGCCGAGGGTTGTGCCCGCCGCGGGCTGCTCTTCAAGCGGAACGCCTATAACTTCGTGTCCCTGGCCCACACCGCGATCGATATCGCGGAGGCGCTGGCCACACTCGACACCGTGCTGCGCGAGCTCCCATGACGCTGGTCGACGTGCATGCCCATTTTCACTATCCCGGCGGGACCCGGGCCGACTGGGCCGAGCGGAATGCCAGCCGGCTCGCGGCCGGAGAACGGATCGGCATCACCTGTCACGTCGCGTCGATCCTGGGA
>DASYPZ010000455.1:0-2943 GCA_036006105.1 Gemmatimonadales bacterium | reverse complement strand
GGTCCTCGGACCCTTGCACGGGTACGGCATCAATCGCCGGATCGAGGAGACCAGCAAAAACCGGCTTACCCTCAACTATGGCACGCTCTACCCCGCCCTCCTCAAGCTGGAACAGGAGGGATTCATCACGGCGGAGTGGCGCCCGTCCGAGAACAATCGTCGCGCCAAGTACTACGCCCTCACCGCCGCCGGCCGCAAACAACTGGCCCGCGAAACCCGTGAATGGCATCAAACCGCCGACCTCATCGCCGCATTTCTTGGCGCCCGACGGGAGACCCCATGAGATACCTTCGCGCCGCGCTCCGGCGCTTGGCCGGATTCTTCACCGGACACCGCCAGGACGACGAGCTCCGCGAGGAGCTGCAATCCCATCTCGACATGGAGACCGCCGAGTACATCCGGCGCGGCATGGATCCGGAGGCGGCGCTTCGGCAGGCACGGCTGTCCTCCGGGGGTCTCCCCCAGGCCGCCGAAGCGGTTCGCGAACAGCGGGGACTGCCCTGGCTGGAGCGCGCCGCCGCCGACCTCCGCTACGCCCTGCGCTCGCTTCGCCACAGCCCCGGGTTTACCACCGTGGTGGTGCTCACCCTGGCGCTCGGCATCGGCGCCAACACGGCGATCTTCTCGGTGGTCCGCGGCGTGTTGCTCAAGCCGCTCCCCCACCGCGAGGGCAACCGCCTCGTCTATCTCCGCCAATCGCACGACGGTCCCGGCGGCGGCAATGTCCAGTTCTCGGTTCCCGAAGTCCACGATTTACGGAGCGGCGCCAAATCGCTTGGCGGCATCGCGGAATACTCTCCGTTCTTCGCCACCCTCGAGGGGAAGGACGGGGCCATCAAGATCGACATCGGCCTCGTCACCGGCAATTTTTTCGAGGTCATGGGTCTCTCGCCGGTGCTCGGTCGCCTGACCCTTCCGAGCGACGACGGCACCGGCGTTCCCCCCGTGATGGTGCTCACCCACGAGTTCTGGATGAGACGCTTCGGCGGCGATTCCAGCATCGTCGGCAAGCAGGTCAGCCTGAACGGCGGCTCCGCCACGGTGATCGGCGTGCTCCAGCCGGCGCCCTTCTTTCCCGACAAGGTGGATGCCTTCTTCAACATGGTGGTCAGCCCGCACCACCTGAGCGCCCTCATGATCCAGGGCCGCACCCACCGGATGACCGAGGTGGTCGCCCGCCTCACGCCGACCGCCACCCTCACCCAGGCACGCGCCGAAGTCGCCGCGGTCTATACCCGCATGGTGGGCGAGTTCAAGGAATCCTACGATCCCGGCTCTCACTACCGCGTCGCCGTCATCCCCTTCAAGGAAGTGCTCGGCGAGCGGGCCCGGCTCACCCTCTGGCTGCTCATGGGCGCCGCCGCGTTCGTCCTGATCATCTCCGCGGCCAACGTGGTCAACCTCACCCTCATGCGCGGGGTGCGCCGGGAGCACGAGCTGGTGGTGCGCGCGGCCCTTGGCGCCGGCGTGGCGCGCCTCCGGCGATTGCTGCTGGTCGAGAACCTCGTGCTGACCTTCCTGGCCGGCGGCCTGGGCGTCCTCATCGGAATCGGCGGGGTCGGGCTGCTCACGGCGTTCGCCGAGCGGTACTCGCCCCGCGCGGGCGAAATCAGTCTCGACGGCGTGGTGCTGGGCTTTACGCTCACCCTGTCCGTCGCCCTCGCGCTGCTGCTGGCGTTCGTGGCTACGCTGCCCAAAGAGGGTTCCTTCGCCGCGTGGATCGGCGCGGGTGGACGGCGCATGAGCGGCGGCCTGCGAAAGAGCCGGCTGCAGCGCGGGCTGGTGGTCGCCCAGATCGCGGTGTCGGTCATGCTGCTCGCGGGGGCCGGCCTCCTGACGCGCACGATGATCCAGCTCAGCCAGGTGGACACCGGCCTCCAGACCGAGGAAGTGCTCACCATGCAGGTGTCCCTCCTCAATCCGGCCCGGATGACCCCAGCCGCCGATGCCGAGTCGAAGCTGCTGCTCGATCGCATGCGACAGGAGATCGCCGGGCTGCCCGGCGTCACCGAGGTGGGACTGGGCTCCCACATTCCGCTGGGAAGCTCGCAGCTGTCGTTCGACCTTGCGGCGGAAGGCAAGTCGCTGGCCGTGGGCGAGGCAATTCCCCGCGGCGATTTCCGGACGGCGAGCCCCGAGTACTTCCACGCCGCCGGGATTCCGCTCCTCAAGGGACGGAATTTCTCCAGCACCGATCGGGCGGGAACCGAGCGGGTCGTGATCGTCAACCAGACGCTGGCCGACCGATTCTTCCCCGGAGAGGATCCGCTGGGCAAGCGGATCGCCTGGACCGGTGAGGTGCTGAAGTTCACGCCCATAAGAGGAGATTGGCGCACCATCGTCGGGGTCGTCGGCAATACCCAGGACGGCGGGCTCGACGCCTTGCCCCGGCTCGCGGTGTACCAGCCCTTTGCGCAGGAATTCACGATGTTCGGCGGGCTGGTGATCCGCACCGACAGCAATGCCAAGGCCCTGGCGCGGGCGGCGACTCGCATCGTACAGCGCATTGCCCCAACGGCCCCGATCGAGAACGTGCTGACCGTCAAGCAGATCAAGGATCAGAGCGTGGCGCCCCGGCGCCTCAACGCCGAGCTGGTCTCGTTGTTCGGCGTCCTGGCCGTGGTCATCGCGGCGGTGGGGATCGCCGGGGTGCTGGCGTTCTCGGTGAGCGCGCGGACCAACGAGATCGGCATCCGCATGAGCCTGGGCGCCGACAGCGGCCGGGTACAGCGCATGGTCCTGAAGGAGGGCGTCGTGCTGGTGGCGCTCGGCCTGGCGCTCGGCGTGACCGGTGCCTTCCTCGGCGCCCGGGTCATCCAGGGGCTCCTGTTCGGGATCGCCCCCCGTGACCCGGTCACCTTCGTCGGCGTCGCGGTGCTGATGGCCGCGATCGGGATCAGCGCGTGCTGGATTCCCGCCCTGCGGGCCGCGCGGGTGGACCCG
>DASYPZ010000454.1:0-5825 GCA_036006105.1 Gemmatimonadales bacterium | reverse complement strand
CCACGGCGTAGGGCACGACCGGATCAGTGCCGCCCCACATCAGCAGAGTCGGCTGGGTGATTTGGGCGAAGCGACTCTTCAATCCTCGGAAATCGAAATCCTCGAGCACCCGCGCCGCCGACTTGGCGTAGGCGGTGTCGCCGGTCTGATCGTAGTCGGCGACCGAATCCGGCTCCGCCAGCCAGCCCGGGTCGTGTATCGGGGTAATGAAGGATCGATAGGCCAGGTAGCGGCCCAGAGTCCGCGCCTTGGAGGGGTACATCGAATCGGCGATTCCACCCAGCCCGATCCGGTAACCCGCCGGTGCGATCAGGATCACCAGCTTGATGCGATCCGGGCGGGCCAGCGCGAGGGAGGCCGCGAGCTCGCCTCCCATCGAATGTCCCACGATCACCACGGGCCCGGTGGTCCATCGATCCATGAACCCGGAAAGCCAGCTCGTCAGAGTGGCCAGGGAGTACGACGTGTCGGGCTTGGCGCTCCCGCCGAAGCCGGGAAGGTCGATCGCGACCACCTTCGCATGAGCGGCCAGCCGGTCGAAGATGGCCCGCCAGGTCGTCAGCGATTCGCCGTAGCCGTGCAGCAGCAGCAGGGTGGTGTCGCCGGTTCCGGCCCGGACCGTCCGGACCAGGACGCCGCCGGCATCGAGCCACTCCGCCGAGTGCGGAGCTCGGGGCCGCTGCCGGTCGAGCACGATCCAGAATCCGGCCAGCAGCGGTACGAGTATCCACCAGCGCGTGGGGCGGAGTCTCATGGTCCGGGACAGCGGAGCAGGATGATGGTGCCGGCGGCAAACGCGGCGCGCTCGCTGGTCAGCACCAGCGTGTTCCGATCCCAGTAATCGATGCCTTCGCCCTGGGGCTCTCTGCCGGCGATGTCGCAGACCGGCCGATCGACGTCGGGCCGCAGGCGACCGTCCGGCCCGCGCAGGAAGAAATACACATCGCGATAGGTACGGACGGCCACTCGTCCCCCATCGGGTGAGATTGCCGCGTCGGTGACGACCCGTCCGGTCATGAGGCTCGCCGGAATCGGCAGGAGGCCCACCATTTCCGGGGTCACCACCCGGCCGGTACCCCAGGCGTCCGCGGGCACCCGAAACATGATCACTCCGTCCGTCCGACCCTTCGTGATCAGGATGATCGCGCCGTTCGGCTCCACATAGAGGGCCTCGACGTCATGGGGATGGTCCGGGTAGTGCAGGGTCAGCGATTCTGCGGCCGGGCGATCCGCCCGTCGCGACGTGACACCCGCCTCGGGTTCCGGCATCCGATAGAGCGTGACGGATCGACGGCGCTCGTTGTTGTCGCCGGTGTCCCCGATCACCAGACATTCGATCCTGCCGCAGGGGCCCCGTCCCAGCGCTTCCCAATCCCTGTTCGAGGCGCCGCGGACGGGAAACACGCCGAGCGCCGCCCCCGTGGTGTCGGTGAGATAGAGGACCGGGTCGCCGCCCGAGTCGTTCATGCTCCAAAGCAATCCAGGGTGCCGCCGGCTCGCGACCACGCCGGAACTCTCATCGAGCCGACGGTCCTGAAAGGTGCCGGTACGTCGGGTTACTGCTCGGGGGGAAGGATTCTGGACGGCCGCATCGAGCGCGAAGACGGAGATCAGCAGGGCCCCGAGGGCCCGGGCGCCGCTCACAGGCCAAAGACCAGGAGCACGCCGCCGGGGTTGCTCATGGATGCGGAGTCGAGACCCCCATTGGCCCCCAGTCCCCACCAGCCGCCGATTCCGGCGATCACGGCGATGTACTCCTTGCCGTCCGGCCCGGCAAAGGCAATCGGGCTGCCGATGATGCCCGATGGTGTCTTGAAGCGCCAGAGCTCGCGCCCGGTCTTTTGATCGAGCGCCTTGAGCCATCCGTCGAGCGTGCCGTAGAACACCAGTCCGCCTGCGGTGGTGAGCGCACCGCTCGCGACCGGGAGCGGTTCCTTCACCTCCCAGGCGATCGATGCCGCCGCCGCGTCCCAGGCGACGAAGCGACCACGATTGCCGCCGGGCCCTGCCGTCATGGTGATCGTGGCTCCGGAAAAGGGCTCTCCCCCGGTGTAGCCGACCGGGCTGACCCGGAGATCCATGCAGAGATTGTTGAGCGGCAGATAGAACAGGCTGGTCAGCGGGGACCAGGCAGCGGGCTGGAGGAACTTGGTGCCGATGCTGCCGGGACAGATGCCAGAGGTGAGCGGACCCGGGGGGCCGCGCCGCGCACCGACGGGCGGCACCGCGGGTGCCGGTGCGCCGTACCTGGGGTCTCGCTGGGGAATTCCGCTGCTCAAATCCACGGCTCGGGCCCAGTTGGCCGGGCCGAATCGCTCCGCCACCAGAACGCGGCCGGTGCCCCGATCCAGCGTGTAGGCAAATCCATTGCGGTCGAAATGGACCAGGGCTTTTACCGGGGCGCCGTGAATGGTGAGGTCTACCAGAATGTTTTCGTTGGAGCCCCCGTACCCCCACTCATCGTGCGGAGTGACCTGGAAGGCCCAGCGCAGCTTTCCCGAGGCGGGGTCCCGCGCCAGGATCGAGGAGGTCCACTTGTCGTCCCCGGGTCTCGCCGCCGGGTTGCCTGGCGCGGGCTGGTCGGTTCCATAGTAGATCAGGTTGAGTCCGGGGTCATACGAGATCCACCCCGACGTCGTGCCACCTCCGGTGCGCCAACCCTCTCCGCCCCAGGAAGAGACCCCGAGGTCCCGGCCCTGGTGCGAGACATAATTCGCATTGGCCGAGCCATCGATCAGGACGTCGGCGTCTGGGCCGGTGCTGTAGCCGCGCCAGACCAGTCTGCCGGTCAAGGCATCGTAGGCCGTCAGGTAGCCGCGCACACCGTACTCCGCGCCCGATACACCGGCAAAGACCAGATCTCCCACCACCAGTGGGGCGGAAGCGAGAGTCGCACCGAGCTTCGGATCGGCATTACGGACCCGCCAGATCTCGCGCCCCGTCCCGGCATCGAGCGCGGCGAGCTCACCGCTGAGCAGGGGCACGTAAAGCTTCCCGCTGGGATGCCAGGCCAGCCCGCGACTTCCGGCGTCGCAGCACCCGGTCGGCAGCGTGGGAATCGCCGGAGGGTCCGCGGTCGGCTTGGGCGCCGGGCCGGGAAGCGGCGCGGTGTAGCGCCACTTCACGGGGGCTCCCGGCTGGGACAAATCGAGGGCGTACACCGAATTGGGGTATGGAGTATGGACGAACATCACCGGACCCACGACCAGCGGACTACCCTCGTGCCCGCGCAGCGATCCGGTCGAGAAGGTCCACACCGGCCGAAGCTGACCCACGTTCGATGTCGATACCTGGTCGAGGGGGCTGTATCGGGTGAGGGCGTAATCGCGGCCGGCAGACTGCCAGTCTCCGGCCGGGGGGCCCCCAACGACCGGGGGAGCGGGCCGTCGTTGCGCGGTCAGCGACGTGGTCAGAGCAAAGAACGGGAGGGCTGCCATGCCACCGAGGCACGCGGCCAGTCGGCCCACGGGGTTCACGGCTGGGGTGACCCTCCGGCGGGGCGCGGGCTCGCCAGTACCTCCGGCTTGAAGTATCCTCGCTCGTATGCCGAGCGTGGATTCCAGAGAACCCAGGACCGGATGCCGAGGTCGGTGAGGGCCCGGACCTGTTCGCGGACCTGAAAGGACGTGTAGCGTGGCTGGCCAAGGGTGAAGGCCTGGAGATACGGGCGGATTTCGGCACTGTGCTTGGGCGCCAGCGCTTTATTCCGGCGCAGGCCGTCCTCGATGGCGCGCCTGACCATCACGTAGGGCGACGCGTTGGGGCGGGCGACCCCATACACCCCGCGTTGGTAATGACTCGGGTAGACCATCGGAAGAACCACATCCGCGCTGGTCACGAGGTCCTCCCAGTACTGACCGATTCCCATGTCGTCTTCGGCGGTGGTCGTGAGTCCGAACACATCGATCGTGAAGGGCACCTTGAGGGCTCGGGTCCTCGCGCCCAGCAGCAGCAGATTCCGGGTGATCCCCTCCCGCGACGACTCGATCCCGCGCCGGGCCGGAAACACGGCCTTGGCCATCCGCTGGCGGGATTCGTCGGGAAACCGGACATAATCGTACTGGATTTCCTCGAAGCCGATGCTGACCGCCTCGGCGGCAAGTGCCGCGGCATAGACCCAGACCGAATCGTTGAATGCGTCGACCCACTTGGTGCCTTTCCGGTCGGTCCAGGCGCCTCCGGACCCGTTCTGGATGGCCCAGGCACCCTTGTTGGCGGCAAGGAGCGGATCCTTCGCCACGACGATCCGGGCGATCGGGCGAATCCCCTTCGCGCGGAGCAGCGCCACCCGTTCGCGGGCGTCGCGGGCCCGGAGCTGGGTGTTGGCCCCGATTTCCAGGGCCACCGGTACGGCCGACCGGAAGGTCAGATACCCGGTATCATCCTTGATGTCGATGACGAAGGCGTTGATCTCGGTCGTTTCCGCCAGCTGGACGAGCTGATAGAATTTCTTGGTGCCGAAGGCCCAGGCGTTCACGTAAATCGCCCGGACCGGAGTCGAGTCATGACCTGCCGCCGCGGCGGCCAGGAGAAGCGTGCTCAGCATGACGCATATTAATCGGATCCCTTGCCATCGACGGGCCGCGGGAGCAGGATTCTCCCGGCCCAGGTGCGTCCAATAACCCGGAGCATCGATGCACATCGCCATTCAGTACTGCGTGGTCTGAAACTACGAACGTCGCGCCGCCGGTCTGGCGGCGGAGCTGGAGCGGGAACTCGAAGGCGCCGAGGTGAAACTGATCCCGGCGTCGGCTGGAATGTTCGAGGTCAGCGTGGACGGTACGGTGGTCTTTTCCAAGAAGCAGCTGGGCCGGCACGCCAATCCCGGCGAAGTCGTCGATTTGATCCGGGCCAACCGGGGGTGAGTGTAGCTCCATGAAGATTGCCATTTCCACCGGCGGGGGCGATGCGCCGGGGCTCAACGCGGTCATTCGCGCCGTGGTGTTATCCGCTCACCAGAGAGGCTGGGAGACCTACGGCATCAGCCGGGGATACGACGGGCTCTTCTCCCCCGAGGACCGGTATCGCAAGGACAACCGCCCGACGATCGAAACGCCGGGCGAGCCCGATCCGGGTCTGATCGCGCTGGGGCCGCGCGAGGTCCGGGGCATCACCCACCTCGGGGGTACCATCCTCGGCACCACCAACTACGGCAATCCGTTTCAATGGCCCCGTCACATGCCGGACGGATCCGTGCTGGAGGAGGATCGCTCCGACGAGATGATCGCGTCGTTCCGGGCCCATGGCTTCGATGCCCTGGTGGCGATCGGAGGCGACGGCAGCCTGGGTATCGCTCAGCGCCTGTTCGAAAAGGGCGTCCCGGTAGTCGGGGTGCCGAAGACCATCGATAACGATGTCGCGGGTACCGAATCCTCCTTCGGGTTCGACACCGCCGTGAGCACCGCGACCGACGCCCTCGACAAGATCCACACCACCGCGGAGAGCCACGATCGGGTCTTCGTGGTGGAGCTCATGGGCCGCTACGCCGGCTGGATCGCGCTGCACAGCGGTCTGTCCGGCAGCGCCGACGTGATCCTCATTCCGGAAATCCCCTTCGACATCGACAAGGTGTGCCAGAAGATCATGGAGCGGGAACATCGGGGTCGGCGGTTCTCGATCGTGGTTGCCGCGGAAGGCGCCCGGGCCGCCGGAGGACAGATCGTGCTCCGTCAGCGCGCCGGGCGGGGACGCGCCGAGCGGCTCGGAGGCATCGGGGAGGAAGTGGCGAAGGCGATCGGGGAACGAACCGGGAAGGAGACCCGCTGCCTGGTGCTGGGCCATCTCCAGCGGGGCGGCTCACCTACCACATTCGACCGGCTCCTCGC
>DASYPZ010000453.1:0-3404 GCA_036006105.1 Gemmatimonadales bacterium | reverse complement strand
TCCGCAGGCACCGGCGGCGCCATTCACGCCTCCGGTCGTTCCAGCGCCGGCTCCCGCACCGGTCTCGCTGGCGCCCCCGGCTCCGCCGGCTGCTGCCCCACCCGCAGCGGCGCGCCCCAAGCGGCCGACCAACCCCTTCCTCTCCCAGGACCCCGAGGCCCGGGCTCGGCGTTTGGCTCGTGCCCTGGTCAGCGACATCGTGGTATACCATCCCGCCAAGCGGCGGGACGGCCTGCGCGACGGGTCGCTCAAGCTGCTGTTCGAGGAAGAGATCCGAAAAAGCTGGGACGAGTACGTCGACCAGGTCGGCAAGCCGCTCGCGGACGCCACCACGTTCTTTACCGACGCCCTGAACGAGATTCTGGCAGACGGGCAGCCGGTCTTCCCCTAAGCATTATATTTCCCGATGGTACAAGCGAGCCGTCTCTTCGCCGCGGGCGGGGGGCGGCTCGCCTCGCAATCGGATCTTCAACTCGAGAGTTTCCGGCGATGGCCAGTCTGGACGAGCGGTTGGATGAACTGGAGCGGCGCCTCCACGAGCTATCGGAGTTTCTTTGACCTCCCGGCCAAGGAACGCCGGCTCAAGGGGCTCGAGGCCGAACAGGCCGATCCTGGTTTCTGGTCCAACCCGGAGCGGGCCCGCGCCCAGGTGCAGGAGGTCAAGAGCCTCAAGAGCTGGGTAGGTCCGGCCGCCGGCATCCGGGCTCGTCTGGCCGATGCCCGCGGGATGGGCGAGCTGCTGGTCGCCGAGCCCGATGAAGGCCTCGCGGCCGAGCTGGCTGCCGAGGTGGAGGGCGTCGCCAATGTGCTGGAATCCTTCGAGCTCAAGACCCTCCTGCGCGGCCCCGACGATCCCGGCGATGCGATTCTCACCATCCATCCCGGCGCCGGCGGCACCGAGTCCCAGGACTGGGCGGAAATGCTCTCCCGGATGTACCGCCGCTGGGCCGAGCGGAAGGGGTACCAGATCAGCGTGCTCGACCTGATTCCGGGCGAAGAGGCCGGCATCAAGTCGATCTCGATGGAGATCAAGGGGGAGTACGCCTACGGCTTCCTCAAGGCGGAAAAGGGCGTTCACCGCCTGGTGCGCATCTCGCCCTACGATTCGCAGTCACGGCGGCACACCTCGTTCGCCTCGGTGTTTATCTATCCCGATATCGACGACACCATCGAGGTGGATTTGCGGGAAGAAGACATCAAGATGGATGTCTACCGCGCCAGCGGCGCCGGCGGCCAGCACGTGAACAAGACTTCCTCCGCGGTGCGGCTGACCCACATTCCCACCGGGCTGGTGGTCGCCTGTCAGCAGGAGCGGAGCCAAGGGAAGAACAAGGCCACCGCGTACAAGATGCTCCGCGCAGCGCTCTACCAGAAGAAACTGGAAGAGCAGGAGGCGGCTCGCGCGCTGGTCGAGGCTACCAAGACCGACAACTCCTGGGGCAATCAGATCCGCAGCTACGTCTTTCAGCCCTACACCATGGTCAACGATCACCGGACCGAGCTCAAGATCACCGACGTGCAGCGGGTGATGGATGGCGACATCGACGAATTCATCCAGGCCTATCTGAAGCGAAGCGCCGGAGGCACCTCGTGACCGGTGACGCCGAGCGGGGCTATGTGGAAGCGGCGCGCCGCGCCAACCGCGCCGCCCTGGCGCCGCTGGGCGTGGCTCCCTATGCGTACCGCTACGAGCGGACCCACTCCGCGGCGGCGGCGCTGGCGCTCTACACCGATACGATGGGGGATGACGGCCCGATGGTGGCCGTGGCCGGACGCCTCGCGGCGTTGCGACTGCAGGGCAAGACCATGTTCGGCCACCTCGAGGATTCCAGCGGCCGAATCCAGGTGTACCTGCGGCAGGACGCGCTGGGCGCGGGGTGGGATACCGCCAAACTGCTGGACCTCGACGACCACGTGGGTATCACCGGCACGCTGTTCCGCACCCGCACCGGAGAGGTGACGGTGCGCGCGCTGGTGGTCGAGCTGCTCTCCAAGAGCCTCCGGCCCCTCCCGCGCGGCAAGACCCAGCAGACCGAATCGGGCGCGGTCACCTTCGGCGGACTCTCCGATCCCGAGGTCCGCTATCGCCAGCGGTACGCCGACCTGGCGGTGCACCCCGAGGTGCGCCGGGTGTTCGAGACCCGCGCCGAGGTCATCCGGTATCTCCGCCGATTCCTCGACGAGCGGGGATACCTCGAGGTCGAAACCCCGGTACTCCAGCCGCTCTACGGCGGGGCGATGGCCCGGCCCTTCGTGACCCACCACAACGCGCTCGACATGCCGCTGTTCCTCCGCATCGCCGACGAGCTCTATCTCAAGCGGCTGATCGTGGGCGGCTTCGACCGGGTGTACGAGATCGGGCACGATTTCCGGAACGAGGGGATGGACCGCACCCATCTCCCCGAGTTCACCATGCTGGAGTGCTACCAGGCGTACGCCGACTACCACGACATCCTGGCGCTGACCGAGGCCATGGTGTCCGGCGCGGTGCAGCACGCCACCGGGGGGCCCGGGGTGACCTACATGGACACGGCGATCGATTTCACCGCGCCGTTTCGGCGGATCGAATTCGTGGCCGCGGTCCAGGAGCAGACCGGCCTGGACGTCCGGACCGCGTCGGAGACCGAGTTGCGTGCCAAACTGACCGCGGCGGGCGTCTCCCGCGAGGACGCCGGGCAGCTGTCGGGCGGCCGGCTGATCGACGAGGTGTTCAAGATGTTCGTCGAACCGATGCTCACCCAGCCGACCTTCGTGATGGATCATCCCAAGGCGCTGTCGCCGCTGGCGCGCGAGCACCGGACCGACCCGGTCCTCACCGAGCGATTCGAGCTGTTCGTCGCCGGCAAGGAGATCGCCAATGCGTTCAGCGAGCTCAACGATCCCGACGAGCAGCGGGCCCGCTTCGCCGATCAGGCCCGTCAGCGCGCCGCCGGAGACGAGGAAGCGCAGCCGCTCGATGCGGACTACCTCCGGGCCCTGGAGTACGGGATGCCCCCGACCGGCGGGATGGGTCTCGGGGTCGACCGTTTGATCATGCTGATCACCGGGCAGCCCTCCATTCGCGATGTGATTCTGTTTCCCGCCATGCGCCCCGGCGAGGGGGATGGGCCCGAGCCCGGAGGGCAGGGCGGGTGAGTTTTCTGCCGCGGCTTCCCTCCCCGCTGGAGCGAAGCATCGCGCTCCGGTACATGCGCGGGCGCAAGCAATCGCGATTCGCCTCGCTCAACACCATCATCGCCATCGGGGGCGTCGCCATCGGGGTCATGGCGCTGGTCGTGGTGCTGGGCGTGATGAACGGGTTACGGGATGACCTGCGGGACCGGATCCTGGTGGCCAATCCGCACCTGCGCATCCTGACGTACGGGCCCACGCTCCGGATCGACAGCTGGCGCGCGGCGCTGGAT
>DASYPZ010000452.1:0-3716 GCA_036006105.1 Gemmatimonadales bacterium | reverse complement strand
GCGGTCGACGAGGGTCGTGAGAGTCTCGATCTCTATCTGGACGAGATCAGCCGGGTTCCGCTCCTCTCCCGAGACGAGGAGATGGAGCTGGCCCGCAAGGCTTTCCGTGGCAATGTGGCCGCCCAGGAAAAACTGGCTCGGCACAATGTGCGTTTCGTGGTGTCGGTGGCCAAGAAGTTCCAGAACCGCGGAGTGCCGCTCGTCGATCTGATCGGCGAGGGAAACCTGGGGCTGATGACGGCCGCCCGGAAGTTCGATCCGGACCGCGGCGTCAAGTTCATCTCCTACGCGGTCTGGTGGATCCGGCAGGCGGTCCAGGCGGCGATCGCCCGGCACGGCCGTCCGGTTCGGGTGCCGCTCAACCGCACCGCGGATCTGTCCCGCCTGGGCCGCACCACCACGCTGCTCAAGGAAAAGCTCGGCCGCATGCCGACCACCGAGGAGCTGGCCCGGGCGACGGGTCTCACTCCTGAGGCGGTCCGCTCCCTGTCGGCCCTGAATTCCGAGGCAGTCCGGCTGGATCATCCCACCCGGGATGGAGACGGCAACGAGCGCATCGAGCGGTTTGCCGCGGACCAGGAAGGCACCGATGCTGGTACCATGGCCAACAGCCAGACTCAGGACATCGAGGCGGCCCTGGCCACGCTCCCGCCCCGGGATGCCAAGGTGCTTCGGCTGTACTTCGGCATCGAAGACGGGCAAAGCCGCACCCTGGAGGAAATTGGCCGCATGATGGGCGTCACCCGGGAGCGGATTCGGCAGCTCCGGGACCGTGCCCTGGTTCGCCTCCGTGAAGGAGAGACGGGGGAGCGGCTGAAGGACCTGGTTGCTTGAGGCTAGGACGCTAGGACGCTAAGAGGCTAGGAAAACCAGAAGCCCCCCGGGATCCTCTCCCGAGGGGCTTCTTCTTAGCCTCTTAGCGTCCTAGCGTCTTAGCCTCCAGCAAGGAACTTTCGGAGTACGCGGGGGAGGATCCCGCCGTGGTTCAGGTATTCCACTTCCACCGGTGAGTTGAGCCGGACCACCGCCTGAAAGGTGGTGACTTTGCCGTCGCTGCCGCGGGCCGAGACGGTCACCCGACCGTTCGGTACCAGCCCGGTGGCAAGACCGGTGATCTCGAACTCCTCGAGGCCGGTCAGGCCCAGCGTCTGACGCGACTCTCCCGCCTGGTAGGCCAGCGGAATCACGCCCATGCCGACCAGGTTGCTGCGGTGGATCCGCTCGTAGCTTTCCGCAAGCACCGCGCGAGCGCCGAGAAGGGTAGTGCCCTTGGCGGCCCAGTCGCGGCTCGATCCGGTGCCGTATTCCTTGCCGGCCAGGACCAGGAGGGGTACCCCCTCGGCGGCGTATTTCATGGCGGCGTCGAAGATCGACAGCACCTCGCCCGACGGAATGTGAACGGTCCAGTTCCCCTCTTTCTCGGGAACCAGGAGATTCTTGATCCGCACATTGCCGAAGGTGCCTCGCATCATCACCTGGTGATTGCCCCGCCGCGCGCCGAAGGTATTCCAGTCGACCTGGCCGACGCCCTTCTCGAGGAGGTAACGCGCCGCGGGGCCGTTCTTGGGGATGGCGCCCGCGGGGGAAATGTGATCGGTCGTGACCGAGTCTCCCACCGAGACCAGCACCCGGGCCTTCCGGATGTCGGGCGGCGCACTCGGAGACGGGGCCAGACCCTGGAAGAAGGGTGGCTCCTGGACGTAGGTGGAGGCGGTGTCCCAGGCGAAGCGGTCGCCCTCGGGCACTCGCAGGGCACGCCACTCTTCATCACCCTCGAAGACCGAAGCGTACCGGGTCTTGAACAGCTCCGGCTTGAGGCAGGCGGCCATGGTGGTCCGGATTTCATCCGCGGATGGCCAGATGTCCTTGAGAAAAACCGCCTTGCCGTCCGATCCTCTGCCGAGCGACTGGGTCGTCAGGTCCACATCCACCCGCCCGGCCAGTGCAAACGCCACGACCAGCATGGGGGAGGCGAGATAGTTGGCGCGCACTTGCGGGTGAATTCGGGCCTCGAAGTTCCGATTGCCGGAGAGGACCGCCGCGGCCACCAGCTGATGCTGGTCGATGGTGTTGGAGACCGCCTCGGGCAACGGCCCGCTGTTCCCGATGCAGGTGGTGCAGCCGTAGCCGACCACGTTGAATCCCAGCTTTTCGAAATCAGGCATCAGACCGGCCGCCTCGAGATACGCAGTCACCACCCGCGAACCGGGCGCCATGCTGGTCTTGACCCAGGGTTTGCTGAGGAGGCCGCGTTCCAGGGCCTTGCGAGCCAGCAGCCCCGCCCCGACCATCACCGAGGGATTCGAGGTGTTGGTGCAGCTGGTAATGGCCGCGATGACCACCAGGCCGTCCTGCTCCGGAATGGCGTCCGCGGGAAGGGGCAGGTCGGGTTCGGCCGCCTCGAGGGCCGTGGCGGCCCCGGACGACCCGCCTTCGCCGGTCCAGCGTGAGCAGGCGGCTTCCGCCAGGGCGCGCCGCGGCGCCGGGGTGCCGGTGGTCATCAGCCCGGGCAGCGACACCGCGAAGTTCTTCTTGAGCTCTCGCAGGGGCACCAGGTCCTGGGGGCGCCGAGGGCCGGCCAGGCTCGGCTCGATGGTGCCCAGATCGAGGGCGAGTGTCGTGGTGAATACGGGATCCGGGGTGGCATCGGTGCGGAAGAGGCCCACTTCCTTGCAGTAGCGATCGGTGCGGGCGGCCTCGCGTTCGCGACCGGTGCGCTGGAGATATCCCACCGCCTCCGCATCCACGGGGAAGAAGCCGACGGTGGCGCCGTACTCCGGCGCCATGTTGGCGATCGTGGCGCGGTCCGCGAGCCCCAGCCGGGAGAGCCCGGGACCGAAGAACTCGACGAACTTGTCGACCACGCCCTGTTTCCGGAGCATCTGGGTGATCCGGAGCACCAGATCGGTGGCCGTGGTGCCGACCGGGAGATCGCCGGTGAGCTTCACGCCGACGACCTCGGGCACCAGCATGAAATAGGGCTGGCCCAGCATGACGGCTTCGGCCTCGATGCCCCCGACCCCCCATCCCAGGACTCCGAGCCCGTTGATCATCGTCGTGTGGGAATCGGTGCCCACCAGGGTATCGGGATAGGCGGTACGGGTACCATATTGCTCGCGGAGCTGAACCACCGGGGCGAGGTATTCCAGGTTGACCTGGTGCACGATGCCGGTTCCGGGTGGAACGACCCGGAAATCCCGGAAGGCCCGCTGCGCGAACTTGAGGAGTTGATAGCGTTCGGCGTTGCGCTCAAATTCCAGCGCCACATTCTGGCGGAAGGCGTCGGCGGTCCCGTAGTGATCAACCTGGACCGAGTGATCGATCACCAGATCACAGGGCACGACCGGGTTGATTCGGGCCGCGTCTCCGCCCATCCGGGCCATCGCGTCCCGCATCGCCGCGAGGTCGACGACACAGGGTACGCCGGTAAAATCCTGGAGCACCACCCGGGCCGGCATGAAGGGGATTTCGCCACCCGACGCAGGGGTCGGGCTCCACGTGGCGAGGGCTTCCACGTGTGCCGACGTCACCGGGCTGCGCCCGGCGTGCCGCAGGGCGTTTTCCAGCAGGATGCGGATCGAGAAGGGAAGCCGATCCAGCGTGCCCACGCCCTTGCGCTCGAGCTCGGCCAGGCGGAAGATCTCCGTCCGTTCGCCGTCGAGCGTGAGGTCCGCTCGGCTGCCGAAGGCGTCGGGGGTCGGGATGGTCATAGCGCG
>DASYPZ010000451.1:0-7121 GCA_036006105.1 Gemmatimonadales bacterium | reverse complement strand
CTGCAGGACGCGGAAGGCGGGGCGCAGACCGCCCGCGCCAATCTCGCGCTGGTGCTGGGGATCGACGCCAACACGCCGTTCGAGGTGGCCGCCGATCCGCCCCGGGCTCCGATCGCGGACGTGGCCGAAAGCGTCGACTCGCTGATTGCGCGCGCGGCGCTGGAGCGGCCCGACATCGCCCAGGCCCGGGCCGAGGCCCGCGGGGCCGACGCCGAGGTCCGGGTGGCGCGCTCCGGTGTCTGGCCCGCATTGAGCCTCACCGCATCGGCCGGACGGACCTACTCCGATACCAGCGTGCTGGGCGGCAGCACCTATTCGCTCTCGTTCGGCCTCGCGATTCCCCTGACGACCGGACTGACCCGGCGCTACTCGGTGGCGGCCGCTCGCGAACAGGCCGCCGCGTTCCGGGCCCGGTACGAAGATGTCCGGGTGCGCGCGGCGGCCCAGGTCTTCACGGCGTACTACGCGCTCCGGACCTCCACCCAGCGGGTCTCGACCAGCGGCCGGCTGCTGGCCAGCGCCGAAGAATCGGAAGGCGTCGCGTCGGGTCGCTACAAGGAAGGGGTGGGCACCATCCTCGACCTCCTCACGGCGCAATCGGCGCTGGCCGATGCCCGTCGGCAACAGGTCCAGGCGCGGTGGGCCTGGTACGCCGCTCTGGCCCAGCTGGCCCACGACGTCGGTATTCTCGGACCGCATGGCGAAGCGCCGGTCCGGCTCACGCCCGATTCCACGCGGGGTTCGCGGTGATCATTCCAGTCCGGTTGGCCCGGTGCTCCCGCGTGGCGCGGTCGAGCTCCGCGGTGGTGCTGTGTATGCTGGTCGCCTGCGGCAAGCCGGCGCCCCCTCCCAAGCGTCCGGTGGCGGTGACGGTCGCGCCGGCGGAGCGCGGCCCGGTGCCCTACGTCATCGGGGCCAACGGCCAGGTGGAGCCGATCAACAGCGTCGCCATCCAGGCCCAGGCCGGGGGCGTCATCACCGACGTGCTGTTCAAGGAAGGCGCCGACGTGGCGCTGGGGCAGCCCCTGATCAAGATCGATCCGCGGCCATTCGAGGCGGCGCTGCGGCAGGCCGAAGCGATGCTGGCTCGCGACCAGGCATCGGCCGCCAACGCCGTGCGGGATGCGGAACGGTATGCCGCGCTGGTGCAGAAGGACTATGTGACGAAGTCCCAGGCCGACCAGGCCGTCGCGGCGGCGGCCGCGCAGACCGCCGTGGTGGATGCCGACAAGGCGGCGGTCGAGAACGCCCGCCTCAACCTGGAATACACCACGATACGCGCGCCCATCGCGGGCCGCACCGGCAGCCTGCTGGTGCACGCCGGCAACGTAGTGCGTCCCGGGGGTGGAGAGCCCCTGGTGACGATCAACCAGATCCACCCGATTCGGATCCGCTTCGCCGTGCCGGAGCGCTATCTGGCCGAGGTGCAGCGTTACGCCAAGGCCGGCAAGGTGCGGGTGATCGCGAACCTCGCCACGACCGGGGAGCCAGAGGCCGGGGTGCTTTCCTTCGTCGAGAACGCGGTGGATACGGTGACGGGCACGGTCACCCTCAAGGGAGAATTTCCCAACACCTCCGGACGACTCTGGCCGGGCCAGTTCCTGCCGGTGCAGGTCGAGCTCTACGTGGAGCCCAATGCGGTGACGATCCCGACGGCGGCCATCGTGGTGGGACAGAACGGGAGCTATGTGTTCGTGGTGGAAGCGGGGAACACGGTGCGGGTGCAGCCGGTGGTCACCGAGCGCGCCTATCAGGACCGAACCATCGTCACCAAGGGCCTCGACGCGGGGACGAGCGTCGTCACCGACGGGCAATCGCGCCTCGAAGCGGGAGTCAAAATCGATGTCCGCCCGGGGGTCCAATGAACTTCACGGCGCTCTTCATCCGGCGGCCGGTCATGACCACCCTGGTCATGGTGGCGATCCTCTTTTTCGGCGGGATGGCGTACAAGCGGCTTCCCGTCAGCGATCTCCCCGTGGTGGACTACCCCACCATCAGCGTGTCGGCGAGTTTGCCCGGCGCCGGTCCCGAAACGATGGCCGCGGCGGTGGCGACGCCCCTCGAGAAACAGTTCTCGACCATCGCCGGCATCGACAACATGACCTCCACCAATGTGCTGGGGTCGACCAGCATCGCCATCCAGTTTTCGCTGGATCGCGACATCGACGCCGCCGCGCAGGACGTGCAGGCCGCCATTTCCAAGACGCTGCGCGATCTGCCGCCCGGAATCATCCCGCCGTCGATGCAGAAGACCAACCCGGCGGACTCGCCGATCCTGTACCTGGCCCTGGTGTCCGCCACGCTGCCGTTAGCCCAGCTGGACGAGTACGGCGAGACGCTCATGGCTCAGCGGATCTCGACCGTGAGCGGGGTGGCCCAGGTTTCGGTGTTCGGCTCCCAGAAGTACGCCACCCGGATCCGCCTCGACCCCCGTGCCCTGGCGAGCCGGGGCATCGGCGTCGACGAGGTGGCGGACGCGGTCGCCAGCGGGAATGTGAATCTGCCCAGCGGGGTCCTCTGGGGGCCCAACCGGGCGTACACCGTCATGGCCGACGGCCAGCTGCACACCGCGGCCCAGTTCGGCGAGCTGGTCATTGCCTATCGGAACGGGGCCCCGGTCCGCCTCAGCGACGTGGGCCAGGTGCTGGACGACGTCCAGAACAACCACGTGGCGGCCTGGTACAACGGCGCGCGGTCGGTGACGCTGGCCATCCAGCGGCAGCCGGGTACCAATACCGTGGAGGTGGCCGGCGCCGTCAAGGCGCTGCTGCCCAAGTTGGAGGCGCAACTGCCTCCCTCGGTCAGCGTGAACATCTTCTTCGACCGCTCGGCCGGCATCGAGCAGTCGGTGCACGACGTGAAAGGGACGCTGCTGCTCACCCTGATCCTGGTCGTGCTGGTGATCTTTCTATTCCTCCGCAACATCTCCGCGACGGTGATCCCGAGCCTGGCCCTGCCGATGTCGCTGGTCGGGACGTTCGGCGTGATGCACCTGCTGGGGTACAGCCTCGACAATCTCTCGCTGATGGCTCTCACGCTCGCGGTGGGCTTCGTGGTCGATGACGCCATCGTGATGCTGGAGAACATCGTCCGGCACATGGAGATGGGGAAACCCGCCATGCAGGCGGCCTTCGATGGCGCCGCGGAGATCGGCTTCACGATCCTGTCGATGACCGTGTCGCTCACCGCGGTCTTCATTCCGCTGATCTTCATGAGCGGCATCATCGGCCGGCTCTTTCACGAGTTCGCGGTGACGATCGGCGTGGCGATCCTGGTCTCGGGCTTCGTGTCGCTGACCCTGACCCCGATGCTGTCGAGCCGGTTCCTCAGGCCCGGTCTGCACAGCGGGAGCGGCAAACGCAACGTGCTGTTCGACGGCTTCGAACGCGGGTACCAGGGGGCGCTCTCGGTCTACACCCGTAGCCTCGATTGGGTCATGGAGCATCGACCGGCGACGATGGTCATCTCCCTGGCCACGCTCGTCGGCACGATTCTGCTGTTCCGGATCGTTCCGAAGGGCTTCATTCCGAGCGAAGACACCGGACGGCTCACGGCGGTGACCGAGACCGCGCAGGGGACGTCCTACGAGGCCATGGTGTCGCACCAGCAGACCGTGGCGAATATCCTGGCCAAGGATTCCAACGTGGCGAAGATCCTGTCCTCGGTGGGGCAGGGGGGCGGGGTCTCGACCAACAACCAGGGCCGCATCTCCATGAGCCTGGCGCCGCGCAACAAGCGGCCCTCCTCGGACGAGCTGCTGCGGATCCTGGCCCGCAAGGTGTCGTCGGTGCCGGGCATCTCGGTGTTCCTGCAGAATCCGCCGCCGATCAACGTGGGCGGCCGCAGCACCAAGAGCCAGTATCAGTATTCGGTGCAGGGATCCGATCTCCCGACGCTGTATGCCGGCGCCAACGCCATGCTCGCCGGGATGCAGAAGATGCCCCAGCTGGCAGACGTCACCAGCGATCTGCAGATCACCAATCCCCAGGTGTCGATCACCATCGACCGGGAGCGCGCCTCCGCGCTCGGGGTCAGCGCCAGCCAGATCGAGACGTCGCTGTACAACGCCTACGGCTCCCGGCAGGTCTCCACCATCTACACCCCGACCAACGAGTACTGGGTGATCATGGAGCTGCTGCCGGAGTTCCAGGCCGACCCCGCCGCGCTCGACCTGCTCTACATCCGCTCGCAGAACGGGTCCCTGGTCCCGCTATCGACCGTCACGAAGATCCAGCGCACCGCGGGTCCGCTGACCGTCTCGCATACCGGGCAGCTTCCCTCGGTCACCCTGTCGTTCAACCTGCGGCCGGGTGCCGCCCTCGGCGATGCGGTAACCGGGATCGACGACCTGGCCCGCACCACGCTGCCGGAAGGCCTGACCGCGGGGTTCTACGGCGCGGCCCAGGTGTTCCAGGATACCCAGCGCGGGTTGCTGGCGCTGCTCATCATCGCGGTGTTCGTGATCTATGTGGTGCTGGGCATTCTCTATGAAAGCTTCCTGCACCCGCTCACCATTCTCTCGGGCATTCCGTTCGCCGCCTTCGGCGCGCTGCTCACCCTGCTGGTGTTCCGGGTCGAGCTCTCGATCTACGCCTTCGTCGGCATCATCATGCTGATCGGGCTGGTCAAGAAGAACGCGATCATGATGGTCGACTTCGCGGTCGAAGCGGAAAAGCGGGGGGACTCCGCGCGGGCGTCGATTCTCGAGGCCTGCCGGGTCCGCTTCCGGCCCATCATGATGACCACCATGGCGGCGCTGGTCGGCACGCTGCCCATCGCGCTCGGGACCGGTGTGGGTGCCGAGTCCCGCCGGCCGCTGGGCATCGCGGTGGTCGGGGGACTGGCCTTCTCCCAGCTCATCACCCTGTACGTGACCCCGGTGGTCTACACCTACCTCGACGAGCTGCCCCATCGGTTTGCCCGGCGCAAGAAGACGGAGGCCGGGCAGGTGCCGGCCCTGGTCACGTCGCCCGAGGCCGGAAACCGAATCTGACACCCTCCCCTTGACGGGAAGCGCAGTCCCCTGAATATTTCTCCTGAACATTTCAGGGGAAGCCATGCCGCGCGCCGAACTCGACCTCCTGCAGGGTACCCTCGATGTCCTGGTGCTGAAGTCGCTCTCCTGGGGCGCCCGGCACGGACATGCGGTGGCCACCTGGATTCGGGCCACCACCGAAGAGGATCTCAACATCGAGGACGGGGCACTCTACACCGCGCTCCACCGTCTCGAGAAGCGGGGTCTCATCGAGGCGGAATGGGGGCTCTCCGAAAACAACCGCAAGGCCAAATACTACGAGCTGACTGACGCCGGGCGGCGCGAGCTCCGGCACGAGAGCGATCGATGGTCGCGCTACGCCGGCGCGGTGTTCAAGGTGCTGCGCGCCACCGGCGTCGCGGCCGCGCGGTAGCGCGTGCCGTTCCCCGGGCTGACCCGGTTGTTCCGGCTGGCGGTCCGGCCTCCGGCGGTGGAGCAGGAGGTCGACGCCGAGATTGCGTTTCATCTCGAGGAAGAGACCCGGGTGCTGGTCCGACGGGGTCTCTCTCCCGAGGCGGCTCGGCTGGAAGCCGCGCGGCGGTTCGGCGATCTGCGAAGCACGCGTATCGCGCTGGCGCGTCTGGACCGGGAACGGCGGGGGAAGGAGCGGCGCATGCACTGGCTCGACGATCTGTCCCAGGACATCGGCTACGCGCTGCGGGGCTTCCGCCGCCAGCCGGCCTTCGCGGCGCTGGTGATCGTGACCCTCGGACTCGGGATCGGCGCCAATGCCACGATGTTCGGCATTGTCGACCGGATCCTGGTGCGACCCCCGGCCTTTCTCAAGAACCCCGAGCTGACGGGGCGGGTCTATTTGCGTCGCCCGACCGAGGATGGCGAGCGGATCGACAACAACATCAGCTACAAGCGCTATCTCGATCTTCGGGAAGGCAGCCGCACGCTGGCCGCCACGGCCGCCTTCTACGACGATGACCAGCGCGTCGTGGGCAGCGGCGATGATGCCCGGCAGCGAACAGTGTCCTTGGTCAGCGCCGATTACTGGTCCCTGTTCGACATCCGTCCGGTGCTGGGACGATTCTTCACCGCCGAAGAGGACCGGACGCCCACCGGGGCCGCAGTGGCGGTGCTGGGCTACGGATTCTGGCAGACCGGATTCGGCGGTGACCCGGCCGTGGTGGGCAGGCAGCTCTACATCGGCTCCCGGCAGCACACCATCATCGGGGTGGCGCCGAAGGGCTTCACCGGCACCTCGCTCAACCAGGTCTCGGCGTTCGTTCCCATCACCACCGCCGCCTTCGACGACTTCGGCCCCCGCTACTACACCGGCCACAACATCTCGTGGCTGGAGATGCTGGCCCGGCGCAAACCCGGTGTCACGCGCGAGGCGGCCGACGCCGATCTCACCCTGGCGTTTCAGAAGAGCCGCACCGATCAACCCGGCGTGAGGCCGGAGACGATTCCGCGCTCCCGGGCCGAGCTGGCGCCGGTGAACTTCGATCGGGGGCCCAAGCCACGGAACGAGGCCAAGGTCGCGACCTGGCTGGCCGGGGTCGCGGCGGTGGTACTCCTGATCGCCTGTGCCAACGTGATCAACCTGCTGCTGGCTCGGGGACTTTCCCGCCGGCGGGAAATCGCGGTGCGCCTGGCGATCGGCGCGGGCCGGCGGCGGCTACTCCGCCAGCTGCTGACGGAGAGCATGCTCCTGGCGCTCGGCGGGGGAGTGGCCGGACTGCTGATCGCCCATTTCGGCGGGGGAGTGCTGCGGCGCGCGCTCCTGTCGGATGTGGACTGGTCGACTACTCCGTTGTTCGACCCCCGGATGCTCGGCTTCACCGGCCTCGTGGCGCTGCTGACTGGTGTGCTGACCGGCCTGACGCCGGCCTGGCAGGCGGGACGGACCGATCTTGCCGAGACGTTCAAGGCGTTCGGCAAGGACGGCGGGCGGCCCCGGGCGCGGCTCCGCACCGGGCTGCTGGTCGCCCAGGCGGCGCTCTCGGTGATCCTGCTGGTGGGCGCCGGCCTCTTCGTCCGCAGCCTGACCAATGTCAGATCGGTGGACCTGGGGTACGACTCCGACCGCCTGATCTTCGTCCGCACCGACCTGCGGGGGCAGACGCTCTCGCAT
>DASYPZ010000450.1:0-2904 GCA_036006105.1 Gemmatimonadales bacterium | reverse complement strand
TGGCGGCTCACTCTTCCTCCTCGTACTCGGACTTGGCAACGGCGGCCTGGGCCGGCGTGGGCGGCTCCTCGTTCAGCACGATGAGGTGCCGCATGACGGCCTCGTCGAGCTTGACGGCGCGCTCGAACTCCGGCAGCGCGGTGCCCAGCGCCGAAAAATTGGCGACCACGTAGTAGCCGGTGTCCTTCTTCCGGATGGGATAGGACAGGGTGCGTTTGCCCCAATGGTTCAAGGCCGGAGCCTCGGCACCGGGCGCCTGCACCAGCGAATGAAAATGGGTGAGTTTCTGGTTGATGGTCTCTTCGTCCAGGGCAGGATCGAAGATATAGACCACCTCGTACGGACGAGTCATGACACCTTCCTTTGGTCGTAAGCGCCCGGGTCCTGGTGTGGGTGCCCGGGAGGAGATATGTGGACCGCAAATGTAATCGGGGGCGTGGTTTATGGCTAGGTGAGCGGGCGGTTCCCCGCTTACCTTTCGGCCATGCGCCTCGACTCCATCCAGGTCGGTCAGTCCCGCACCTACGGCACCCCGGGGGCGCTCTCGCCGATGGAGCAGCCCTGGACCAGCGCCATAAAAAAGGAGCCGGTCGACGGACAGATGTGGGCCGGACGCGAGGGGCTCTCGGGCGATCACCAGTACGACCGCCGGCACCACGGCGGCCCCGAGCGGGCCCTGCTCATGTACTCCGCGGAGCATTATCCCCGCTGGCGGAGTGAATGGGGCCGAAAGGACGTGGGACCAGGAGGCTTCGGCGAGAATCTCACGGTCAGCGGGCTCACCGAGGATACCGCGTGCGTCGGCGACGTCTACCGGATCGGAGAGGTCCGCATCGAGGTCTCTTCGCCCCGCACACCGTGTATCAACCTGGCCCGCCGCCACGGACTGCCCGACCTGGTCCAGACCATCGTGCACAACCATCGCTCGGGCTGGTACCTTCGGGTGAGGCAGGAAGGCTGGCTGGAGGCCGGCATGGATATCACGCTGATCGATCGGCCCTATCCGCAGTGGACCATTCGCCGGGCGGCGACCGTCAAACGGCTCCGCAACGATCTCAAGGAAGAGGCCAGGCTGTTGGCGGCGTGCGGGTCGCTGCAGCGGGAATGGCGGGACGTACTGGTACGGAGCCTGACCGCCACCTAGACGTTGAACCGGAACAGCATCACGTCGCCGTCCTGCACCACGTACTCCTTGCCTTCGGCGCGGGCCAGCCCCTGCTCCCGGGCGTTCTTCCAGCCGGCCACCTTCACGAATACGTCGAAGGCCACCGTCTCCGCCTTGATGAAGCCCTTCTCGAAATCGGAGTGGATCACGCCAGCCGCGGCCGGGGCCTTGTCACCCCGGTGAATGGTCCAGGCCCGGACTTCCTTCTCGCCGGCGGTGAAGTAGCTCATCAGGCCCAGCAGGTGATACGCGGCATGGCCCAGGCGGTCCAATCCCGACTCGGTGAGCCCGAGTGACTCCAGAAACGGGCCCCGGTCCTCGGCCGACAGCTCGGCGAGCTCCATCTCGACCTTGGCGGAGAAGGTTACGACCTCCGCGTCTTCCCCGTCCTTCTGCACCGCCGCGGTCAGCGCGGCGGTGTGCGCGTTCCCCGAGACGATCTCCAGCTCCGACACGTTGGCGGCGTACAGCACCGGCTTGGATGTGAGCAGGTTGAAGCTCTTGTAGGCGGCCCGCTCGTCTTCCGCGGGGATCACCGCCCGGGCCGGTTTTCCCGCCGCGAGCGCGTCCCGGAGCCGGGCCAGGAGCGGCGCCTCGATCTTCGCCACCGCATCGCCGCTCTTGGCGGTGCGGGCGGCCTTGTCGACCCGTTTCTCGACCGCGGCCAGATCCGCCAGACCCAGCTCGATATTGATGACCTCGCGGTCGCGCGCCGGATCGACCGGTCCCATCACGTGCTGCACGTCATCGTCCTCGAAGCAGCGGACCACGTGCACGATCGCGTCCACTTCGCGGATGTTGGCCAGGAACTGGTTGCCCAGCCCCTCGCCCTGGCTGGCGCCCTTGACCAGCCCGGCGATGTCCACGAATTCGACCGTCGCGGGCACGGTGCGCTCCGGCTTCACGATGGCGGCGAGCGCGTCGAGCCGGGGATCGGGAACCTGGACCACGCCGGTGTTGGGCTCGATGGTGGCGAACGGATAGTTCGCCACCAGCGCCCCCGCCGAGGTCAGGGCATTGAAGAGGGTGGATTTACCGACGTTCGGAAGTCCGACGATGCCGAGTCGGAGCATCTACTGTGCGAGCTTGGCGAACCACGGCGCGAAGACGAGCGCCACGACGCTGGTCACCTTGATCAGAATGCTGATGGCCGGCCCGGAGGTGTCCTTGAAGGGGTCGCCCACCGTATCGCCCACCACCGCGGCCTTGTGCGGGTCCGACTTCTTGCCGCCGTGCGCGCCCTTCTCGATGTACTTCTTGGCGTTGTCCCAGGCCCCGCCCGCGTTGGCCATCATGAGCGCCAGCAGGGCGCCACAGCCGGTGGTGCCGGCCAGGAGGCCGCCCAGTGCCTTCGGGCCCAGCGTCGCGCCGACGATCACCGGCACGATCACCGCCATGAGCCCCGGCACCACCATTTCCCGGAGCGCGGCCGAGGTGGCGATGTCCACGCAATGCGCCGTTTCCGGCTTGGCGGTGCCCTCCAGCAGTCCCTTGATCTCCCGGAACTGACGGCGGACTTCCTCCACCACCTTGCCGGCGGCTCGGCCCACCGCGGTCATGGTGAGCGAGCCCATCATGAAGGGCAGGCATCCGCCGATGAAGAGTCCGATGAAGACCAGCGGGTCCACCAGGTCCAGCTGCAGCGGGGTGCCGCCCGGGCTCACCGCGGTGGCGTAGGCGGAGAAGAGCGCCAGCGCGGTCAGCACCGCCGACCCGATGGCGAAGCCCTTGCCGATGGC
>DASYPZ010000449.1:0-5878 GCA_036006105.1 Gemmatimonadales bacterium | reverse complement strand
GGCGGTCAGGGCGGCGGCGGGGCACCGGCGGCTCCGGGCGGGCCCCGCGGCCTCGAGCCCGAGCTAGACGTCGCAAGGGAGCTCAAGGTTCCGTCCGGAGACGTCAAACCGCTCCGCGATGCCGGCATTACGGCCCTGCTGGTGGCGCCTTCCCGCGGGTTGTTCCGGGGCATGTCCGCCCTGGTTCCGCTTCGGGACAGCGTGGACGACTCGGAGGTGATCCGCTCCCAGGTCGCCATGCACATCGGGTATCAGGGAGTTCCGGGAGATTACCCCGGCACGCTGCTCGGGGTCATCGCCTACCAGCGCCAGGCCTTCCTCGACGCCCAGCGGCAAGGCCTGATCCAGGATCGCTACCGCACCAATCCCCGGGGCATCGCACGCCCCGACAACGATCCCGGACTCGACGCCCTGGTGCCGGTGGTGCGGGGCCAGAAGCCGGCGTTCTTCGATGCCAACAACGAAAACGAAATCCGCCGGGCGGTGCGGCTGGCCCGGGAGTTCAATCTCAAGGCGACGATCATCGGAGCCACCGAGGGATTCGAAGCGCTGGACGCGCTGACCGGCCGGCCCACCGTCGTGTCGGTGAATTTTCCGCAGCCGGCCCAGACCACCGGTTGGTCCTATCGGTTGAGCCAGCGGCGCACCCCGAACGACAGCGCGGCGTCCGCGCGGGATGCCCAGAAGCTGATCGAGGGCAACGCCGCCGCACTCAACAAGGCCGGGATCAGGATCGCGCTGACCTCGGGTGGTACTCGGCCGGCCGATTTCCTCGGCAACGTGCGCAAGGCCATCGCGGCGGGACTGCCGCCCGGAGTGGCGCTCGAGGCGCTGACCATCCGCCCGGCGGAGCTGGCCGGCGCGGGAGACATGCTGGGCAGCATCGAAGCGGGGAAGATCGCCAACCTGGTGGTGAGCAACGGCGACGTGCTGGGCGATTCCGCCCGGATCAGCACCGTATTCGTCGACGGCATCCGGTACGAGGTGGCGCCCCCGGCCGCGCGCCCGGCGGGCGGCGCTGCCGCGGGACCCGCGGCCCAGCTGGGCGGGACCTGGACCATGACGCTCAATTCGCCCCAGGGCCCGCTGGAGCTCACCATGACCGTGGCCCAGAGCGGCGCGGCCTTCTCCGGCTCGATGACCAGCCAGCTCGGCACCAGCGAAATCAGCGGGGGTGAGATTGCCGGCCGGACCGCGACCTGGACGACCGTCATTCAGGTCGGCGGGCAGACCGTCACCCTCAATTACCGCGCCGAAGTGGACGGCAACCGCATGAGCGGCTCGGCCGACCTCGGCAGCTTCGGGAGTGCCACCTTCACCGCGGAGCGGAAGCCATGAGAAGCTCACTCTTCATTCTCCCGCTCACGGCGGGGGTGCTGGCGGCCCAGACCCCCGGGACCGCCGACACGACCCGGCGTGCCGCCCTGCCGGTGCTCAGCGTGGCCGTTCCACCGGCCGGGACGCTGGTCGCCGTCACCAACGCCACCATCATCACCGCGAGCCACGGAACCATCGAGCACGGAACCATCATCATCCGGAACGGCAAGATCGCGGCGGTCGGCAAGGACCTCGCGGTCCCGGCCGGAGCCCAGGTGATCGACGGCACCGGCAAATTCGTCATGCCCGGAATCATCGACGAGCACTCCCACAGCTCCGGTGAAGCGATCAACGAGGGCACTCGGTCGGTCACGGCGCAGGTGCGGATGCAGGATGTGCTGCGGGAGGACGCGATCGGTCTGTATCGCGAGCTCGCGGGCGGAGTCACGACCCTCAACATTCTGCACGGATCCGCCAATACCATCGGGGGCCAGAATGCGGTCGTGAAGATCCGCTGGGGCCTCCCGGTCGACTCCATGCTGTTCGCCGGTGCCCCGCCGGGCATCAAGTTCGCCCTCGGCGAAAACGTCCGCCAAACCAACGGTCCCCAGATTCCGGGCCGGCCCCAGCGCTATCCCCGCACCCGCATGGGCGTGGAGGAGCTGCTCCGGGAGTCGTTCACCCGGGCGCGGGAGTACCAGGCGGAATGGAAGGCCTATGACGAGTCGAAGCGCTCGCTCAAGAAGGGCGAGGCGGAGCCGATCCCGCCCCGGAGGGATCTCCAGCTCGATGCGCTGGTCGAGGTGCTGGAGGGCAAGCGGCTGGTCCATGCACACTCCTACCGCTCCGATGAAATCCTGATGCTGCTCAAGGTCGCCAAGGATTTCGGATTCCGGATCGCGAGCCTGCAGCACGTGCTGGAGGGCTACAAGGTCGCGGACGAGATCGCGGCCGCGGGGACCGGCGCGTCGACCTTTGCCGACAACTGGGCCTACAAGCTCGAGGCGTTCGACGCGGTGCCGTTCAATGCGGCGCTGATGGCCGAGCGGGGCGTCAACGTCACCATCAATTCGGACTCGGATGAACGCGCCCGGAGGCTGTATCAGGAGGCCGCCAAGGCCATGAAATACGGGGGTGCGTCCGAGGAGACCGCCATCCGGATGATCACCCTCAATGCCGCCACCCAGCTGGGCATCGAGAAAATGACCGGCTCGATCGATGTCGGGAAAGACGCCGATCTGGCGATTTTCAACGGGCATCCGTTCGCGCCCGCGAGCCGCGTGGAGATGACCCTGATCGACGGCCGGGTCTTCTTCGATCGGAACAAGGCGCCGACACTCGAAAACCTCATCGAGCAGCTCAAGCACCGTCCCCGCGCCAACACCACCAGCGAAGGTGCCCAATGAGCCGGCTTCTCGCGACGGCCACCCTGGTCGTGACGACGGCGGCCTCGGCTGCCGCCCAGGCGCCCGCCGCGCGCCCCGCGGCGCCCCCGTCGTTCTTCGCCATCACCAACACCACCATCGTGCCGGTGAGCGGTCCCAGGGTCTCCAACGGAACCGTGGTCATCCACAACGGGAAGATCGAGGCGGCCGGATCCGGCGTGGCGGCCCCGACGGGCGCGACGGTGATCGACGGAACCGGACTGTTCGTGTACCCGGGGATGATCGACTCCGGCGACCGGCTGGGCATCACGGAAATCGGGTCGGTGCCCGGGGGCGAGGACACCCAGGAGCTGGGACAGTACAACCCTCACAACGCCGTGCTCACCGCGGTCAACCCGAGCTCGGTCCACGTACCGATCACCCGGGCCAACGGCGTGACCAGCGCGATCACCTCCGCCGAGGGCGGCATGATCCAGGGCTGGGCGGCACTGATCGACCTGGCCGGGTGGACCCCCGACGAGATGGCGGAGAACGGGCGGGTCGCCATGGTCATGACCTATCCTCGCGTCGGTGGCGGCGGCCGCCGCGGCTTCCGCAACGGACAAAACCAGGCCGGCGACCAGGCCGAGACCCAGAACCGCCAGGTTCGCGAGCTCTACGACTATCTGCGGAATGCCAAGGCTTACAACGCGCTGCCTAACCCGGTCCCGCAGAACCTGGCGTTTGCGGCGCTGGGCCCGGCTCTCCGCGGCGAGGCACCGGTCCTGTTCGACGTGCAGACCGAGGGACAGATCCGGGGTGTGCTGGCCCTGGCCGACACCTTCAAGCTCAAGGTGGTGTTGCGGGGCGCCACCGAATCCTGGATGCTGGCCGATACCCTGGCCGCGCGAAAGATCCCGGTCATCGTGGGTCCGCTCACCGCGACGCCCGACGGCGATGCTCCCTATGATGCGGTTTACGCGTATCCTGGCGTCCTGGCCAAGGCCGGCGTTCTGATCGCCTTCCAGACCAATGACGGCGGCGAGGGCGACGCGAGGAACCTGCCTTACAATGCCGCACTCGCGACCGCCTACGGGCTCGACCCCGAGGAAGCGCTGCGCGCGGTCACCATCAATCCGGCCCGCATCTGGGGAGTCGCCGACCGGCTCGGCAGCATCGAGCCGGGCAAGGTCGCGAACCTCTTCCTGACGACCGGAGACCCGCTCGATGTTCGGAGCCAGGTGCGGGAGGTGTTTATCCGGGGGCAGCGCATGCCCTGGGACGACCGGCACACCACCGAATATCAGAAATACCGGGCCCGGCCCAAGCCATGAGCACGGTGCGGAGGATGCCGGCGTCAGGTCGCAGAGAGAAACTCCTTGCGTCTCTGGGTCTCTGCTTTCTCGCGTCCTTCGCGCTGGTTCCCCAGGCCCAGGAGCCGCCGCCGCCCCCGCCCGTCGCGTGGCGGGGACTGATCGGCGAGTACGGCTCCGATACCTTGACCCGGGTGATGATCCTGGAACGGGACGGGCACCTGGTGGCGCGGTTCGACTCGGTGCGTTCCAGAACGCTGGAGCCGACCGGCGGTGGAGCGTTCCGGATGGATCGGGGGCCCACGGGGGCGGTGGTCCACTTCCGGGTGGGGGCGGGCGGACGGGCCACGGCCATCCTGCTCGGCGATACGGTGGTGAAGCGGCGCGCGCTGGGCCCCGAAGAAGGCTCAGTCTTCCGGGTGGTGCCGGTCCGGCCGGTCGCGGAACTCCGTCACGAGGCCCTGGCCGCCTCGCCACCCACCGAGTCGGGTGACTTTCTGGCCACCGATCTCGTGGAGCTGGTCAAACTCGATTCGGCCATCCACCTCGATATTCGCTACGCGTCATCCCGCAATTTCCTGGGTCAGCCGCTCTACACCCAGGCCCGGGCGTTTCTGCAACGACCCGCCGCCGAGGCCCTGGTTCGGGTCGCGAATGCACTCCACGCCCGGGGATACGGGCTGCTGATTCACGATGGCTACCGGCCCTGGTACGTCACCAAGATGTTCTGGGATGCGACTCCGCCCGCCCAGCACGAGTTCGTCGCGAATCCCGCCGACGGATCCCGGCACAATCGCGGGGAGGCGGTGGATCTCTCGCTGTACGATCTGTCCACCGGCCGCCCGGTCGAGATGCCGGGTACCTACGACGAATTCTCCCATCGCTCCTACCCCGGCTACGAGGGCGGGACCTCGCTGCAGCGCTGGCACCGCGAGCTGCTCCGCTCGGCGATGGAGGCGGAAGGGTTCACGGTCTTTACGTCCGAGTGGTGGCACTTCGATTACAAGGACTGGAAGCGGTACCACATCGGCAACATCACGTTCGAGAAGATCCGATAGCATCGCGGGTATCCTCGGTCACCCATGGACAACCCGGAGCGGATCCCCACCGCGATCTTCGACGACCACGCAGCCCTGGCCCAAGCCGTCGCGGCGCGGATCGCCGATCTCATCAAGCAACGCCGCGCCGCGGGCGCCCGCACCGTGCTCGGCCTGGCCACCGGCTCGACGCCGCTCGGAGTCTATCGTGAGCTGATCCGGATGCACCGGGAGGAGGGGCTGAGCTTCCGCGGTGTGGTGACGTTCAACCTCGACGAGTACTACCCGATGGACCCGGAGAGCCCCCACGCCTACCACCGATTCATGTGGGAGAACCTGTTCCGCCACATCGATATCGAGCCGAGGGACGTGCATATCCCCGACGGGCACCTGGCTCGCGAAGACGTAGCCCTGGCCTGCGAACGGTACGACGGCGCCATCGCGGCCGCGGGCGGCATCGACCTCCAGCTCCTCGGGATAGGAAAGACCGGTCACATCGGATTCAACGAGCCGGGGTCCGGGGCGCGCAGCCGGACCCGGCTGGTCACGCTCGACGCCGTGACCCGCAAGGACGCGGCCGCCGACTTCTTCGGAGAATCCTTCGTTCCCCGCGAAGCGATCACCATGGGGGTCGCCACGATTCTCGAGGCTCGGGAGATCGCGATCCTGGCCACCGGCGAGCACAAGGCCGCCATCGTGCAGCGGTCGGTCGAGGGCGAGATCGATACCGAGGTCGCGGCGACGTTCCTGCAGCGCCATCCGAACACCACGTTCTATCTCGACGCCGCCGCCGCCGCCGCACTCACCCGGGTGGCCACCCCCTGGCTGCTCGATGAAGTGGAGTGGA
>DASYPZ010000448.1:0-6845 GCA_036006105.1 Gemmatimonadales bacterium | reverse complement strand
TCTTGCGGTGCTGGCTGGTCTCGGTGGAGACCGAGGAGCGGAGCTCGTCGGCCCGCTTCTTCACGTCGATCCGCTCCAGCAGCGCTCGCACCGCCGGCGCGCCGATGTCGGCGCGGAAGCCGGTGTCGCCCTCCTCACGGGCCTGGGCCCGCAAGGCGAGGTACTCCTCCTCGTCGAGCAGCTGCTGGAACTCGACTTCCTGCTTGCCGGTATCGATGACGATGTAGCTCGAGTAATAGATGACCCGCTCGAGCTCCCGGAGCGTGATGTTCAGCAGATTGCCCATCGGGCTGGGCAGGGTCTTGAAGAACCAGATGTGCGCCACCGGCACGCTGAGCTCGATGTGGCCCATGCGCTCGCGCCGCACCTTGGACAGCGTGACTTCCACGCCGCACCGGTCGCAGATGACGCCGCGGTAGCGGATCCGCTTGTACTTGCCGCAGTGACATTCCCAGTCCTTGACCGGACCGAAGATGCGCTCACAGAAGAGCCCGTCCCGCTCCGGCTTGAAGGAGCGGTAGTTGATGGTCTCGGGCTTGGTGACCTCGCCCCAGGACCACCAGGAGCGCATCCCCTGGAGCTCCAGCCGCTCCCGTTCCTTGGGATCGCGGGGGCCCCGGATTTCCTCGGGCGCCGCAAGCCGGATGGCGATGTAGTCGAAGCTGGAGCTCTTGGGCTCCCGCCCGCTGCGAAAGTCGATCATTTATTCCTCCCCTTCGGCGGTGGTACCAAGCGTCACCTTGAGCCCCAGCGCCTGAAGTTCCTTGACCAGCACGTTGAAGGATTCCGGAATGCCCGGTTCGGGCAGGTTCTGGCCCTTCACGATTGCCTCGTAGACCTTGCTCCGACCATTGACGTCATCGGACTTCACGGTCAGCATCTCCTGGAGGAGATGCGCCGCGCCGTAGGCCTCGAGCGCCCACACTTCCATTTCACCGAACCGCTGGCCGCCGAACTGCGCTTTGCCGGCCAGCGGCTGCTGGGTGACCAGCGAGTACGGCCCGATCGAGCGGGCGTGGATCTTGTCGTCCACCAGGTGGGACAGCTTGAGCATGTAGATCGCTCCCACCGTCACGTCGCTCTCGAACGCCAGGCCGGTCCGGCCATCCCGCAGCCGCACCTTGCCCGCCGGGGTGAGCCCCGCGGCCCGGATCAGCTCGTCGGAGGCCGCACTCACTTCGGCCGCGCCCGCCTTGCCCCGGAGCAGCGCCGCCAGCGCGGGCCGTCCCGAGTCTTCCAGCGTCGCGGGCGCGTCCATGGCCGCGAGTTTTTCCAGCTCCTTGAGCGCCGCTTCGCGCCCCTTGCCCACCGCGCCGGCCTCGGTGCGGTGATAGCCCGCCTCGTAGCCGCGCTGGGTGATCTGCCGGGTGGCGAGCTCCTTGGCCGCGGCCACCAGGTACAGCTTGACCTGCTCGTACAGCTCCTTGGTCTTGGGGCCGCCCTTGGCGAGCAGCTCGATCCCGGAGGCGTCGAGCGTGGCACCCGCCACACCGGTCCGCTTGAGGTCCGCCACCACCACGTCGATCAGCGCCGCATCGGGGGCCGGCGCCTTGTGGGTGAGCCGCAGCCCGTCCCCGGCCCACCGGAGCCCGGAGAGGCGCATCAGCACGCCGATCTCTCCTTCATCGGCGCCCCGGAAGACCGGGGTCTTGGCCTTGAAGCCCAGCATCTGGGCGCACCAGCCGAGGTGGGTCTCCAGGATCTGACCCACATTCATGCGGCTGGGGACGCCCAGCGGATTGAGCACGATGTCCACCGGGGTGCCGTCGGGGAGGAACGGCATATCCTCCTCGGGCACGATCCGGGCGACGATACCCTTGTTGCCGTGCCGGCCGGCCATCTTGTCGCCGACCGAGATTTTGCGCTTCTCGCCCAGGTACACCTTCACCAGCTGGATCACGCCGGGCGGCAGCTCGTCGGGCTGGAGGATCTTGTCGATCTGATCCTCGGCCTTCTCCTCGACCCGGGCCCGCTCCCGGGCCGCGGCGTCGATGGTGGCCCGGATCCGGTCGTTGGCGCTCCGGTCCTGGAGCCGCAGGGTCTTGAGATCGACCTCGGTGAGGTCGATGCCGATGAGCCGGTCCGAGGTGAGCGTGGTGCCGGCGGGGAGGAACTCCTCCACCGTCCCGGCCTTGAGCATGAGCGCCACGGAATTTCCGGCCAGCAGCGCGGCCAGCTCGTTCAGCATGACCTCGTTGATCCGGTTCTTCTCTTCATGCTCGATGCGGCGCACTTCGCCGATCCGCTCGCCCCGGTCCTTCTCGACCACCTGGTCTTCGATCCGGCTGAAGATCTTGACGTCGATGACCGTGCCCTTCATCCCCGGCGGCACCTTGAGCGAGCTGTCCTTCACGTCCTTGGCCTTCTCGCCGAAGATGGCCGTGAGCAGCTTCTCTTCCGGGGACAGCTCGGTCTCCCCCTTCGGGGTGATCTTGCCCACCAGGATGTCGCCCGGCTTGACGTGGGCGCCGATCCGGATGATGCCGCGCTCGTCCAGGTCCACCAGCGCCTCGTCGGAGACGTTGGGGATTTCCCGGGTGATCTCTTCCTGCCCGCGCTTGGTGTCCCGCACGTGCAGCTCGAGCTCCTGGATGTGGATCGACGAGTAGACGTCGTCCTTGACCAGGCGTTCGGAGAGCACGATCGCGTCTTCGAAGTTGTGTCCGTACCAGGGCATGAACGCCACGGTCACGTTGCTGCCCAGGGCCAGCTCGCCGGCCTCGGTGGCGGCGCCGTCGGCCACGATCTGGCCGTCGGCCACCCGCTCCCCTTCCTGCACCAGGGGCCGCTGGTTGATGGCGGTGTCCTGGTTGGTGCGCCAGTACTTCTTGACCCGGTAGCGGTCCACCTGGGCCAGACGGGTGAGCGGCTGGTCTCCGATGGGAGACTGCCCTTCCCCGCTGTCGATGATGATCTCGTCCGCGGTGACCCGGGTGACCACCCCGCCCCGCCGCGCGGCGATGACGGCGCCGGAATCCCGCGCCACCTTCTCCTCCAGGCCGGTGCCGACCAGCGGCGCCTGCGGGAAGAGCAGCGGCACCGACTGGCGCTGCATGTTCGAGCCCATGAGGGCGCGGTTGGCGTCGTCGTGCTCCAGGAACGGAATCAGCGCCGCCGCGATCGAGACCAGCTGCTCCGGACTCACGTCGATGAAGTCGATCCGGGTCGGGGGCAGGAGCGGGTAGTCGTCGCCCTTGCGGCAGAGGACCAGGCTGTCGACGAACTTGCCGTCGGCGTCCAGCACCGCGTTGGCCTGCGCCACCGTGTAACCCTCTTCCTCGCTGGCGGAGAGCCACCGGATGTCCATGGTGACCCGCCCGTCCTTCACCACCCGGTACGGCGTCTCGATGAAGCCGAGCTCGTTGATCCGGGCGAAGGTCGAGAGGCTGGTGATCAGGCCGATGTTCGGGCCTTCCGGCGTCTCGATCGGGCACATCCGGCCGTACTGCGAGTAGTGCACGTCGCGCACTTCGAAGCCGGCGCGCTCCCGGGTCAGACCGCCGGGTCCGAGGGCACTCAACCGCCGCTTGTTGGTCAGCTCGGCCAGGGGATTGGTCTGGTCCATGAACTGGGACAGCTGGGACGATCCGAAGAAGGCCTGGATCACCGCGGACACCGTCCGGGCGTTGACCAGGTCGTCCAGCGAAATCTTCTCCGGATCGGAATTGATGCTCATCCGCTCCTTGACCAGCCGCGCCATGCGCGACAGGCCGACCGAGAACTGGTTGGCGATCAGCTCACCCACCGAGCGGATCCGCCGGTTGCCCAGGTGGTCGATGTCGTCGGTGTGACCCCGGCCGTCGTGCAGGTCGATCAGGTAGCGCACGATGGCGATGAAGTCCTCTTCGGTGAGGACCGCATGATTCGGATCGGTCTTGAGGCCCAGCCGCTGGTTGATCTTGTAGCGACCCACCCGGCCCAGGTCGTAGCGCTTCGGGTTGAAGAAGAGCCGCTGCAGCTGCTGCCGGGCGGTCTCCAGGTTGGGCGCGTCGCCGGGACGCAGCAGCCCGTAGATCTGGTGCAGCGCGTCGGACTCCGACTTGGTCGGGTCCTTGGCCAGGGTGTTCTTGATCAGCGGCGACTCGGCCCGGCCCGGGGGCAGCAGCACGTCCACCTTGGTGACCCCGGCGCCCAGAATCTTCTGGCGCAGCGTGTCGGCCAGCTCCGAGCCCGCCTCGGCGATCACTTCGCCGGTATCGGGATCGGCGCAGGCGAACGCCAGGACCCAGGTGTGGCGGTCCCGGGTGGTGGTGGGCTGCTCGTCTTCGCGGAGATCCAGCGTGGTGTAGCCGGCAAACACCGGCACCACCTTGACTCCCACGTGACGCATGGCGTTGATCCGCTCGGGGGTGAGCTCGTCGCCCACCTGTCCCAGCGGCGCCCCGGCGGCATCCTCGGGGTTGGGCACGTCGGCGGCGAGCAGCGCGCCGATCACCTCGCGACGCTCCTGCCGGCCCTCGAGCTTGCCGGTGATGTTGAGCATCTTGGTGGCGAAGAACAGCCGCAGGATGTCGGCGTTGGTCCCGTAGCCGAAGGCCCGCAGCAGGGCCGTGGCCGGAAACTTCTTCTTCTTGTCGATGTGGACGTAGATCACATCGTGAATGTCGATGGTGAACTCCACCCAGGAGCCCCGGAACGGGATGATCCGCGCCGAGAACAGGCGCTGGCCGTTGGGGTGGGTCTCTTCCTCGAACACCACGCCGGGCGAACGGTGCAGCTGGCTCACCACCACCCGCTCGGCGCCATTGATGACGAAGGTGCCCAGCGGAGTCATGATGGGCAGCTCACCCAGGTAGACCTCGCGCTCGATCTGGTTCTTGAGCCGCCGCTGGCCGTCCACGTCCTCGAACACGTTGAGCAGCAGGGTGGCCTTGAGCGGCGCGGCGTAAGTCATGTCCCGCTCGATGCACTCTTCCACCGAGTACTTGGGCTCGCCCAGGGCGTAGCTCTTGAAATCGAGCTCGTACTTCCCGTTGACGTCCGAGATCGGGAACAGGTCACGGAAGACGCGCTCCAGCGAGACATCCTGCCGGTCGCCCGCCACGTCGTCGGGGACGAGGAGGGACTGGAAAGCCCGGGTCTGGATATCGAGCAGATGCGGCATGGGCATGCCGCCTTCGCGCTTCGAAAATGAAATCAGCGGCAGGGTCTCAGGCATCGATCACCCCAAATTGATACAAATAAACGCACGCCGAGGCGCCCCTCCGCCGAATGCGGAAGGCCCCCCCGGGGCGGTGGTACAACTTGAATTGCGGTGCGCGGGCGGAAGCTCGCATGCCGTCTCACTGAAATAGGGTTGGGCCGGATCCCTTGCCATACCGGAGCGCGGACGCGCCCGGCGGCCGGGGACAGGGCTTCGCCCTACTTCAGTTCGACGACCGCTCCCTGCTCCTCCAACCGCTTCTTGAGCTCCTCGGCCTCGGCCTTGGTGACCCCTTCCTTCACCGTCTTGGGGGCGCCGTCGACCAGGTCCTTGGCTTCCTTCAGGCCGAGCGAGGTGATCTCGCGGACCACCTTGATGACCTGGATCTTCTTGGCGCCGCCCTCCTTGAGGATGACCGCGAACTCGGTCTGTTCCTCGACGGCCGGCGCGGCGGCCCCACCGCCCCCGGCCCCGCCCGCGGAGGCCGCGGCGACGACGGTGACGTTGAACTTGGTCTTGAAGGCCTCGATCAGGTCGGCCAGCTCGACCACGGTCTTGTTGCCGATAGCCTCGATGATCTGGTCATTCGTCATGGTTGTCATTTTCTCTGTCCTTGTCGTCCAGTTAAGAGGCTTCGGCCTGACGCTTTTCGCGAAGCGCTTCGAGGGCGCCGACCATCTGATAGAGCACCCCGTTCAGGGCGCCGGCAAACTGTCCCAGCAATGCGTCACGCGAGGGCAGCTCGCCCAGGCGCTTCACGTAGGCCGGATTGACGGCCTTACCATCCACCAGGCCGATCCTGACCTGGGGCTTCTGATGCTCCCTGGCGAAGTCGCTGATCACCTTGGCCGCGGCCAGCGGATCCTTGCCGGCCACCACCAGACCGGTCGGACCGGCCAGGTGTTCGTCGAGCACGGTGATCTGGTTGGCCGCCAGCGCGCGCTGGGCCAGGGTGTTCTTGACTACCACATAACGGGCCCCCGCGGCACGAAGCCGGCGGCGGAGCTCGGTGATCTTGCCCACCGAGAGCCCGCTGAAGTCGGTGACGTAGATGTCGGGCGATCCCTTGAACCGGTCGGTCAGCACCGCGACCTGGTCCTGCCGCTCTGCTTTGCTGCTCATCGGTACACCGCCGTGTCGAGCCGGACGCCGGGGCCCATGGTGCTGGACACCGTCGCCGACTGGAGATAGATGCCCTTGGCCGCCGAGGGGCGGGCCTTCACGATGGTGTCCATGAAGGCGGCGAGGTTCTCTTCCAGCTGCTTGACGCCGAAGGACACCTTGCCGATCGGGGCGTGAACGTTCCCGGTCTTGTCGACCCGGAATTCGATCTTGCCGGCCTTGATTTCCCGCACCGCGCGCCCGACGTCCATGGTGACCGTGCCGGCCTTGGGGTTGGGCATCAGGCCGCGCGGACCCAGGATCTTGCCGAGCTGGCCCAGCTGGCCCATCACGTCGGGCGTGGCGACGATGACATCCGCGTCGAGCCAGCCTTCCTTGAGCTTCTGGACGTACTCGATGCCGGCATAATCGGCCCCGGCGGCCTCGGCTTCCTTGACCCGGTCGCCCTGGGTGATCACCAGGACCTTGACCGTCTTGCCGGTGCCGTGGGGCAGCACGACCGTGCCGCGGACCACCTGATCCGCATGCCGCGGGTCGACGCCGAGCCGGACCGCCACGTCGACGGTCTCGTCGAACTTGG
>DASYPZ010000447.1:0-43990 GCA_036006105.1 Gemmatimonadales bacterium | reverse complement strand
AGTCCTCGGGACTGAACCGCGGCGTCACGCCACCCCAGTGCATCGCCAGGCCGCCCACCTGCATCGAGCGCGACTGGATCCCCGGAACCTCGTAGCCCTCGAGGTGGTCCCGGGTCCACGGGCTTTCGCCGTACTCGAGATATCGCCGCCGCAGCGCCGGCCGCGCCGCCGGACGATCGGTCTCTTCCCCCGCCTCCACCACCACGATCGCCGCGTTCCGCTCCCCGGCCAGTCGTTCCGCGACCATCGCGGCGCTGATGCCGGAGCCGATGATGCACACGTCGCTCTCGACCACGAATCGGGGCATGATTCAGCCCGGTTGTTTGAGCGGGAGCGGGCGCTTGGGCGAGTCGGCCAGGGGACGGCAGGTGCCGTTCCCGATTCGGGCGTCGTAGCAGAGGTCCTGCGCCACCGTCGAGGAATAGAAGTGAGCCAGCAACCCCAGCGCGATGTGGGGCGCGCGATCGACCTGGGGCAGGCCTCCCGCCGAGACGCCCCCCAGCGCCGCCCGGACCAGCTCCTGCCGCTCCATCCTGGATCGGTTCGCGAAGGGCGCGCCGTGAATCTTCCTGGCCGCGGCATCCAGCTCGGCCAGCTGCGACGACCATTTGAGCGCCGGACTGGGGCCCGCGTAGTGGATCTCCCCGCTGCCGTATCCGTGCAGGACCTCCGCGCCCTCTCGATAGCCGGTCAGCCAGCGCTCGAACTCCGTCGTGGCGCGCTCGAGACCATCGGTTCCGAGCTCCCCGGGCAGAATCGCCGCGGCCATGGCGCGGAGCAGCGCCGGGTCCAGTGCACGGACCGCCAGACCGTGAAACCGGCGGGCCACGAACGGCAGCGGAAGCAGCGCGGCCGCTCCGAGCAGGAAGCGGCGCCGGGTCGGCTTCATGCGCGGGTTAGGGGAGCATCTCGCCGGGCACCGCGAGCGGTGTCCGGGTCCGAAGCACCGGCGCGGGCTGGCCCCGCCGCAGGTTCCGGTCGAAGAAGTTCCAGGTTACCAGGCCGTCCTCGGAGGCCGGCTCGAGCAGGTAGGCGGCGAAGAGGCCCAGAGGCTGATCGGTGTTGACCATGTACCAGCCGGGCGACGCGGCGGAGACGCCGCTGGTCCACTTCCCTTCCACCCGGATGGTGCGATGACCCTCGAACAGCGGCTCCACCACCAGGCTGTCCACCGGAAAGACCTCGACGTTGCCCGACCACTCTCCGGTGATTCGCCGTACCTCCACGCCCTGGGCCCGCAGCAGCGCGGCGATGTCGGAGTATTGCGGCGCCAGCAGATAGGCCGCGGGAACGGCCTCCTTCCGGGTGGCCTCGAAGCGGTCGTACACCGGCATCCGGATGGTCTTGAAGACCCCGGTTTCGCGCCGCCGGGAGAACGGGCCGCTGCCCTCATCCGACTTTTCGGTGATCTCGGCGATCACATCCATCGGCGTCGGCGGCGCGAGCGCCGACCGTAGCGCCACGGAGTCGGGGCGCCAGCGGCTCGCCGCCAGATTCAACGACTTGATGGTGGGCTTTTCCGCCGCGGCCAGCCGGAGGATTTCGAGCACGAAGTTGTAGGTGGCGTCGACCCGGGTCTTGAGATCGATATGAGAGTACGCTTCGCTCAGAATCGCCATCCGTCCCCGCAGCCCCACCCAGTTGGTTCCGAATCGCGGGCGAGGGTCGTAGGTCTCCCACCCCAGGACCAGGGAATCGGGATCGGCATTGCGGAAATTCCCGTAGGAGAACACCTCCTGCTTGTGCCGCAGACGCATCCGGAGCCGGATCTCCGGGAGGAACTTGTCCCGGATGTAGTCGTTGGCCGGCGAAGAGTTGGGATTGAGTCCCGCATCGTAGGTCAGCACGTAACCGTGGTAGCTGCCGTCGGTCGTATGGAGATCGATGAACAGATCCGGATCCCAGGCATTGAGCAGAGTGGCCGAGGCGCGGGTCTCGGGAGCCTCCTGCTTGAGATAGTCGCGGTTCAGGTCGAGGCCCTGGCCGTTGGCGCGCAGTCCGACGCTGGCCGGCCCCTTCTGGCCGGGGCGGTTCCGGGCTTCGGGGCCGAAGGCGTCGTTTCCATCCGCGTTGTAGATCGGCACCACGACCAGAACCACGCTGTCGAGCAGCGGCTTGAGCGACCCCAGGGTGAGGTCGCGCACCAGCATGAGGATCGCTTCCTTCCCCTCGACTTCCCCCGCGTGAATGTTGGCCTGGATGTAGATGACCGGCTTGCCGGACCGGGCGGCCCGGGCCGGGCCATCGACGAGCGGCCGGGCGGCGATGATATAGGGAAGCATCCTGCCTTGCGGGCTCACTCCCAGTCGACCGACCCGGATCCCCGCCCCGAGTCGCTGCAGCGAGTCGACAAATCCCAGCACGTCCGCGTGGGTGGAGGTTTCGGCAAACCCGGTGCGCTCCGCCCTGGTCTGTTGGGCGGCGAGGGATGTCGTGGCGGCGGCGAACGAGAGGATCAGCAGGTATCGGCGCATACCCAACAATAACGCCGAAATTCAGATGACGCCGCCGAGCTGTGCCACGACGGCGGCCGTCCCGGGAGCGAAGCGGCCGATCCGTTGACTGCGATCGGCCGCCTCGTCCGTCAGGCGCGGCCTAGAACATCGACCAGAGGTACTGGTTGGTCACTTCGTGGTGGAACTGGATTTCGGGAATCTTGATCTGGGCGCCCAGGGCCTTGGGGCAGCGTTCGGCCGACGAGAGCTTGAGGTCGGCGTACCGCTTGTGGACCGACTCGGACAGCATGTCGGAGGCGTACTTGCTTCCCTTGAAGAGCCGGATCGCGTCGTAGATGTTGTCGGGAAGGAAGCGGGTGCGGTCGCGGCGCTTTTCGCCGTTGTCCTTCTCGATCGGCCCCTCGAACCCGGTGCGGAACATGGTATAGATGGCCAGATACGGGTTCGCGTCCGGGGCGATGGAGCGGACCTCGACCCGGGCCGACTTTTCGTTGCCCAGCGGAATCCGGATCATCGAGCCCCGGTCCACCGCGGAGGCCTTGATCTGGTTGGGGGCCTCGAAGTGCGGATCCAGGCGCCGATAGGCATTGACGCTGGGGTTGAACAACAGGCAGATGTCCTGCCCGCTGGTCAGAATCCGGTCGATGAATTTCCAGCCCAGCTTCGAGAGCTTGTCGGGACCCTTGGGATCCCAGAAGAGGTTCTTGCCCTTCTGGCTCACCGAAAGATTGGTGTGCATCCCGCTGCCGTTCACCCCGGTCACCGGCTTGGGCAGGAAGCTCGCGGTCATATCCAGCCGGGCGGCGACCTGCCGGCAGATCAGCTTGTACAACAGCACCTGGTCCGCGGCGATGCTCGCCTCAGTGTAAGAGTAGTTCATCTCGAACTGCGAGGGCGCGACCTCGGGGTGATCCTTCTCGTTGGCGAAGCCCATGGCGCGCTGGACTTCGGCTGCGGTATCGATGAACGAGCGGAGGGAGTCGCCGGGGAGGGAGTGGTAATACCCTCCGGTACTGATGAACTCGAACTTGCCGGTCTCGTGATAATGCCGCTCCGCGTCGCGACCCTTGAAGAGGAACCCCTCGATCTCGTTGGCCGCGTTGCAGACGTAGCCGTCCCTCTGATAGAGCCGGTCGAGATAGCTCTTGAGCCGGGCGCGCATGTCCGCGGCATAGGGAGAGCCATCCTTCTCGAGCACGTCGGCAAAGACCAGCACCTTCCCGGGCCCGAAGATATCCGACGGCAGCCAGTAGAAGGCCGGCCAGTCGATGCCGAGCCGGAGGTCCGACTCGGCCTGCTGGGTGAAGCCGCGGATGGAGGAGCCGTCGAAGGTGAGGTTGTCGGCCGAGTTGAGGAGGAATTTCTTGTCGTAGTCCAGCATGTGGAGGCGGCCTTCGAGGTCCGCGAAGCAGACCGTCACCGCCTTGATGCGCTTCTCGTCCGCCAGGTACTTCATCCGCTTGTCGCGGATCTTGCCGGGGGCCAGCCGGGCCAGCCGTTCGGCCTTGGCCTCGAGGTTCATTTCCTCGAGCCGGTCGTAGGGGATTTCCAGGAAGTCTCTCAGGTCGGGCATCGGGGCGGGCTCCGCGGTGGAGGATGTGGGGTCGCGACATTGTACCGCGGTTAGCCTAAAAAATCAATTCGCTAGTATTATTGACCTCGTTTTTAGCTTAAAAGAGCACAAGATTATCTTAATGATCATTTCGTGGCGGGAGCCGGCGTCTCCTCCCCGCCCCCGCGGGGGGTCCGGTCCACCACCGTGGCGGTCACCGCGGCCCCCGGCGCCAGCCGCTCGCTCCCCCCCACCACCACCTGATCGCCGGGCTCGATGCCGGTGCGCACTTCGACGTAGCCCGGGGTGCGGACGCCCAGGGTGACTTCGCGCCGTTCCGCCTTGCCGGCCTGGATCACCCACACGACCATGGTGCCCTGCATCGGACTCACGGCATCCTCGGGAATCACCGTCGCCGTCGGGCGCACCGCCGTTTCCAGCCGCACCTCGAGGAACATGCCGGACTGGAGCTCCCGGCGGGGATTGAGTGCCAGTGCCTTGACGGTGATGGTCCGGCCGGGCAGCTGGACCCGGGGGTCCACGAAGTCCACCTGACCGGTGAAGTCCCGCCCGGCGAGGGCCGCCACCCGAAAGAGCACCTTCTGCCCGACCTTGAGCTGATCGGCATAGCGCTCGGGCACCTGAAACGCGGCCCGCTGGGGATTGACCGTCTGCAGGGTGATCAGCCGGGTCGCGTTGTTGACGTAGTCGCCCAGGCTGGCCAGCCGCTGCCCGGCGACCCCGGCGAACGGCGCCCGGACGACGGTGCGGTCGAGCCGGAGCTGCAGCAGGTCGAGGCTGGCCTGGGTGCTCCGCATCTGGGCCTCGGCCCGCTCGACGTCGGCGGGGGCGGCGGCCTTGTCGGCCAGCAGTGCCCGGGTCCGGGTCAGCGCCTGCTGGGCCAGATCACGATCGGCCTGGGCGCGCGTCACCTGGGCCTTGAGCTCCTGATCGTCCACCTTGAAGAGCGGCGCGTCCTTGGCCACCTCGGCGCCCTCGCGAACCATGATCTCCACCAGGCGGCCATCAACTTCGGGGCGCAGCTCGATCGATTGCAGCGGCTCGATCTGACCGGTGGCCGTGATGGCATCGATCACGGTATCGGTGCGGGCGAGCGCCACCTCCACCGGCACCGCCGGGGCGGGACCCCGGGCGCCGGGAGCACCGGGGGGACCACCCGCGGGCGGGGCACCCTTGCTCCCACCACAGGCCGAACCGAGGGCGAGCAGGGCCGCGATGGCGATGCGTCTCACGATGGATCCTTGTCGCTGAAGAGTCGCCGGCCGAGGATCGCCTCGAGCCCCGCGAGCGCCAGCCGGGCGGCATATCGTGCCTGCACCAGCTCGGCCTGGGCCTGGGTGAGCGCCGACTGGGCGTCCAACAGGTCGAGAATGGTACTGGCACCGGCCCGGTAGCGCGCCTCCTGGACCCGGAAGGTTTCCCGGGCCACGACCACACCCTGCGAGGAGTAGTCCGCCGTGGCCCGGGCCGTCTGGTACGCTTCCCAGGCTTCGGTCACGTCCGCTTCCGCGGCACGCTCGAGGTCCTCCCGGGTGACGCGGGCCAGGTCCCGGGCCACCCGGGCGCGGGACAGCGCCAGCTCCCGTTGGGCGTTATCCCACAGCGGCAGACTCACCGAGAGCACGATCGTGCTCCGGGAGAGACCGTCGGGGTAGAAGCGATCTCCGAAGGAGGTCGAGTTGGCGCTCAGGACCGCCTGGGGGAAGTACCGGCTGCGCGCGGATTTGACGCTGGCCTCCGCGGAGCGCTGGTTGGCCCGGGCGACCCGGTACTCAGGTCCCTGCTCCAGGGCCAGGCTCATCGCTTCGGGCAGGGTCAGTGGAAGATCGGCAGCGCGGGCGGTATCCAGCGGCACCGCGTCGACCCCTCCCGCCGTGCCCACCCGGCGTCCGAGGAGCAGGCGGGCCACCCGAAGCCGGGCCGCGTCCTGCAACAAGGCCACCCGGGCCCGATTGAGCTCCAGCAGCAATTGCAGCGAGTCGGTCTGGACGGCCGCGCCGCTCAGGACCCGGGCCCGGGCCACGACCAGCTGTTCCTCGGCCCGGCGCACCCGATCCCGGCTGACGTCGAACAGCTCCTGATTGCTCAGCACCGAATAGAAGTCGGCTTCCGTATTGAGCGCGGTCAGGAACCGCTGCTGTTCCTCGCCGGCCCGGGCGCTCTCCAGATCGGCATTGGTGCGGCTCACATCGGCGAGCTTCCGGAAGCCGGTGAACAAGTCGAATCGCGCGTCTATACGGGCGGTGGCCGACGTCTTGGCCTGGGCTCCGGTGCCGACGTTGAATTGGGATACCGAGAAACTGGAGTAATCGGTCGTCACCGAGATCGACGGGAGCACCATGGCGCTCCGCGCCGCCCGGCGGGCCCACGCGGCGTTGTCCACCTGGCCCAGGGCCCGGACATAGTCGGGGTCGAGTCGCGCCGACCGGGACAGCGCCTCGGCGAGGGTGATACGGGGAAGCGAGTCGGCCGCCGGTACCGGCGGCCCCGCCAGGGCCGCCAGAAGCAGCAGCATCATTCCGCCCCCACCGCATGCATCGGTGCGCCGGCCCCGCTCTGGCGACGCCGGCCGACCCGGACTCGCAGACCTTCCATCAACGAATACACCACCGGCACCAGGAAGAGGGTCAGCGCGGTGGAGAAGACCACGCCGCCGACGATGGCGTATCCCAGCGGTCGACGGCTGATGGAACCCGCGCCGAGCCCGAGCGCGATGGGTACCGCGCCCATGACCGTGGCGACCGAGGTCATGAGAATGGGGCGCAGCCGGATCCGGCCCGCTTCGAGCAGGGCCGCCATCGTCTCCATCCCCTTTTCTCTGAGCTGGTTGGTGTACTCCACCAGGAGGATGGAATTCTTGGTGACCAGGCCGATCAGGAGAATCATTCCGATCTGGCTGTAGAGGTTGATGGTGGACCCGGCGACCCAGAGCGTGAACAGCGCCCCGGTCACGGCGAGCGGAACCGCCATCAGCACCGTGAAGGGGTGGACGACCGATTCGAACTGGGAGGCCAGCACCATGAACACCACGATCAAGGCCAGGAGGAAGGCGAAATAGAGCGACGACCCACTCTCCCGCAGCTCGCGGGATTCACCCGCCAGCGCCACGGACGAGCCGGCCGGCAGGACTTCCTTGGAGATTACCTGCAGCGAATCGAGCGCCTCGCCGAGGGTGAATCCGGGCGCCAGCCCGGCGGACAGCTGGGCGGCGCGGACCCGCATGAAGTGGCTGAGCGAGCGCGGGCCCACGCCTTCCTTCACCCGGGCCAGCTGTTCGAGCTTGATGAGCTCGCCGTTCTTGCCGCGCACCGCGAGCCCGCTCATGTCGGTGGGCGTGGCGCGTTCTCCCGGGGACAGCTGCACCATCACGTAGTAGAGCTTGTTGGCCCGGGTGAAGGTGCTCACCCGCGACCCGCCCAGCATCGCCTGCATGGTACCGGCCACGTCGCGGACCGGCACGCCGAGGTCCTCGGCGCGATCCCGGTCGTAGGACACCGAGAGCTCGGGTTTGTTGACCCGGAGGTCGGTGTCGACGTTGGTGAGGCCCTTGATCTGGCGGGCTCGCTTGACCAGGGCGTCGATGCCGACCTGGAGCGAGTCGAAATTGGAGTTCCGGACCACGAACTGTACCGGAGATCCGTAGCCCCCGAAGGCCGGCGGATTGTTGGCGAAGGCCAGCACGCCGGAGATTTTGGCCAGCTGAGGTCGCAGGGTTTCGATGATGTCCTGCGCGGTGCGCTTGCGCTCCGACCAGTCGACCAGCCGGATCGAGACGTAGCCGCTGTTCACGGCGCCACCGCCGTAGGATACCCCGCTGCTGTAGTTGGAAATCTCGGGGATGTTCTGCAGCAGCCCCTCGACCTGACGGAGGTATTGATCGGTATAGCCGAGGGTCGACCCTTCCGGGGCGATCACACTGATCTGGATCTGTCCCCGGTCCTCCGGGGGGACGAATTCATGTTTGAGTCCGAGAAAAATCCCGACCGCGCCGGCCACCACCGCGGCGACCACCGTCAGGAACACCCAGCGGTGTCGCAGAGTGGCACCGAGGGCACGTTGATACCCGGACGCCAGCGCATGGAAGCCCCGCTCGAGCACCTGATAGAGCACACCATGGCGCGGCGGCACCCGAAGGATCTTGGCGCAGAGCATCGGCGTCAGGGTCAGCGCGACGAATCCGGAGATGGCTACCGAGGCGGCCACCGCGATGCCGAACTCCTTGAAGAGCCGGCCGGTGCTGCCGGTGAGGAAGGCCAGCGGAATGAACACCGCGACCAGGGAGATCGTCGTAGCGATGACCGCGAAGGCGATCTCCCGGGTGCCCTTCATCGCGGCCGCTTCGGGCGCCTCGTGCAGCTCCTCCTGGTGGCGAAAGGCGTTTTCGAGCACGATGATCGCGTCGTCGACCACGATGCCGATCGCGAGGGTGAGGGCGAGGAGGGTGAGATTGTTGATCGAGAAATCGAACGCGTTCATGATGGCGAATGTCGCGACGATCGAGGCGGGGATGGCGAGGCCCGGAATGATCGTGGCGCGGACATTCCGCAGGAAAATGAAGATGATCAGGACCACCAGGCCGGCGGCGAGGATCAGGGTCTCCTCGGCCTCCTTGATGGAGCGTTTGACGTAGGTCGACTGGTCATAGCCGAGCGTCGCCGTGACGCCCGGCGGCAGGGAGGCCTGCAGCTCCGGCATCGCGGCGCGCACTGCGTCGGCCACATCGACCAGATTCGATTTGGATTGCCGCACCAGCGCGAGGCCGATGGCGGGCCGGCCGTTGAACCGGAAGGTGCTGCGCTCATCCTCGGCGCCCAATTCGACCTTGGCCACGTCGGCCAGTTTGACCAGCTGGCCGCCGCTGTTGGCGACGACCATCGAGAGGAACTCCTCGGGGGTCGAGAGCTGCCCCATCGAGCGCACCGAGAACTCCCGCCGGTCGGATTCGATGCGGCCGGCGGGGATTTCCACGTTCCGGGACTGGATCGCGCTCACCACGTCCTGCACCGTGAGGCCGCGGGCCGCGAGGGCACTCACCGACAGCCAGATGCGCATGGCGTACCGGCGCTCGCCGCGGATTTCCGCTCGCGCGAGCCCGGGCACGGTCTGCAACCGGGGCTTGAGCTGCCGGTCCGCGATTTCCGAGAGGCGCAGCAGATCGTAGTTGTCGGACTGGAGTCCGATGAACATCATGGGGCGCGCGTCCGAGTCCTGCTTGTTCACCACCGGCTCGTCGATTTCCTGCGGGAGCCGGCCCCGGACGCGCGACACGAGATCCCGGACATCCTGGGCGGCGTCCTCGATGGGCCGATCGAGGTTAAATTCGAGATTGATGTAGGAGTTCTGCTCCGAGCTGCTGCTCGTCATGGTCCGGAGCCCCTCCAGCGACGCGAGCTGCTCCTCCAGAACGTCGGTCACTGCCGACTCCATCACCTGCGGATTGGCGCCCCGGAGCGACACGTTGACCGACACGATCGGGGGGTCGACATCGGGAAACTCGCGCACCGCGAGCTGCCGATAACCGATGACCCCGAAGAGCACGAGGGCCGCGCTCGTCATGCTCGCGAACACCGGCCGCTTGATGGAAAGGTCGGAGAGATTCATGCGACTGACTGGCCTCGACTAGGGGCGGCGCGGGACCGGTGCGCCGGAACAGCATCACTCAGGTACGCGATTGCGTGCCAACACGTTGAGACACAGGCTGGTGAAAAATGGCCGACAAACTGAACTCCCGCCAGCAGGCCCAGATCACGGTCCTCGAGAGCCTGCCGGCCAAATTCGCCCAGATGCACCGATTGATCGAGGAAATGGCCGGGGCCCGGGTGGATATTTCCGTGGTCCGACGGCTCTGCCGAGTGCTGGATGAGGGCAAGGGCGCGACCAGCGGGGTGGGGCTATCCTCTCTGACCCAGACCATGGGGACCATGGGCATGATGGCTCGGCGAACCGGCGGAGACCAGATGAGGATTCGGGGTCTGCGGGAAGGACTGGCCAGCCTGAAGATCAGCTACGATGTGGCCCTCCGGACGGCCAATACCCCCGCGGCATCGGACGCAGAGGGTTCCACCGCAGCGACTTAGCGCTTTTTGGCCAGCAGCTTGTCGACCAGGGGCCCCGAGATCAGCACCACCATGCCGTTGACGATTCCCCCGACCAGCAGGGTCACATAGGTCAGGGCAAACAGGATCATCCCCGCCCCTAGTGCAGCAAAAATTCTAACAATCGTCTCCATGGTTCCCTCGGGTATGAGGCAGTATTTTACCCGTCCCCCCGCCCGGCTGGCAACCGCGGGGTTCCGACACTCCAGCCTTCTTCAGAGGACAACCCGTATGCGTACGCTTTCGATCGTCACGCTGACAACCCTGATCGCCGCACCGCTGGCCGCTCAGGGGGGTAACCCGGCCGACCCCGACAAGAAGGTTGCAGGCGGTGGAACGCTCCCGGCCGGCTGGTCGGCGCACCTCGACCAGGCCACCGCGAGCCTGAGCGACGTGAAGTTCGCCCCGATGGGCGGGGGCTTCCACGTGACCACCGGACCCGCGGTGATCCTCTGGAAGGAGACCGACACGGTGAACGGCCCGTTCCACACCCTGGCCACGTTCACCCAGACCAAGGCGCCGACGCACCCGGAAGCCTACGGCATCATCATCGGCGGCAAGGACCTCAAGAGCGCCACCCCGACCTACCTGTATTTCATCGTCCGGGGGGACGGGAAGTTCATGATCAACAAGATGGCCGGCGGAACCCGCACCACGCTGGTGCCGTGGACCGACAACGAGGCGATCGTCAAGCAGGACGCGACCACCGGCAAGGCGACCAACAAGCTCGAAATCGACGGCAAGGTCGATCCCAGCAAGATCGCCTTCAAGGTGAACGGCAAGGTGGTTCATGAGATTCCATCGGCCGGCACCGACATCGGCGGCGCGGTGGGGCTGCGGGTGAATCACAACCTCGACGTGCACATCGACGGGTTCGCGGTGCACAAGTTGTAGGAAGAGGCGAAGAGGCAAAGACGCCAAGAGGCTAGGAGACCACGAACCTCAGGCGCTCTTGATCTGAGTCCAGATCTCGTCCCATAACCCGCTCGCCCGGCCAAGATCCTTCTGGATCTCGAGCCGGGCGAGCTCGTTTGCGGAGGGATAGGGCACCGGGTCCGACAACAGGGGCATGGCCGCCTGGTTGGGCGAGCCGTATCCGGTGGCGGCGGACACCATGGCCCCGATCGCGGGCCGGAGGATGTAGTTGATGAATTCGTGGGCGGCGCGGGGGTGCGGGGCCGCCTTGGGCACCACCAGCGAGTCGATCCACAGCGTGCTCCCCTCCCGGGGCAGGATCCACTCCAGCGCGGGCTGCTCGCGGCGGGCCTGCGCGGCGTCGCCGTTCCACAGCTGGGCCAGCCACACGTCCCCCGCGATCAGCTGGGCCTTGACCGGTGCGGACAGGTAGGCCTTGAGATTGGCCTTTGCGGCAATGGCGTCCTGGCGGGCGGCTTCGAGCTCACCCGGATCGGTCGAGTTGATCGAGTGGCCTCGAAGCCGCAGGAAAACACCGATCACGTCGCGGACGTCGTCGAGCATGGTCATCTTGCCCCGGGGCTCGCGTCCCAGGAACACGCTCCAGCTCTCGGGCGGCGACTTCACCAGGTCCTTCCGCCAGGCAATACCGGTCATCCCCCACTGCCCCGGCACCGTAAATTTGTTGTCGGGATCGTGCGCCAGCCCGCGAAAGAGCGGCGAAATGTTCCCCAGATTGGTGAGGTACTTGAGCGACAGCGGCGCGAGCACGCCGCTCGCGAGCAGCACGGCCACGGCATAGGTGGGCGGGACGACCAGATCGTAACCGGTGGCGCCGGCCTGGAGCTTGGCGACCATTTCCTCGCTGCTCTCGAACGTATCGTAGGTCACCTTGACCCCGAATTCCTTCTCGAAGCCGGGAATGACATCGGGCCCGATGTAGTCGGACCAGTTGTAGATATTGAGCTCCGGCTCGAGGGGCCCGAGCTCGGCGCTTCCGGCCCGGGGCCCGGCGGGCCGGCCGCGGCCGCACGACTCCAGCAGTGCCAGCGCCGGGACGGAGAGTGAGGCGCCCAGGGTCCGTTCCAGAAAATCGCGCCGGGAAATGGAAATCGGAAAGCTCCCTTCAGCCACGGGCCGCGGCCAGCGGCCGCTCGCGGGTGAGACGGAAGGCCAGCCAGATCAGGAGGGACGTCACCAGGAGAATCAGGGTACTGATCGCGTTCACCGTGGGCTCCACGTTGCGTCGGACCATCCCGTACACCACCACTGGAAGCGTCGAGGAACCGGTGCCCGCGACCAGCGAGGTGATGACATAGTCGTCGAACGACATGGTAAACGCCAGCAGCGCTCCGGCGATGATCCCGGGCCAGAGCTGGGGCACCGTCACGGTGCGGAACGCGGTCAGCTCGTCGGCGCCGAGCATGAGTGCCGCCTCTTCGAGGCTCCGGTCCAGCCCGTCGAGACGAGCCCGGACCACCACGGCCACGAACGCGATGTTGAAGGCGATGTGGGCGATCGTGATGGTGCCCAGGCCGAGTGGCACGCGCAACAGCACGAACAGCACCAGCAGGGAAATGCCGACGACGATTTCGGGAGTGACGATCGGAAGATAGAGAAAACCTTCGATCGCCCGGCGGGCCCGGAAGCGGCCCCGCGCCAGCGCCAGCGCCAGCAGGGTGCCGAACACCGTGGCGACCGCGGTGGAGACGCTCCCCACGATCAGGCTGGCGCGCAGGCCCCGCAGCAGATCGGCGCGCCCCGCGAGCTTCCGGTACCAGTCCAGGGTGAACCCGGTCCAGGCCACGGAATAGCGCGACGCGTTGACGCTGAAGATGGCCAGCACGAGCACCGGCAGGTGGAGGAACAGGTATACCGCTCCCGTCACCAGCAGCGCACCCCGCGACACCCGGCGGGTCATCGCGTGACCTCGCCCGACGGCCGATCCCGGAGCCGCAACGAGGCCATGACCGTCACCAGCACCAGTGCCATCAGCGCGAACGATACCGCGGAGCCGAACGGCCAGTTCCGCGCCGAGGTGAACTGATTCTGCACCAGGTTGCCGATCATGACCTGCTTGGCACCGCCGAGCAGGTCCGACGTGATGAACGACCCCAGGGCGGGAACGAAGACCAGCAGGCAGCCGGCGATCACGCCGGGAAGCGAGAGCGGCAGCGTCACCGTGAAGAACCGGGCCCGGGGCCGGGCACCCAGCACCAGGGCGGCCTCGAGCAGCGAGGGGTCGAGCTTTTCCAGCGAGGCGTAGATCGGCAGGACCATGAAGGGAAGAAATCCGTAGACCAGACCCAGCAGCACGGCGAATGGGGTGTAGAGCAGCGTCATCGGTTGGGAGATGAGCCCCAGGCGCAGCAGCACCGAATTGACCAGACCGGTGTCCCGGAGCAGAAAAATCATGGCAAAGGTCCGGACCAGAAAACTGGTCCAGAAGGGAAGCACGATCAGGAAGAGCAGCAGGCCGCGATGCCGGCTCCGCGAAATGACCCAGGCCACCGGATATCCCAGCAGCAGACAGGCGACGGTCGCCGCGCCGGCCCAGACCACGGTGCGACCCAGCACCTGGAGGTACAACGGATCCAGGAAGCGGCGATAGTGCTCCAGCGTGAATCCGGGATCGACCCCGCCATACATGCCTCGCGGCATGAAGCTGGCCGCGAGCATGAGCAGCATCGGCACCGCGAAGAACGCCAGGAGCCACAGGGTGCCCGGGGCCAGCAGGCTCGCGGCCTCGAGTCCGGGCCGTCGAGCCAGCAAGGCAAGGAGCCGACGCCGGAAGGTTCTCACTCGTCCTCGAGCAGCTGGGAATCCTCGGGGCGCCACCCCACCGCCACGGAATCACCCGGTTTCCAGTCCAGCGGGCGGGTCAGCTGGCCCTCGTTCCGCACCGCGACCACCAGAGTCGCGCCGTCCGCGAGCGCGACCCGAACCCGCAGCATCTCTCCCTGATACACCACGTCCTCCACCCGGCCCGGCAGCGTATTCTCTCCCGGCGGCACCGCATCGCGCGAAAAGAGATCGGCCCATTCGGGCCGCACTGCGATCCGAACCGCCTTCCCCGCGGAAAGACCGGGCTGATCGGGCATTCGAATGGGTCCGTGCGGAGTCGCGATCTCCCACAGGCCGTTCCGCCGGGTCTCGGCCACTCCGTTGAGCAGATTCGATTCTCCGATGAACGTCGCGACGAACGCGGTCCGGGGATTCTCATAGATCTCGGCGGGCGACCCGAGCTGGGCGATACGGCCGCGATCCATCACCGCGATCCGGTCCGACATGGTAAGCGCCTCGTCCTGATCGTGGGTGACATAGACGAAGGTGATGCCCAGCGCGCGATTGAGCTGGCGGAGCTCGAGCTGCATGGTCTTGCGAAGCTTGAGATCGATGGCACCGAGCGGCTCGTCCAGGAGCAGCATTTCCGGCTCCAGCACCAGCGCCCGCGCCAGGGCGACCCGCTGACGCTGCCCACCGGAGAGCTCGGCGGGCCGCCGAGCGGAGAACTCCCCGGGATCGAGGCGCACCATCTCCAGCGCCCGGGCGACTTTGACCGGAATATCGGCCCGGGTCACCCGGTGGCGCTCCAACCCGTAGGCAACATTGCGTTCGACGGAGAGATGCGGAAACAGCGCGTAACTCTGGAATACCATGCCGAGCCGGCGCTCGTAGGGCCGGCGGTTCCGAACCGGCTCGCCGGCGATCAGAATTTCTCCGCCGGGATCGGGAGTCTCGAGTCCGGCGAGCAGCCGGAGGGTCGTGGTCTTCCCGCACCCGGAGGGGCCCAGGAGCGAGAAGAATTCGCCGCGGCCGATGTCGAGGGAGACGTCATCCACCGCGCGCGAAGCGCCGAAGGTCTTGCTGACACGAACGAACTGGGCGATGGGCACGGAGGCGTAACGTGCGCTCTGGACGGGTCTCGGGCAAGGACCTAGGTTCCGAGGTGGAGGCTCCCCCATGCACCGACGCGAAGCCCTCGCATTCCTCGGGACCGCGGTTCTGGCTCCCTTGCTTGCACCACTGTCGGCCCAGGAGCGCTATGCCCTGGGCGAGCATCTGCACGTGCGGCTCGCGCGGAAGACGCCGTCCGCGGGCGCGCTCACCGCGGCGCAAATGGCCTTGGTCGTCGCGCTGGCCGATACCCTGCTCCCCCGCACCGACAGTCCGGGTGCGGTCGACGTCGGCGTGCCGGCCTTCGTGGATCTGCTGCTCTCGGAATGGTACGTCGACGCGGAACGAGACGAGATTCTGACAGGGCTGGATGGATTCGATCAGCGGTCGCGGGCCGCCACCGGGAAGGCCTTCGCCGACCTGGCGCAGGCCGACCGAGACGGATTTCTCGCCACCATCGACGGCAAGCCGGGGGCGAAGGGCACGGTCGAGGCGGCCTGGCGGCGACTCAAGGAGGCGATGGTGTACGGCTACGTCACCGCGGAACCGATCGCGACCCGCCTGGCCACGATGCCGATCATCCCCGGCCGGTTCGACGGCTGCACTCCGGTCGGAGGCGCCCAATGAAACCGGCTCAGGACACCAGCTGGGATGCGATCGTCGTGGGCAGCGGCATCAGCGGCGGCTGGGCCGCCAAGGAGCTCACCGAGCGGGGACTCCGGACGTTGGTGCTCGAAGCGGGCCGGGACATCGATCCGGCCACCGACTACGTGGAGCACGTGCAGCCCTGGGAACAGCGCTTCCGCGGGTGGGGAGACCGCAAGGCGCTGGATCGGGATCAGTACATCCAGCAGAACTGCTACGCCTGCGACGAGTGGAGCGGCAAGTTCTTCGTCAACGACCGGGAGAACCCGTACGAGTTCGACGCCGACAAGCCCTTCCACTGGATCCGGGGCCGGCACGTGGGCGGACGATCGATCATGTGGGGCCGCCAGGTGTACCGCTGGAGCGATCTCGACTTCGAGGCCAATGCGCGGGACGGCATCGCGGTCGACTGGCCCATCCGCTACGCCGACATCGCGCCGTGGTACGATCATGTGGAGCGGTTCATCGGGATCACCGGGCAAGCCGAAGGCCTGGCCCAGCTTCCCGACGGGCAGTTCCTCCCGCCGATGCAGATGCGGTGCGCCGAGACGCTGGTCCGGGAGAAACTGCTGGCGAAATGGGGCGGTGAGCGGGTCCTGACCATCGGGCGTGCGGCGATTCTGACCCAGGACCACAATGGCCGTGCCGCCTGCCACTACTGCGGTCCCTGCGAGCGCGGTTGCATCACCCATTCCTACTTCACCAGCATCGGGTCGACGCTCCCCGCGGCGCGGGCCACGGGGCGAATGACCCTCCGGCCCAACAGCGTGGTCCACAGCCTGATCTACGACGAGAAGAAGGATCGCGCGACCGGGGTCCGGGTCATCGACGCGGTGTCCATGCAGCCGCTGGAGTTCACGGCCCGGGTGATCTTCGTCTGTGCGTCGACCATGGAGTCGGCCCGGCTGCTGCTCAACACGAAGACCGCGCGCTTCCCGACCGGGGTGGGGAATTCCAGCGACCAGCTGGGCCGCAACCTGATGGATCACACCTTCGGCGCCGGAGCGCGGGGCATGATCCCCGGGATGGAGGACAAGACCAGCTATGGCCGGCGGCCCAACGGGATCTACGTGGCGCGGTTCCGCAACGTGAAGGACAAGCATCCCGACTTCCTGCGCGGGTATGGATTTCAAGGCGGGGCGTATCGCGAGGGTCCGCCGCGCCCGAAGGCGGGGTTCGGGGCCGATTTCAAGAAGGAGCTCTTCCGCCGGGACCAGGGCCCATGGCACTTCTCGATCGGAGCCTGGGCCGAGTGTCTGCCCCGGGAGGACAATCGGATGGAGCTGCACCGGACGCTGGTTGACAAGTGGGGCGTGCCGGCCCTCAAGGTGACCTGCACCTGGGGCCCCAACGAGCACGCGCTCCTGCGGGACGCGCAGCTGACCGCCACCGAGATGCTCGAGGCCTCGGGCGCGAAGGACATCAGCACCTACGACGATGGCCTGCCGCCCGGTCTCTGTATCCATGAGATGGGGACGGCGCGCATGGGACGCGATCGAAAGACCTCGGTGCTCAACGGCCACAACCAGGTCTGGGACGCAAAGAACGTTTTCATCACCGACGGTGCCTGCATGGCCTCATCGGCCAATCAGAACCCCTCCATCACCTACATGGCATTGACGGCCCGGGCGGCGGCATTCGCGGTGGAGGCGATGAAGCGCCATGAGCTCTAGCCGGCGGGAGTTCCTGAGCGGGCTGGGCGCCGCCGTGCTGGCGGCCAAGGGGAGCGGTTTCCCCGAGTGGCGCCTGGGACAAACCTCGAAGCTCGGCACCATCGGCATTCAGCTCTACACCGTGCGGCGGGAGCTGACCCGGGATGTCGAGGGCACGCTGGCCCGGCTGGCGGAGATCGGATACCGGGAGGTGGAGTTCGCGGGTTACCCCGCCGGCACCGCGCTGTCGCTCCGCCGGATCCTCGACCGGCACCGGCTCCGGGCGCCGTCGAGTCACGTGGGTCTGCAGAATCTGCGCACCGACTGGAACCGCACGCTCGAGCAGGCGGCGATCGTGGGGCAGCAATACATCGTGCTGGCCTCCATCCCGGACGAAGAGCGCCGGACCGTGGACGCCTGGAAACGCATCGCCGCCCTGTGCAACAAGGCCGGAGAGACGGCGCGCGCCCACGGTATTCAGTTCGCCTATCACAATCACGACGTCGAGTTCGAGCGGCTGGAGGGACAGCTCCCCTATGACGTTCTGCTGAAGGAAGCCGATCCGAAGCTGGTCCAGCTCGAAATGGACCTGTATTGGATCACCAAGGGGGGACAGGATCCGCTGGCGTATTTCGCCCGGTGGCCGGGGAGAATTCCGCTGGTGCACGTCAAGGACATGGACGCGACGCCAAACCATTCCTTCACCGACGTCGGCAAGGGAACTATCGACTTCAAGCGCATTTTCCGGCAGGCCCGGCAGGCGGGCATCCGGCACTACTTCTACGAGCAAGACGAGACGCCGGGGTCTCCGTTCGATTCGGCCAAGGCGAGTTACACCTATCTGCGATCCCTGAGGTTTTGACCCGCGAACGACGCTGCCCGTACCAGGAGAGAGGTGGGGATGAATCGACGGAACGCGATATCCGCGCTGGCCGGCGCGGCGAGCCTGCTCGGGATGGGAACCTCGGAGGCCGAAACCAGGGTCCCGCGCCGGCGGATCCAGCCGGCGGGCCGGCTCAAGCAGTCGGTGTCCTACTGGCCCTATTCGAAGATTCCGCTGCCGGAGTTCGCCAAGGCCGCGAAGGGCATGGGGCTGGCCGCGGTGGATCTGCTCCAGCCCGAGGAATGGCCGGTGGTACGGGACGCCGGCCTGGTCTGCTCGATGGGATATCCCACCAAGCGCAACGATTTTCTCACTTCCGGCTTCAACGATCCCAGCAAGCACGACATGCTGGTCGACGAGCTGGAACGCACCATCCCGCTCGCGGCGGCTGCGAAGGTGCCCAACGTCATCGCGATGTTCGGCAACCGGAAGGGTCGGGACGACGCGGAGGGAGCCGCCAACTGCATCATCGGTCTCCGGCGGATTGCCGCCTCGGCGGAGCGCCACGGCGTGACGGTGTGCGTGGAACTGCTCAACAGCAAGGTGGATCACAAGGATTACATGGGCGACCATACCGCATTCGGGGTCAAGGTCATGGAGGGGGTGGGGTCGCCGCGGGTCAAACTGCTGTATGACATCTATCACATGCAGATCATGGAAGGCGACATCATCCGGACCATCCGGGACAACGAGTCGCACCTCGGCCACTTCCATACCGGCGGGGTGCCGGGGCGCCACGAGCTGGACGACACCCAGGAGCTCAACTGGCGGACGGTCTGCAAGGCGATCGCCGATACCGGATACCAGGGCTACGTCGCCCACGAGTTCGTGCCCAGCCGAGACCCGCTGACGTCGCTGAAGGAGGCCGTGACGCTCTGCGATGTGTAGCGGGAAGGGCCCGGATTGCCGGGGAGACCCGGCAATCCGGAACCTGCGAGCGTTCTACTGTTTCCCCGGTGTCCGCGAAATCGCCACCGTCTTGTCCAGCCCGTCACCGCCGCGGTGCTGGATGTCCACGAAGAGCCGCTTCCCGCTCTTGTCGAAGAGAATTCCGGTGGGCTCCGCGTCACAATCGTTGATCGAGGCGAACCGGGTGAACGAGGCAGCGAGTCCCGCCGGATCGGTGCCCAGCGTCGCCATCCAGATGTCGTCCCCCTGCGTCTTCCCCGGGAAGCTCCCGCCCGGATCTTCGGTCACGAACAGATTGCCGAACCGATCGAACGCGAGGTTGTCCGGAAAGATGAAGTCGGCGGGGGCGTTGATTCCCTGCTGCACGACCGTGGTCACCACCGGATTGGCCGGATCGGTGATGTCGAGCGCGATGATGCGATTCTCGCTGGTGAGCGCGGCATAGATCACCTCGCGCGTCCCGTTCGGGCTGACCCAGTGTTCCAGGTCTTCCGGCCGGCCGTATCCCGTGGCCAGTTTGACGCCCGCTTCCGCGTCGGCATCGATCCGGGACGCGGCGCGGTCGAGCGCGACCCAGGTACCGGGCCCAGTGCGGTCGCCGAGGTCGGTGGTGAGCTTGAACGCGTAGAGCTGCCCGGCGGAATAGTCGCCCGGCAGGTCGGGCACGAACTTGAAGAGTGCTCCCCCGGCCTTCTCCGAAATGCCGTAGTGGTTCCCGTTCCGGTCCATGGCCTGTCCTTCGTGGGACTTGGAGCCCAGCGCGGGCCGCGCGGCCACCTGGAGGGTGGCCGGATTCAGCTCGTACACCAGCCCCGCGACGGCCTGCGGAAAGTCGGGGTCGGGATTGGTGGAGGTGTTGGCCTGCTCCTCGGCGAAGAGCAGCGTTCCCCACGGGGTCCAGATCAGCCCATCGAGGCTCGACCAGTCCTGCCGACGCACCAACATATGGCTGGATCCGGTCACGAGATCGGTGACGGAGAGCCCGGTATTGGGACCGGTTTCGTGGGTTCGATAGAGGAAGCGGCCGACTTCCGGTCCGGATTCGTTCCAGGCCTGCATGTCGCCGTTGGTGATGATGTCGGGTTCCGAGGCGACGATCGATTGACTGAACCCCGCGGGCAGGAGAAGCGGGTTGGCCGGGTCACCGCCGGACACGGTGCAGACCGCCGAGGCGGTCAACGGGGTGAAGCCGGCGAAGTGGACCGCGCCTTCATTGTCGGACGAGGCGCTGGCGGCGAGTCCCGCGGCGGGCTGGGTCACCGCATCGGGGACGTCCTGGCACGCCGAGACGACGCTCGCGGCGGCGGTGAGCAGACTCAGTACAATGCTTCGGTGCATGGAGCCCTCGGTGATTTGAGTGGAGATCGTTCCCTGAGCGCGGTACGATGCTCCAGCCAGATCACCGGGGAGTCGGCGGCGATGTCACGCGTGTGTTTCGGATCGGCCAAGATCTGAAGGTGGTAGGACCCCAGAGCGGCTCAGCGCACCACCCGGGCGATCATGATGCCGTCCTGGGTCTTGATCTCCAGGATCCGATCGGCCAGCGGCAGGACCGAGATTTCGACGGCCTTCCCCACCAGCGGCGCATGCAGCAGATGCAGCCGGCCGTCCTTCCACACGGCAATCCCGGTATGGGCCACGTCCAGGCCGGGAAGGGTCGAGGTGGCCGCGATGAGGTCGCCATCGTGGATCTGATCGGCGATGGCGGCAATGCCTTTTTCGGGGATGTACCATCGCGGCGGACCGGCGTTGAGGCGCTGCTCCATCGCGCGGATGGCGGCCGGCACACCGGGATCCGCCATCTGACGATACGCCGCGGGGTGGCCCGACATGAAGCTCAGGGGCTCGCTGTCCGGCACACCGCCCAGCCCGCGGGCCAGCAGGAGGAGCCGCCCGCGTGACGCGTTGTCGCTCAGCCACTCCGAGAAGTAATGGAGTCGGCTGGTGTATCCCTCCAGGTGTCCGCCGCGATAGCGGAGCTCTTCGAGGTAGCGGCTGTACCTGGCCTCGGCGACCGCCCGGTGCGCCAGCGCCGCGATCCCATCCTGCCGGATGAACCGGGTCAGCGCCAGCATGTTCTCGATGAAGGTGACGCAGTCGAGCTCGTGCAGATTGACGACCACGTGCTCGGGGCCCGGCGGTTCCAGCGTGCCGGGAGTGTAGGTGGTTCCGACAAAGGTCTCACCCAGGCGCGCGATGGCGGTGCCGATGGGGAGCGTATCGAGCCGTTGCGCCACGGCCCAGCGGACCTTGGTGTCGAGGATTCGCCAATCGAGGTCGGTCCATTGCGCCGGCGGAGCCGCCTGCGCCACCAGACCGCCGAAGAAGAGGGGAAGGAGTCGGAACATCAGTGGAAAGTAGCCCTGCCCGACTACAACAGTCCCGCCGGCTCGCCCGCCCGCGTGGTGATGAAGCGGGCCCGACCCTGCTGCGCGGGGAAGGCCTTGAGGTAGTCCGCCGACCAGTCCTGGATGAACCGATCAAGATCCTCGTCCCGCACCAGCGCCCAGACACTGCCGCCGAACCCCGCCCCGAAGGCGGACGCCGCGGTCGCTCCGAGCCGGCGGGCACTGCGCTGCAGATGAATGGTCTCCGGCACCTGGTTTCCCAGTCCCAGCTCGGCACCGCGTTGGGACCGATCGATCAGCTCCCCTAACCCGGTCGTCTTTCCCTGCTCCAGGAGGTCCGCCACGGCGGGGATGATCTCCTCGCACTCGGCCACGAACTGGTCCAGACGGGCCTCGAGCTGCTGCTGCCGAGGGTGCCCGGCGAGCCAGGATCGGAGCGTCAGCGCGGCACCCGGACGGCCGGTGATGGCCGCATACAGGGTTCGGGCCGGGCTCCCCTGCCGGTCCCGCCAGACGCCCAGCAGCTCCTGGGCGGTTTCCGCGAGCCCGTTGTACAGCACCATGGCCTCGCGGGTCTTGGCGGCCACGACCCCGCACACGGCGACCACGAGTACATGCCCCGGTGGAAACGGGACCGCGCGCTCGAACCGGACCGGGTCGAAGCCATACTGCGCCAGCATCCCGGGCCGGGAACACAGGATGGCGGTATGGTCCTGGCTGCCGCCCTGGGTCCCGACACCCCCGTCGGCCGCGAGCCGGCCATAGGCCCACCCGTTCTCGACCGCGCCCAGATACCCGGCGAGGGCCTCGCGAGTGGGGAGCACCGCGCGCCAGGCGGGATTGTCGGGCAGGTCGTTCGCGTCGGCGAGCGCCAGCGCCACGGCCGTCACCAGCGCGCTCGAGCTGGAGAGCCCCGCGTCCCTCGGGATGTCGCTGTGAAAGGAAAAGTCGAGTCCCACATAGAGTGGGCCGAAGTCCCGGCAGAGCCGCCGAACCACGGTCGCGGGATAGACGGTCCAATCTCCCTTGGGCAGCGCGAGGTCGGCATGCAGGGGCAGCTCGGTATCGACGCCGCCGGATTCGTCGGTGATCCGGAGGACGGCCTCGTCGAGCGGGCGAGCAGACACCGAAATGCGCTGCTCGGTGGCGCAGACCAGGCTCCGCCCGCCGGCATAGTCGGTATGCTTGCCGAGGAACTCGATCCGCCCGGGCACCCAATAGCGGCGAAGTGTCAGAGTCGTACCTCCACCGCGGCCAGACGGCCGGTCACCGCAGGAATGTCCTCCCGGCTGGAAAGGTCCAGGACCGGCTGGTCCGACTCGATCACCTGGAACCGCTCTCCCAGCCGCTCCATGGCATAACGCACCGCATCCTGAAGCTCCAGCTCGCCGCGCGGGGAAGGCGTGACGGCCCGGCAGGCCGGGTAGATAGCCGGTGGGAGCAGCCACGCGTTCATGCTGACCAGCGGATCGGTGCCGAAGCTCCGGCTCACTTCGTCGCTCGGCTTCTCGACGATCCGCAGCAGGGCTCCGTCGGTCGAAGCCGCGATGAGCGCGAAGGCCTGGATCCGTTTCGGCGGAATGTTGCCGCCGGCCAGGAGCGACGCCTGCCGGAATCCGATCAATCCCGCCGCGTGGGACGCGGGACCGCCGGGCCGCAAGGAGGCCAGGTCCCGGAGCGCAGCGGTCGGGTAGAGATTATCCGCGTTGAGCACCAGCACGGATTCTCCCGCCGCGAACGCCTCGGCCGCCAGCACCGCGTCGGCGGTGCCCAGGGGCCGCTCCTGGACCGCGAAGCGGACCGAGAGCCGGCTGGGGCGGGCCGCGCCGCCATAGTACTCCCGGATGCTCCCGTGCTCCGGGCCGATCACCAGGCACACCTCGGCGATCCCGGCGTCGGCCAGGCCGCTCAGCACATAATCGAGAAAGGGCCGGCCCACCGGGATCATCGCCTTGAGGCCCTGGTCGGCCACGGCCGCCTGGCCGGCCTCGAGCGGGATACCGCCGTCGGGCCGGCGCATGCGGGTGCCCAGGCCCCGGGCCAGAATGACGGCCTTCCGGGTCACGGACCTAACCCGCGCGCCGCGGCGCCGGCGCGCCGGTCACGACGTGGTGGAGACGGCCCACATGCGCGGCACCAGCCGGAGCAGGGTGGCGCCGCTCACGACGAAGGCCGTGAGCCACATCAACCCCTGCGCGGTTCTGCCATAGAGGAAACTGCCGGTGCCGAAGAGCGCGGAGTAGACGAAGAGGCAACCCACCATCCAGCCGAGCATGGCCATCGGGAGACTGTCGGGGGACGCGGCCACGCCCGACTCGGCGCGGAGCCGGGCCCACCCGGGGCCGGCCGGGCGCACCAGGCGGCAGAAGCGCACCAGCGTGTCGCGATCGGTGCCCGGGGCCAGGAATGCCGCCAGCACCCAGACCACGGTGGTGGTGGCCACCGTGGCGATGAGGGCGATGTGGGAGGCGACGTGGTGGCCCTGTTTCCCTGCGATGAAGAAGGCCAGCGCCATCACGAACGAGCTGGTCATCGCCGCGATTTCGCTCCAGGCATTCACCCGCCACCAGAACCAGCGCAACAGGTAGATCAGCCCGGTGCCGGCGCCGATCGAGAGAATGAGGTCGAAGGCCTCCTTGGCGGTGTCGAGCGCAAAGGTGAGCAATGCGGCCGCGATCATCAGCAGCGCGGTGGTGATGCGCCCGGCCAGCACGTAGTGCTTCTCGGTGCCGTCCTTCTTGAGGAAGCGGCGGTAGAAGTCGTGCACCAGGTACGAGGTGCCCCAATTCAGGTGGGTTTCGATCGTGGAGCGGTAGGCGGCCAGCATGCCCGCGATCACGAAGCCCAGGAATCCGGCCGGCAGGAACCGGAGCATCGCGGGATAGGCGATGTCGTGTCCGATCAGCTTGGGATTCAGATACGGAAAGGTGCGGGCGATGTCGGCCAGCTGGGGGAAGACCAGGGTGGAGCAGAGCGCCACGATGATCCAGGGCCAGGGCCGCAGCGCATAGTGCATGATGTTGAACAGCATCGTGCCCACCACGGCGTCCTTCTCGGTACGGGACGCCAGCATCCGCTGCGCGATGTAGCTGCCGCCGCCCGGCTCGGCGCCGGGGTACCATACCGACCACCATTGCACCGTGAGCGGGATGATGAAGACCGAGAGGGCCACCGACCAGTCCCCGAAATCCGGCAGCAGGTTGAGGGTGGCGGGACTGATCTTGCCGAAGAGTCCGTGCAGACCGCCCACTTCCGGCTGTTTGAGCGCGAAGTACGCCACGGCAAAGGTGCCCGACATGGTGATCAGGAACTGGATCGAGTCGGTGACCAGCACGCCCCAGAGGCCCGACACCGAGGCGAAGAAGATGGTGATGACGGAACAGACCAGCAGGGTCCGCTCCATCGGCCAACCCAGCACGATATTGGCGATCTTGGCCGCGGCCAGATTGACCGTGCCCATGATGACACAGTTGAAGAAGAGCCCCAGGTACACCGCCCGAAACCCCCGCAGGAATGTCGCGGCCTTGCCGGAGTAGCGAATCTCGTAGAATTCGAGATCGGTGAGCACGCCGGACCGCCGCCACATCCGGGCGTAGAAGAACACCGTCATCATGCCGGTCAGCAGGAACGCCCACCAGAGCCAGTTCTCCGCGACCCCGCTCTCCCGCACCATGTTGGTGACCAGGTTGGGCGTATCGGTGCTGAAGGTGGTGGCCACCATCGAGATGCCGACCAGCCACCAGGGCGCCGCGCGGCCCGAGGTGAAGAACTCGGCGGTGCTGGACCCGGCCCGCTTGGCGAAGAAGATGGCCGGCAGGAAGGAGACGACGATGCTCAGCGCGATGATGGTCCAGTCAAGCGGCACCAGATGCATTGCGTGATCCTCAGAAGGACGCAAAGACGCAAGGACGCAAGGCGGTGGGAACGGATCCAAGCTAAGGCCGGTAGGGGATCGGGAGCCAGAGCGCTCCCGGGAATTGGACGTACTTTTCCCGGTGGCCGTTGGACTGGCAAACCTCTACCTTCTGTCGCATGATTGCCACCATGCATCCAGCCGGCGCGCCCGCCACCGCCGCACCCTACCGCCCCCGCACACTGCTTCAGGGTCCGGAAGAGCTGCACCGGGCGGTGGACCAGCGCGACCCCGGATACGAAGGATTGTTCCTGGTCGGGGTCAAGACCACCGGCATCTTCTGCCGGCCCACCTGCCCCTCCAAGCAGGCGTTGCGACGGAACCGCGAATTCTTCGCGAGCGCCGGCGACGCCGCCGCCGCGGGCTACCGGCCCTGTCGCCGCTGCAAGCCGCTGGAGAAGGCCGGGGGGCACCCCGCCTGGGTCCTCGAGATCATGAACGCGCTCGACGCCGCGCCGACCAAGCGGATCACCGATGCCAAGCTGGTCCAGATGGGCATCGTACCGGCAACGGCGCGACGCTACTTCGTCGGGAGATTCGGCATGACCCTCCACGCCTATGCCCGCGCCAGGCGGCTCGGCCTCGCCCTGGACCGCCTGCATCAGGGCAGTCCAGTAACCCCCACCGGCTTCGACACCGGCTTCGAGTCGGACAGCGGGTTCCGGGATGCCTTCAAGCGGCTATTCGGCAAGAACCCCGGCGAGGCGCGCGGCACGGCCCCGATCCTGGCCACCCTCATCGCGAGCCCGCTGGGCCCGCTGCTGGCGGCCGCGACCGAGGACGGGCTCTGCATGCTGGAGTTTGCGGACCGGGAAAAGCTCCCCAAGCAGGCCGCCGACTTGATGCGATTCTACGGGCGACCCGTGATTCCGGGACGGAACCAGCATATCGAGCGCATCGAAGCGGAGCTGGACGAATACTTTATCGGGCAGCGCAACCAATTCGACGTGCCGCTCGACCTCAAGGGGACCGAGTTTCAGGAGAAGGTCTGGAAGGAGCTGCTCAACATTCCGTTCGGCGGCACCATTTCCTACGAGGAGCTGGCCATCCGGATCGGCAAGCCCACCGCCCAGCGCGCCGTCGGGCTGGCCAACGGACGCAACCGGATTCCGATCGTCGTGCCGTGTCACCGGGTCATCCAGAAGAACGGCCAGCTGCGCGGCTACGGCGGAGGCCTCTGGCGCAAGCAATTCCTGCTCGATCTGGAGCTCAAGGCGGCCGGCCTGTCGCTGGGACTCTGACGCAGTCCCTGGCGCTCCTGGCCATCGTCAATCCGGCGGCGTCCCAGGGCGCGGCCGCGCGGCGCTGGGCGCGGCTCGCCCCTCTGCTGCTCCACCGGTTTCCCGATCTCACCATCCGCACCACCCAGGCCCCCGGCGATGCCGAGCGCTGGGCCGCCGAGTGGACCGCCGGGCGTGACGACCGCGGCGTGCTGGCGTATGGAGGAGACGGCACGGTCCACGAGGTGGTGAACGGTCTCCTGAGCGGGGACGGGGGCGGGCCCCCCCGGCTCGGCATCATCCCGGCCGGGACCGGAAACGACGTGGCGCGGAACAGCGGTATTCCCGCCGACGCCGAGGCGGCCATCGCGCGGCTGGCCCCGGAGCGGCCCAGACCGGTCGACGCGGCCCGCATTCGTTTCCACTCCCGGGAGGGCCTCTCCCGAACCCGGTTCTACATCAACTCGACATCGGTGGGGGTGAGCCCCGCCGCCAATCACATCGCGGCCCGGGTCCGGCGGGTGCTGCCGGGGAAGATCTGCTACGCGCTGGGAGGCGTGCTGGCGCTCATCGCCGAATCCGCCGGGAGTTATACCGTGACGTCGGGGGAAGCGACCCTGTTCAGCGGCCCGGCACTCAATCTCACGCTGGCGAACGGGGCCTCGTTCGGCGGCGGCATGCGGATCTCCCCCGCCTCCGTGGTGAGCGACGGCACACTCGATCTGGTGGTGATCGGCGCGATCGGCCGGATCCGCGCGCTGCTGGCGCTCTCGCGGCTGTACGCGGGAACCCATGTTCGGATGGGCGGCATTCGCGTCGTACCGGCCCGCCAGCCGGTTCACCTCAGACGAGCCGATCGCGCCATGCTGATCGAAGCCGACGGCGCGGAATTCGAAGCGGGGAACGATCTCTGGGTCGACATCCTGCCGGGGGCGGTCCAGCTCCTCTAGTTCGCGGCTTCCTCCGCACGCCTGGTGAACACGCGCTTGGCCTCCGCGAGCCGCTGCAGCACCTCGGCCTTTTCCGCGGCGTCGTTCCAGCCGGCGTGGGCGCTCGCCGCCTCCTCGAGTCGCTCGATCCACCGCACGAACCACCGGGCCGACTCCGCGGAGCGAACCGGGCGACCCGCGACGGTCACGTAGATCGGGCTGGTGGTGGCGTAGGGATAGAGATCCAGCACCGGAGCGGTCGCCTTGCTGGACCAGGCCCGCACCACGAACCATCCGCTCCGGGTGATTGGCAGCGGGATCGTGGCGTCGGCGCGGGTTCCGCCGGCCGTCATCGGTATCGGCGCCACCACCACGCCGTTGGCCACGATCTCGAGGCGCTCCACCGGGACGTTCGAACGAAGCGTCACGCGTGCCACCACCTGATGGATCCCGGCGGGAAAGGCGAGCTCGTCCCCGATTTGGCGTCCGTTCAGGGTGAATCCGAGCAGGGGCCCGTTGGACACGAAGGTGCGGCCGGCCTTGAGCGCGGCCAGCCAGCTGCGATAGACCAGCGTCGGGCCGCTGCGCACGAATACCCGGTTCATGCCGACCGGACCCCGCAACGAGGCGAAGTTGGCCATCGCGTCCGTCCCGGCCCCGGCGGGAATCCGGAAGCCGGCATTGAGCAGCCGGTACCAGACGTCCGCGGTGGTCCGGTGGTCGCTGAACCCCATCACCTCCATGTAGTCGACCTTCCCCAGGGCCACATCGACCGGAAGGCCGCTGATCGGCGGATCCGCCGATTCCGGATCGGGCGCGGGAGGATCGAAGGGATGGACGTACCCCGACACGCCGCCCTGGGCGTGGGAGAGATCGAAGATGGCGGCGTTGTCGGGATAGAGGCTCGCCGCGGCGGTGTTGGCGTAACCCGCGTAGTTGGGCAGGATCAGGTTTCGGCTCAGCCCGAGGTGCGCGGTGTGCCCCCACCAGCTGGTGTGGTACTCCTCGTCGTGGGAGATCACCGTCCGGGCGGTGGACACCGGATCGGGCCGGCCCCGGAACATGGTCACATCGGGAATCCGCTGCTCCTTGTTGACGATCAACTCCTCCACCACGTGGAGATCCTCGGCCTCCGCCTGGCGCCGCAGGTGGGCCGGATCGTTCCGGAACGCGCCACCGTAGTTCATGTGCACGTGCAGATCACCGCTCCACCACCCCGCGGCCGGCAGATCGAGCAGTCGCGCCAGACGGAACCGCTCCAGCCGTTGCTGCCCGGCCACCACCCGGATCCGGCGCACTTCCCGGGCGAACTCCAGTCCCTTGATGACATCGACGGTGTAGTCCCCCGCCGGGAGGGTCAGCGTGGCCGCGCCGGAGGCGTGGAAGTAGGTGACTTCGAAGCTGCGCTCGCTTCGATCGAAGCCGTCGTCCGCATGGCGCCACGCCGTGTCGGGGGCCCAGCCCCGGCCGTCGGCACCGGTGACCGACACCCGCGCCGGCGTCCGGGTTCCGGCGGCGTCCTCCAGCAGGAGGTTCAGCGTGCCCACCGGGTGCAGACGCCGGAGGGTGGTGGCGCGTACGGGTTCGATGGTGCCCCCCGGCACGCTCACGACCGCCAGCGAGGTGTTGCCGTCGCGGTTGCTGATGAAGGCGACTCGACGCCCCTCCGGGGACCAGCGCGGCGCGGTGTGATCGCAGTCGCAGTAGGTGAGCTGGAACGGGTCGCCCCCGGCGGCGGGCGTGAGCCAGAGCTGGTTCCGCTGGCCGCCCTGATAGGAGCTGTAGACCACGCGCTTGCCGTCCCGCGCCCAGTCCGGCCGGGCCTTCCAGTTGGTTTCCTCGTCACGGATCTCCCGCATCGGAGCGCCGGGCCGCGCCTCCATGCGCCAGAGGCCTCCCGAGCCATAGACCCGATTCCGGTTGGAGACCAGGATCAGCTCGCGGCCGTCGGCGGACCAGGTGGGAGACAGGTAGTGGTCGAATCGGCTGTAGTAATAGCGGGAAGAGGAAGTCGACGAGTCGATCGTGAGCCGCTCGGCGGCACACGGACCCGAGGATGCCACGACGCAGCGATAGACATGCCAGCGACGCTGGTTCTCCGTCGACACGTAGGCGATCTGTTTCCCGTCCGGCGACCAGCGCGGATCGAGGTTCACGGCGCCATTGGCCACCAGGGGCCGGGTGCTGCCGTCCCGAGTGTCCAGCACCCAGAGCTCCAGCGCATCGTTCCGGTAGGAGGTGTAGACGATGGACCGGCCATCGGGCGACCAGTCGGGCTGGTAGTCGTACCCCGGCCCGTCGGTGAGCTGGATCGCTTCGGTGGTACCCAGCCGCTGCCGCCAGAGCGAGCCCTGCATCGAGTACACCAGCTCGGTCCCGTCGGGCGACCAGGCGACCGACGACGGTCCGCTGGTCACCTGCGGGAGATACATCTCGCGGTAGTAGTAGTTGTGCGGGACGGCGATCTGCTGGAGGACGGTGGCGCGTTGCGCAGAGGCGAAGACGCCAAGACGCAAAGAGGCTACGAGGAGGGCAGCCAAGCGCCCTGTCGCTCGCCAGGGCGAGGTGATCACATAGCCTCTTCGCGTCGTAGCCTCCTCGCGTCCTAATCCAGCGCGCTCAGGCACTGGTCGAGGATGCCCAGGGCGATATCCACGTCCTCCGCATCCACCACCAGCGGCGGCGCGAGCCGGAGGGTGTTCTTGCCGGCCGCCAGCACCAGCAATCCCTGGGAGAAGGCCATGCGCTCCAGGCGGGTGACCAGATCGCCGGCCGGTTCCCGGGTGCTCCGGTCCGCCACGAATTCGAGACCCTGCATGAGCCCGACCCCGCGCACCTCGCCGATGCTGCCGTGTTTCTCGGCCAGCTTCCTGAGCCCGGCCCCCAGCTGCTCGCCCCGGGACTTGGCGTTGCCGACCAGCTCCCGCTCCACGATGTCGAGGGTCACGTTGGCGGCGGCGCAGCACACCGGGTTACCGCCGAAGGTGCTCCCGTGCGCGCCATGCTCCCAGGTGCTGATCGAGTCCTTGGCGACGATGGCCCCGATCGGCATGCCGGAGCCCAGCCCCTTCGAGGTGATCAGGATGTCCGGCTCCACGCCCTCGTGGTCGCAGGCCCACATCTTTCCGGTGCGTCCGACCCCGCACTGCACCTCATCGGCCACCATCACGATGCCGTACTTGGTGCAGAGATCCCGGACCGCGGTGAGCCAGCCCGGGGGCGGCAGGACGTACCCGCCCTCGCCCTGGATCGGCTCCACGACGATCGCCGCCACATCCTTCGGGTCGAGGTGACGCGCGAAGAGATCCTTCTCGATGTGATCGACGCAGTAGATGCCGCAGGAGGGAAAGGTCTTCCCGAATTCACAGCGGTAGCAATAGCCATAGGCCACGTGATGCACATCGGGCAGAAACGGGCCGAACCCGGCGTGCTGGCGGGATTTGCTCGAGGTGAGGGAGAGCGCGCCGTAGCTGCGGCCGTGAAAGGCGCCCTTGAACGCCACGAAGGCGGTGCGTCCCGTGGCGTGCCGGGCCAGCTTCATCGCCCCTTCGACCGCTTCGGTGCCCGAGTTGCTGAGAAAGACCCGCTTCTTGCTCGGGCCCGGGGCCAGTCGGGCCAGGCGCTCGCACAGGCCGGCCATGGTCTCGTAATAGAAATCGCCGCCGCAGATGTGCAGGAACTTTCCCGCCGCGTCCTGGATCGCCTTGACCACCTCGGGGTGGCTGTACCCGGTGGAGCACACGGCGATGCCGGCCATGAAATCGAGGAACCGGTTCCCGTCGACGTCTTCCACCATGGGACCCTCACCCCGGGCCACCACCAGCGGGTACTCCTTGATGTAACACGGCGCGGTCACCGCCTCGTCGCGGGCGATGATGGCACGCGCCTTCGGCCCCGGGGGCGGCGAAACGATCTTGGGATACGGCTTCATGCGTCGACTCCTTACTGGTCTCGAGACTTCATCCCGGTCACGGCCCGCGTGAACCGGGTGACGATTTCGTCGATCTCGGATTCGGAAATGAGGTACGGCGGCGCCAGCAGCACCAGGTCGCCGTTCACGCCGTCAACGTGTCCCGTGTTGGGCCACACCATCAGGCCCTGCTCCTCCGCGGCGGCCTGGAACCGCTCGGTGAATCGTTCCCCCCGTGGAAAGGGGATCCGGCTGGCCTTGTCGGCCACGAATTCGACACCAGCCAGCATGCCGCGGCCCCGGACATCTCCCACATGGGGAAGCTCGCGCAGCCGTTCCAGCTTCTGCTGCAGCACCCGACCCATGGAGGCGGCGCGAGCCACCAGGCCGTGCTGCCGGATGTAGCGTACCGCGGCGAGGCCGGCGGCGCACATTGCCGGCGAGTGGGTAAAGGTCTGGGCATGCAGCAGCGCCCGGGATCCGTGCGCCAGCACGTCGGTGATCCGCCGAGGGGCGGCCACCACCGCGAGCGGCGCGTACCCGCCGCTCACACCCTTCCCCATCACCTGGATGTCCGGCACCGCGGCGTAGGGCTCCAGCGCGGACCAGGTCCCGGTGCGCCCCGCCCCGACCAGCACCTCGTCGGCGATCCATAGCACCTGGTGCCGGTCGCAGATCTCCCGGATGGTGCGCCAGTAGTCGTCCCGGGGCACTGCCGCTCCGGTGGACGACCCGCCGACCGGCTCGGCAATGAACGCCGCCACATTCTCCGGACCGATCCGGATCAGGGTCTCTTCCAGCGCGCGTCCGCTGCACTGCGGACAGCCGGGGTCGGCTCCGCGACAGGGGCACCGATAGGAGCAGGGCGCCGGGACCCGGGGCACCTCGATGAGCCAGGGATGAAAATACTTCTTGTAGTGCTCTCTGGCTCCTGCCGACAGGGACAGCATGGTGTTGCCGTGATAGCCGGGGGCGAGGGCCACCAGGACGTCCTTCTGCGGCCGCCCCCGCTCGACCCAGTACTGCCGCGCGAGCTTCAGCGCCGCCTCGATGGCATCGGAGCCGCTGGAGAGAAAATAGAAATGGCTGAGATCGCCCGTGGCGAGGTCGGCCAGCTCCGCGGCCAGGTCCTCGGCGGGCTGGTTGGTGAAGCTCATGCCGCTCACGTAGGCGACCCTGCGGACCTGCTCGGCCACCGCGTCCACGACCTCGGTCACCCCGTGCCCGAGGCAGGCTACGTAGGCCCCCCCGCAGGCGTCGAGATACTCGCGGCCCGCCTCGTCGTAGAGCCAGCAGCCCTCCCCCCGCACGATCAGCGGATAGTCGCGGGCGAGGTTGCGGTAGAGAAGATGCGAATCGGGGTAACGGTGGGGCATCGGGGAAAGCTACCTTCCATCCATGTCAAAGCGAGCCTTGGTCCCCCTCTGGTTGCTCGGCCTGGCCCTGAGCGGGGCCTGCAGTCGCACCGACTCGGCCGACGTCGTCCTGCGGCACGGAGCCATCTACCCCGAGGCCGGAGATTCGGGCACCGTGGAATCGCTCGCGGTGCGAAACGGCCGGATCGTCTATACCGGGACGGACCGGGGCGTCCGGTCCTACATCGGGGACCGGACCGAGGTCATCGAGCTCGGGGGCCGGATGGTGCTCCCCGGCTTCCATGACACGCATATGCACCCGAGCGGTGGGATCACCCTCGCCGAATGCACCCTCGATGATCTGGCGACTCCCGAGGCGATCCTCGACTCGGTGAGCCGCTACGCCACCACGCACCCCGCCCTGGCGTGGATCCGGGGCCGGGGATGGCAGCTGCCGGTGTTCCCGGAGGCCAATCCCAGGAGGGAGTGGCTCGATCGGGTGGTCCCGGACCGGCCGGTGTACCTGACCGCGGCGGACGGGCATTCGGCCTGGGTCAATTCAAAGGCGCTCGCGCTCGCGGGGATTACCCACGATACCAAGGACCCACCCAATGGCAGGATCGAGCGCGATCCGCTGACCGGGGAGCCGACCGGCACCTTGCGCGAGCAAGCCGAGGAGCTGGTAGCGCGGCTCCTCCCCGCGCGGACCCAGGAAGAAACCCGGGCCGGATTGGTGCGGGCGCTCGGGATGGCGAACCGGTTCGGCATCACCACGGTACACGAGGCCAATGCCGGCCCCGATCTGCTGCAAGCCTATGCCATGCTCGACAGCGCCGGACAGCTGAGCGCCCGGGTGATCGCCGCTCTGCAAACCGACCCCAAGGCCGGCCCGGGTCAGGTGGACTCTCTCCGGGCCTGGCGGGGGCGCTACCGCGGCACCCGGTATTACTCGCCCAAGGCTGCCAAGATCTTCGCCGATGGCGTGATCGAGGCGAAGACCGCCGCGCTGCTGGCCCCTTACACCGGGAGCGACACTCCGGGGGAGCCCAATCTGTCTCCCGCGGCGATGGATACCCTGGTCGCGGCGCTCGACGCCGCCGGCTTCCAGGTGCACGTCCACGCGATCGGCGATCGCGCGGTCCGCATGTCACTCGACGCATTCGAGTTTGCCCGCCGGCACAACGGCCCCCGGGATGCGCGTCCCATCATCGCGCACCTCGAGCTGATTGATCCCGCCGACATTCCCCGATTCGCGGCCCTGGGCGTCATCCCGAGCTTCCAGCCGCTGTGGGCCTACGCGGACAAATACATCACCGACCTCACCGTGCCGATTCTGGGCCCGGAGCGATCCCGCTGGCTCTATCCCATCGCCTCGGTGGCCAAGACCGGTGCTCACCTCGCCGCGGGCAGCGATTGGTCGGTGTCCTCGATGAATCCGTTCGAAGCCATCCAGGTGGCGATCACCCGGCGCGCGCCCGATGCGCCTCCGGGACCGCCATGGATACCGGAAGAGACCGTGGACCTTCCCACCATGCTCAGGGCCTATACCAGCGGGGGCGCGTATGCGGCGGGGGAGGAGGCCAGCAATGGAGACCTGGAGGTGGGCAAGGCGGCCGATCTGATCGTCCTGGATCGTAATCTGTACCGGATTCCCGTGACCGAACTTCATGCCGTCCACGTGTTGCTGACCCTCCTCGACGGCAAGACGGTGTGGCGGGATCGAACCTTGCATTGACCGCCACCGGGCGCGAAAAACCGCCCCAGAACCTTTGGTGGCAGATCGAGTTGTCCGAATAGCTGGACAGTAGCGTCTGCCGGGGAGGACACCCCGTGTTACATCGAAGAGCAGTATTCATCTCCCTCGTCAGTCTGACACTGGCCGCCGGGATTGCCCGGGCCCAGAATCCCAAGACCCCCAAGCCCAACCCGGTCATGCGGGGCGCGGTTCAGGATACGCTCGGCCGAGGGCTCGAGGGCGCCCAGGTCGAAATCCTGGGTCTCAAGCTCGTGACCACCACGCCGAGCTCGGGCAGCTTCCGTTTCGACAACATCCGGCCCGGCAAGTACTGGGTGGCGGTTCGGCGAATCGGATATGCCCCGCTCCGAACCGCGCTCACCTTCAACCCGGGAGATGACCGCGACATCGTCTTTGAGCTCGAGCCGCTGGCGCAGGTGCTCCCCGAGATCAAGGTCCGGGCTGAAGACCAGCGCTGGATGCGGCGCTATCAGGATTTCGTCTGGCGTTCCCACTCGGCATTCGGACATTTCCTGACCCGGGACGACCTGGACAAATCCCACGCCGCGTATCTCGGCGATGTCGTCCGACGCTACCTGCCGTTCACGACCTCGGATGTCTTCTTCAACTCGACCTGGAGCGACCCCTTCAGCGCCACCTCACGGCTGCGCCAGTTCGGATCCTCGAGCCACGGCATGCTGGGGCGTAACTGCCCCCCGGCGGTTTCGGTGAACGGAGCCCGCCCGATGGGTGGGTGGGCGGTCAACGATTTTCGACCCGAGAGCGTCGAGGCCGTCGAGGTGTACCGCGGTGGCTGGGAGATGCCGGCGGAGTTCGTGGGGTGGGACCTGCCCTGCGGACTCGTGGTGGTGTGGACCCGGTAGGCGGGTCCTCCAGCAACTCATCGGCGCCTTGCCGCTATCTTTGGCAGGTACCTCACACCGGCAAGGCACCGATGGGTTCCGCATACTCCCGACGTGAATTCCTGATTCGCGGCGCGGCAGCAGCCGCCGCCGCGGCCGCACTCCCCTCTCTGCTCGGGGCGAAGGCCGCCATCCCCATGGTGGTCTACAAGGATCCCGGCTGCGGTTGCTGCAACACCTGGGTCGGCCTGATGCGCTCGGCCGGCTTCGAAGTGGCGGCGCGGGACACTCCCGACATGCAATCCATCAAGCGACGCTACCAGGTGCCCGGAGCCCTGGCCTCCTGTCATACCGCCCTGGTGGGCGGATACGTCGTGGAGGGGCATGTCGCCGCCGACCTGATTACCCGGTTACTCAAGGAAAAACCCAAAGTGCTCGGTCTTGCCGTACCCGGCATGCCGGCCGGCTCGCCGGGCATGGAGATGGGCAGCCGAAGGGACGCCTACGACGTGCTGACCTTCGACGCGGCGGGAAAGTCCGCCGTGTTCGCGAAGCGCTAGCCCCCTTCGGCGGAGGTCGTGGACTCGGCCGGCGCGCCCATCGTCACGGCGCGCCGGGCGGAATCGTGGCGAGGTTCCGTCCCGCCAGGGCCCGGTTGAAGGCGGGGAGGTCGACCGTCAGAATGCTCTGCAACCGGGCCAGCTTCTGATCCAGCTCCGCCGACAACTCCTGGAACACCACTGCCGCGGCATCGGTCGGCCGGGCATCTCCTCCCTCGACACTACTGCGTAACGCGGACATCCGGTTGGTCAGCCGGATCGGAAAGTTGAGCAGGTCCTGGTCCGATCGGGTTCGGGTCTGATAGAGCTCCTCTTCCAGCGCGGTGAGCTTCGCCTGGAGCATCTCGCCCTGCCGAGCCAGCGCCGGCGACTTGGCGACGCGATCGTCGATCGCCTCACGCAGTCTCCGAATCGTCACCACCGCGCCGTTCCCGAGATTCTCCTTCTCCTGGATTTGTCGCGCGAAGGCGAATTGTGCGGCGAGATCGGCATCGGTGGCGTGCTTGAGGCGGGGATCGCGCCGGACCTCGAAGGGCTGGGTCAGCGTCTTCCCGCCGGTGGTGAGTCGCACCTGGTACTGGCCCGGGGGCACCGCGGGGCCGCCGTCGTTCCAGGCACCCCAGAACACCAGGCAGTCGAAGCTGACCGACCCGGGATAGCGAAGATTCCACCAGTAGCTGTTGAGTCCGGCGGTCCGTGACGGCATCGGCTCACGGTACGGGCGGACGTCGCACCCCATCCGGCGGAGCCGCACCGAATCGGCCCGGACCCGGGCGGTATCGGGCGGCGCGGAGACGTAGGTGCGGATGGTCTGGCCCCGCGCATCCTGAATTTCGATGGTCAGCGTGTCGGCCGGCTTCTTGAGGAGATAATCGAACCGGGCCCCGGACAAGGACCGAATCGCCGGCTCGGGCTTGAAGAGATGCACCTCCGCGGCCGCCACGTCGGCGCTCATCCCGCGAATGGCCGTGATCCCCTCCAGCAGCCACATCGAGCGGCCGTGGGTGGCGATGGCCAGATCGTTGTCCGCCACCACCACATCGGAGACCTGGACGTCCGGGAGATTCATCGAGATCGACTGCCAGTGGTCGCCGTCGTCCCAGGAGGCATAGATCCCGTGTTCGGCGCCGGCGTACAGCAGGCCCTTGCGCCGGGGATCTTCGCGCACCGCGTGCACGTAGTCGTCGGCGCGAAGGCCGCTGATGATCTTCTGCCAGCTCTTGCCGCAGTCGTGGGTGCGGAAAATGTAGGGGGCCCGGTCGTCGAGCTGGTAGCGCTTGGCGGCCAGGTAGGCGGTGCAGACGTCGAATCGCCCGGCTTCGATCAGGGAGATCCGGCTGAACTCCGGGAGGGCGGGCGGAGTGATGTTCGTCCACGACGTGCCGCCGTCACGGGTGAGCTGCGCGACCCCGTCGTCCGAGCCGGTCCAGATGGTGCCCAGGTCCTGGTACGACGGCGCGATGGTGAAGATGGTGCCGTAGATCTCGGGCCCGTTCATGTCGTGGGTAATGGGCCCGCCGGAAACGCCGAGGGTCTTGGGATCGGCGCGGGTCAGGTCGGGACTGATGCGCTCCCAGGTTTGCCCGTCGGTGGTCGTCTTGAAGAGATGCTGCGAGCTCGCGAAGAGCACATTGGGATCGAGCGGCGAGAAGACGATCGGAAAGGTCCACTGCCAGCGCTCGGGCAGCGCGCTGGCGGGCTCCCCGGAGAAGAAGCGCGGATAGATCTGGACGTCGCGGTTCTCGCCGTTGCTGCGGTCGTACCGGGTCAGCAGCGCACCCTGGCTTCCGGCGAAGAAGACGTCGGGGTTCCGGGGATCGGGCGCGATGTAGCCGCTCTCCCCGCCGGACACGTGATAGAAAAAGTCGGCCGGCGAATTGTAGAGCTGGGTCCAGGGCGTCGCGCCCGAGCTGGCGACGCAGAAGGTGCTGTTGTCCTGCTGGGAGCCGCAGACGTGATAGGGCACGTCCCGGGTGACGGCGACGTGATACGCCTGCGCGGTCGGGTAGAGGATCGAAGTCCAGGTACGCCCGCCGTTCAGGCTCACCGAGCCGCCACCGTCGCTGGCGTTCGCGATCCGCTGGGTGTCGTTCGGGTCGATCCAGAGGTCGTGGTTGTCTCCGTGGGGATCCTGCACTCCGTTGAAGGTCACCCCGCCGTCGTCGGAGCGGAACATCGTGGTGTTGAGGACGTAGACCCGGTCCTTGTCCTTCGGGTCGGCGTAGATCCGGGAGTAGTAGAAGGCGCGCTGCCGGAGCTTGCGATCCGCGTTGGTGCGCTTCCAGGTGGCGCCGCCGTCATCGGAGCGGAATACGCCGCCCTCGTCGTTTTCCACGATCGCCCAGACCCGGCCGGGAACGGCGGGTGAGACCGCGACCCCGATCTTGCCGATGAGCCCCTTGGGCATGCCGGGGTTCCGGGTCAGCTCGGTCCAGCTGTCGCCCCCGTCGACCGACTTGAACAGGCCGCTGCCGGCTCCGCCGCTCGACATCGACCAGGGCGTGCGATAGGCCTGCCAGAGCGCGGCATAGAGCACGTTGCCGTTGTTCCGGTCGATGGTCAGATCCACCGCCGCCGTGGAATCGTTCCGGAACAGCACCCGGTCCCAGGTCTTGCCGCCGTCCTTGGACCGGTAGATCCCCCGCTCCGGGCTGGGCGCGTACGGCTTGCCGAACGCGGCCGCGTAGACGAGGTCGGGATTGACCCGGTCCACCCTAACCCGGGCGATGGCCTGGACCCGGTCCAGCCCGGCCCGGGTCCAGGTCTTCCCGGCATCGGTGCTTTTGTACATCCCGTCGCCCTGCATGATGTTGCCGCGGAATTCGGTCTCGCCCATGCCGATATAGACCACGTCGGGGGCCGACTCGCTGACGCCCACCGCGGCGACCGAGGAGCTCCGGATCTGCCCATCGGTCACCGGACGCCACGAGGTTCCGCCATCGGTCGTCTTCCAGAGTCCGCCGCCGACCGCCCCGAAGTAGTACTCGTTGGGCCGGCTCGGAATGCCGGTCACGGCGGTCGAGCGGCCGCCCCGGTTGGGCCCGATGTTGCGCCAGGCCATTCCCTTGAAGAGCGTGGAGTCGAACCCCTGGGCGGCCAGCGGAACGGCGAGGGACAGGGTCAGCAACGCCGGCAACGGCGCCATGCGGCGGAATCGCATTCAGGACCTCATGGACGTGGGACGCGAAGATGCTCAGACGTAAGATCAGGGCGGAAGCTACTGGATCGCGCGAGGACCCGTCCAGGGTGGAGCAGATGGCTTGCCGCTCCCCCGCGGTACGCCGATCTTCAAGCCATGTTCATCGGACACTTCGCCGTCGGATTCGCCGCCAAGCGCTGGGCCCGGGAAGCACCCCTCGGCGTGCTCCTCCTGGCCCCGCTGCTGCTCGACGTGCTCTGGCCGGTCTTCTGCCTGATCGGGATCGAACAATACCGGATTCTCGACACCGGCGGTCCGTTTACCCGGGTCGAGTTCATCAGTTATCCCTGGTCGCACAGCCTGGGCATGTCGATCGTCTGGGGTCTTTGCCTGGGAACCCTCTGGCGCATTCGGGGCGGCACCCTCCGCACCGCAGTGCTGCTGGCGGCGGGCGTGGTGAGCCACTGGATCCTCGACTGGGTGACTCACCTTCCCGACCTGCCCCTGTGGCCGGGGTACGGGCCCAGGCTCGGCCTCGGTCTCTGGAATTCGGTGGCCGGGACGGTGGCGGTGGAATCCCTCATGCTGGCCGGCGGAGCCTGGCTCTACTTCTCCGCCACCCGGGCGCGGGACCGGATCGGCAGGCTCGGACCGTGGGCATTTCTCGCGCTGCTGGCCGCCTTGTACGTGGCCAGCGTGGCGGGCCCTCCCCCTCCGGTGGGGGCGGAGCGGCTGGTGTCGATCGTCGCGCTGGCGCTGGTGCTGCTGGTGCCGCTGGCGTCGTGGATCGACAGCCACCGGACCCCGGTCGCCTAGGCCTTGGGTGGATCCTTCGAGCGGGTCTTGCTCACGCCGGTCAGGATTCCGAGTCCCAGCAGGATCGTACAGGCGATCGCGATCCACACCGTGGAGACGCCGGCCCGGGCCATGCCCCAGGCTACCCCGGCGATCACGATCACAAATCCGATGACATACAGTAGAAAAGACATCAACGCCTCACAGGCTGAAACCCCGTTGCGTGGCACCCCGTCGCGAATCCCTGCCTAGTAGTGACGACCGCCGAGTATTTTCAGCCACCATGAGCCTCGTCCCGTGGCACCCACGACGCATCCTGGTTTCCCACACCCTGCATGAAGGCCTGGGCGAGTATCTCCTGGCCCGGCGGCCCGATCTGGAGGTCCGGGCCATGGGATCCTCCGAGATCACCGCGGAGGATGTTGCCTGGGCCGAGGTGCTGGTGGGGTTCCGGCCGCCGCGGGCGGGAGCCTGGCAGGCGCTCCGCTGGATCCATTGCATCGGCGCGGGTGTCGACGCGTTCGCGTTCCGCACCGGACTCTCGCCCGAGACACTGCTGACCCGCACCGCGGAGGACTTCGGGCCCCAGATCGGGGAGTACTGCCTGACGCGGGCTTTGGCGGTGACCCAGCGGCTCCGACCCCTCGAAGCGGAACAGCGGGAGCGCAGCTGGAAGCCGAAGCATCCCGAGCAGATCCGGAACACGCGGGTCCTGGTGGTGGGGACCGGCGCGGTGGGCCGGGGGATCGCGCGGGCGTTCCAAGGCGCCGCCTGCATCGTGGAAGGCGTTTCTCGCGCAGGAGCGCCTCGGGACCCGTTCCGCCGGGTTCACCCCATCGGCGACTTTGCCCAGGCGGTGCGCGAGGTGCGCTGGCTGATCCTGGCCTGCCCGTTGACGGAAGAGACCTACCATCTGCTCGACCGGAACCGGCTGTCGCTCTGTGCCGGAGCCTTTCTCATCAACGTGGGCCGGGGTCGCCTGGTGCAGGAGGAGCTGCTGCCCCTGGCCCTGGATCAGGGCTGGCTCGCGGGCGCCGCGCTGGATGTCTTCGAGACCGAGCCACTGCCCCAGGCCTCGCCGCTCTGGGCCCGGGCCGACGTGATGGTGTCTCCCCATATCTCGGGGCTCACCACGATCCCGGGGGCCGGGGACGGGTTCCTCGCCTCGCTCGCGGCGCTCGAGGCGGGGCGCCGGCCCGAGCTCGCGGTCGACCCGGTGAGAGGCTACTAGGCGCGGCAAGGCCCCGCCGACTGAGTCGGCGGGGCCTTGCTCGATTGCCTAATTATCTCAGCTCAGATCTTGAACGCGAACCCGCCCGTGACCGGGAAGAGCATTCCGGTGTTCTTGGTGAAGATCTGGCCCTTGGTCTTCTTGAGCGCCATATCGGCCTGGAAGCTGCCGAGGAGCCCGATGCGATCGGAGAACCAGTAGGTCAGCGTGGTGCCGACGTTCACCGCGAAGTGCGCGTCGTTCTGCTTGCCGATCGCCTTGAGAACATCGTTCGGCGAGAAGACCATGAGGCCGGGGCCGGCGTTCAGGGCCAGACTCACGCGCTTGCTGTTGACGACGTTGTAGCTCGCCTTCACGAAGGCGTGGATGACGTTCCACTCCTGGTCGCCCGCGCCACCGATGATGGTGCCGTCGGCCTGGTACTGGCTGTGGTGGGCCCAGTCGACGGACAGGCCGAGATGGAGCCGATTCCCGAGGGCGATGCTCGCATCCGCGCCAAAGGAGGACTGACCCTTGAGGGAGTCCTTTGCGGTGCCGCTCATGAAGGTGTACCCGGCACGCACATCGACCGTGGCGTACCTCTCCTGTGCGAGAATGGGGCTCGCGAGAAGGGCGAGGAAACCAGCGGCGAGGATGGGGCGAAGGACTCTCATGCGTCACTCCCTTTGAACGAATGGGTGCGGAAGGTCAGGGTACCGTGCGCTCGGCGCGCTATTCTCAGTGGTCCGGAGGGGCGGCGAACGCCCCAACCCGCCACCAATCAACGCTTTTGTATCGGTTTGGTCAAGATGCTCCCCCCCGCGGGAATGCTCCGGGGTCCTGACAGCGCCCCCTTGCGCAAGGTAACTTGGCAGGCGGCAAAATCCCTCACCTCTACGGAATTCGGACCATGCCCAACCTCGCGGCCTATCATCCCCAGGTGGTGCACTTCGTCATTGCCCTGGGTCTCCTCGGGGTGCTCCTCCGGGTGATTTCCCTGCTGGGGAAGGGCAGCTGGCTCCATCCGGCCGCCGCGACCCTGCTCATTCTGGCCGCCGGCGCCGCGGTCGTGGCGCAGCAGTCGGGAACCGATGCCCATGGCCCCGTGGAGCGGGTCCCCGGCGCCCGAGAGGCGGTTCAGAGCCACGAAGACTGGGGCAAACGCACCCGGAACGTTCTGCTGGCCGTGGGCGCCCTGGAGCTCTTTGGACTCCTTCTGGCCACCCGCGGTGCGGGCAAGGTGATTCGCGGCGCCTCGGCCCTCGTGGGCATCGGCGCGGCCGTGTGCATCTACGAGGCGGGCGAGCACGGCGGCGACCTGGTGTACAACTATGCCGGCGGGATCGGCCTGCGCTCCGGTGACCAGGCGGACGTGAAGCACCTGCTGGTCGCGGGACTCTATCACGAGGCCCGATTTGCCCGGGACTCGGGCCGGGCCGAGGAGGCCGCCCGCCTCACCGACGAGCTGCTCCTGCTGCAGCCCGACGATCCGATCGTGCGCTTCCTCGCCATCGAGTCCAAGCTGCGGGATCGCAAGGACCCGCAGGGCGCGCTCAGCGATCTGGCCCAGATGAAGGTCCCGGCCGACGATCCCCGGCTCGCCACCCGCTATGGCATCCTGACCTCACAGGCCCTCGTGGCCGCAGGACAGACCGACAGTGCCCGGGCGGTGCTCACCGCGCTGGCCCAGCGCTTCCCCCAGAGTCAAACGGTCAAAACCGCCCTGGAGAAGCTCAAGCCCTGAAGAAGTCGGGCCGCCAGTCCTTGACGGCGGCCTTGATGTCGCGGCGAGAGGTGATCTCCCCCGCCAGGATGCGATCGATCAGACCCGAGACCTCGGCGTCGGAGGCGAACCGCAGCGCCACGAAATGACTCCTCGAGAGCCGGGCGATGTCCGCCGCCCGGCTCGGCAGGAGGCGGGTCAGCCGCAGGGTTTCCTCCAGCCGAATCACCCGGTCCTGCACCGTGAGCGCCATCACCCGCAACAGCACCGCGGCCGCCGCCAGCGCCAAGGCCACGACCGCGCCCCAGGCGGTTGCCGCCCCGGGTGCGCGTGCCGCGCCCACGATCTGCACGATGGCGTTGATGAACAGCACCGGCAGGACGAAGAAATGGAACGCCGGCATGTAACGGGCATGGTTCGAGTGGGACTGCGTCGGAGCGTCGGGCATATCGTCTCTGTCGGGGTGAGGGGTGAGGGATCGTTCCCAAGCCTCCTGGCCTCTGAGCGTCCTAACGTCTTAGCATCTTCGCATTTCTCATGAAATACCAATAGAACGGCAACCCCGCCACCAGCAGTCCGGCGCCGATCAGGGAAAACTTGGGCTGCTCCCGGATCGAATTCACGATCAGGTAGACGGAAAAGAGAATGAACACCACGGGGGTGACCGGATAGCCCCAGGCGCGGTACGGCCGCACCATGCCCGGCTCGCGCCGCCGCAAGACCATCACCGCGATGCAGGAGAGCGAATAGAACAGGAACGACACGAAGACCATGCAGGTGATCAGGTCGTTATAGGTCCCGAGCAGCACCAGGAACGACGCCCAGATCCCCTGGGCGATCAGCGAGGTGTTGGGGGTGGAATACCGGGGATTCAGCCTGGAGGCCCAGGAGAAAAATTGTCCCTCGCGGGCCATGGCCCAGGGAATCCGCGCCGCGGTGAACACGATGCCGTGGTTGGAGCCCAGCGTCGAGATCAGCACCGCCACCGTGATGAAGGCGGCCCCGCCGGTGCCCAGCACCACCCGCATCGCATCGGCGGCCACCAGTGGAGACTTGGCGGCATTCTCCCGTCCCAGCACGTACAGAATCGCCAGGCTCACCCCGATGTACAGCACACTCACCAGCAGCGTCGAGAGCAGAATCGAGCGCGGCATGTCACGGGCGGGGTTCTTCATCTCGCTGCCCACGTAGGTGATCTCGATCCATCCGTCGTAGCCCCACAGGACCGCGATCATCGCGACCCCGAACGGCCCGATGAGCGAGGT
>DASYPZ010000446.1:0-3626 GCA_036006105.1 Gemmatimonadales bacterium | reverse complement strand
CGCAACACTACCCGGGCCCGGGACTGCTGGGAGAAGGCCGTGGCGCTGAATCCCGGGCACCAGCTGGCCCGGGCCAATCTCGATACGCTGCGGGTGGTACCGTGACCACGCGCGAGGACGCCGGCCTCGCGGCCGTGATCGATCAGCTGGCCATGAGCGGCGCGGCGGGGTTCGAGTGGTACAAGGACTCGTGCCTGGTCCGCCGGATCGAAGTGCGCATGCGCGCGCTCCGGGCCGAGTCGCTGCTGGCGTATGCGGCCATGTTGCGGGAGGACCCGGGGGAGGTGGATCGCCTCCTGCATACCATTTCGGTGCGGGTGACCGGATTCTTCCGCAATCCCGATAGCTGGCAGCGGCTCCGCGACGTGCTGGAGACCGATCGCACCGGAAGCGCCACTGGAACACTGACCGCCTGGAGCATGGCCTGCGCGACGGGGGAGGAGGCGTGGACCCTGGCCATGCTGCTGACCGACCACGCCCTCCGCCAGGGGGAGATCCCGCGCGCCCGGATCCGGATCCACGCGTCCGACGTGGATTCCCAGGCGATAGTCCAGGCCGAGACGGGCCGGTACCTGCCTCCGGCGGCGGTCGCGATCCGGGAGGTCATGCCCCGGAACCATGGGAGCATCCACGACGGGTGCTTCGAGGTGGAGCCGGAGCTGCGTCCGCTGCTCACCTTTCGGCGGGAGGACCTGACGACGGTCACGACGCCGCCGTCTCCCTGCGATCTGATCTGCTGCCGGAATGTGCTCATCTTCCTGGGACGGGAAGGACAGCGGCGGGTGCTGGACACGGCGTTTCGCGCCCTGGCGCCGGGCGGCTTGCTGATGCTCGGGCGGACCGAATCGCTGGTGGCATTGCCGGAGCCGAGGCTGGTGCCGGTCGATATCTCTCACCGCATTTACCGGAGGGCGTCGTGACCGCCTCGAGAATCTTCGTCGGCATTTCCGCGATCGAAGTGGCCAAGGCGCCGGTCACCCTCACCGCGCTGGCGCTGGGGAGCTGTGTGGCGGTGATCCTCCACGACCCGGTGGCCAAGGTGGGCGGGCTCGCCCACGTCCTGCTGCCGTCCACCAACGTGGGCCGGCCCCGGATCGATGCGCCGGGCCGGTTTGCGCCCACCGCGGTCGCGCTGCTCAATGAACGGGTGCTCGCGATGGGCGGCGTGTCGCGGCGGCTCACCGCGCGCCTGGTGGGCGGAGCCAGCATGTTCGCGGCCCTGCAGCCGGCCGGCACCATTCAGATGGGAGAGCGGAACGTCCATGCCGCGCGCGAAGTACTGCACCGGCACAATATCAAGCTGGTCGGCGAAGCGGTGGGCGGGGACTACGGCCGTTCGGTGGATTTCAATCTGGACACCGGGACGGTGATCGTCTCCTCCTACGAGCACGGGAAGGTCGAGCTGTGACCGATTCGGGGCGCGATCCGCTGGTCGAAGCGATGCGGGAGGAGTTTCGCGCGATCACCGCGGCCCTGGATGCATCGCCGGGCCGGCAGGAGCGCGAGGAGGTCAAGCGCCGGATCATCGGGTTTTTCAAGCGGGTGGACGGAGCCCTGGGCGAGCTCACCGGCCTCAAGGAAGAGATCCGCGGGCTGGTGGACCGCTACAAGAGCTCGGCGGCCGAAGCCGGCGCCGCGCCCGTGCCGCAGCTCCACCGCGACCACCTCGGCGCCTCCACCTACATCGAGAAGGGCTGGAGCCTGATTTCCCTGGGCGACCCGCCCGGCGCCATTCAGGCGCTGAACCGTGCTCTGGAGCTCTCCCCGGGCGATCCCCAGGCGCTCTCCCTGCTGGGCTGGGCCGAAATGCTGGCCGAGCAGTACGACGACGCCCTCGGCACCTTCTCGAAGGTGCTGGTTGCGGAGCCGGCCAATGCGCTGGCCCGCGTCAACGTGGGCTACATCTGCCTCAAGAAGAAGATCTTCGGCGAAGCCATCGAGCATCTCTCCCGAGTGATCCGGCTCGACAATGACCGCAAGGCCAGCCTCTACGCGAACTACTATCTGGGGCTGGTGTACCTGGAACGCGGTATGATGGCCGACGCGGAGTCGTTTCTCCGCAAGGCCCTGACGCTGGGGCCCAACCTCATCGAGGCCTACTACGACCTGGGCCGGGCGCAGTGGTTTGCCGGGCGGCAGGACGAGGCTCGCGCCACCTGGGAACAGGGCGCGGCCGCCAATCGCTTTGCGCCCTGGGCCCGACGCTGTCAGGAGCTTCTCGAGAAGACCGCGAGGGGCGAGGAGGTGCCGCGGTCCGGATCCTCCTGAGCCTGGCGCTCCTGCAAGGCCCGGCGCTGGGCTACCTCGGCGCGCGGGTTGGCGAGGTGACGGTCACGGCGCGGAAGCCCGATCTCTCGCTCGCCATCGGCCTGGCCGAAGAGGCCGCCTCCCCGCATACCTGGTATGGGCTGGGCCGCCGGGAGACCGGGCTGCGTCGGCTGATCGTGGTGCGGGGCGCCGCGCCGCTGGATACGGTGATGCGGGGACGCGGTCCATCGTGGGGCGCCGGCTTCGCGCTCCCGGCGGCCGGGACCGTGGTGATCCGGGCCGACGCCGGGGATCCCCACCGGATCCTGCAGCACGAGCTGGCGCACCTGGTCCTGCATGAGGCGGTACCGGTGCGCGTGCCGCTGTGGTTCGACGAGGGATACGCCGCCCTCGCCGCGGGCGAATGGGACCGGCTCGATCTGCTGCAGCTCAACCTCACCGTGGCCCGGGGACGGATCCCCGGCTTCTTCGAGCTGGACCGATCGCTCCGGTCCACCGAGTCGACCGCCCAGACCGCCTACGCCCTGGCCGCCTCGGCCGTCGCCTTGCTGGCCCGGCGGCATCCGGACCACTCCCTCGCCCCGCTGCTCTCGCATCTGGCGAGTGGCGAAGGGTTCGATGACGCCGTGCTCGCCACCACCGGCTCCCGGACCGCCGACTTCGAGGGCGAGTGGCAGAAGGACGTGCGGAGCCGCTACGGGCTGGCCGTCTGGGCGATTGCCGGCGGGTTCTGGCTGCTGATGGCCGGGCTGGTCGTGCTGGCCTCCTGGTATCGGCGGCGCCGGGACGTTCCGCGCCGTCTGGCGCTGGACCAGGGCTGGCCCCTGCCGCCCGAGCCGGAGGAGCCGCCGCTTGATGAAGCCGGTCCAGCGCCTTAGTTTTCATAGGCTTATGGCTTCATTAGAACCGAGCGTCAGCGGGCGCCGAGGTCTTCTCGGGCGCCGAAACGTGGTCGTGCTGGTGGCGGCTACGGTGTGCCTGGTTGCGGGGTATGTTACCCTCAATGCCGGGGCGGCCAGTCTTGCGGCCGTGTTGTTGGTCGTCGGGTATTGCGTGCTCTTCCCTCTGGCTATCGCGCTCTGAACGCCGGCTGGCCTCGGCAGCTCCGTGCGTGGCTGCTGGCTCTGCACGTCCCCATTGAACAGCCCGGGGACTGCGGCGCCGTTTGCCCGGGCGAATAGCTCAGCGGTTCAGAGCGCCTGCCTTACACGCAGGATGTCGGGGGTTCGAATCCCTCTTCGCCCATGCTCGCCGCGATCCAAACGGACGCGGAGTCCTCCGCCCATTCTGGGCGGTTCTTTTGGGAGGTTGCTTCGGAATGCGCCTGACGCCTCTTCTTCTTGCCGCCGCCGCGGTCA
>DASYPZ010000445.1:0-13650 GCA_036006105.1 Gemmatimonadales bacterium | reverse complement strand
GCGTCCGCTCTCCCTGTCCCCTCCTCGAGTACGCTGGTCACGATCCCGGTGCGGTATGACGGGCCTGATCTGGCGTACGTCGCCCGGGAGACCGGTCTCACCGAGCGCGAGGTGATCCGCCTTCATGCCGAGCCGGAGTATCGAGTCTACCTGCTCGGCTTTGCGCCGGGATTTGCCTACCTGGGTGACCTGGATCCCGCGCTGGTGCTCCCGCGTCGGAGTGCTCCCCGGCTCAGGGTGCCGGCCGGAGCGGTGGCGATCGGGGGCGCGCAGACCGGAGTGTACCCGCTTGCCACCCCGGGGGGATGGCACCTGATCGGCAGTACTTCCCTCAAGATGTTCGATCCGGCCCGCGAGCCCGCGGCGTTGCTGCGAGCCGGCGACCGGGTGCGATTCCAGTCTGCCGAATGATTGAAATCGTCAAGGCGCCTCCCTTCGCCACGGTACAGGATCTTGGCTGGCGCACCGGCCGGGCCATGGGACTGCCCACCGGCGGCGCCATGCATCCCCGGCTGCTCGAGGCTGCGAACCTGCTGATCGGGAATCCCGGGGGATTCGCCGGGCTCGAATGGGCGCTGGGCCCCGGGCTGCTTCGATTTCTCGACGATGCCCAGGTCTGCGTCACTCGTGACGCCGAAGTGAGGATCGGGGACGCGGTCCAACGGGCCGGCGTCATCGGCGTGGGCGCAGGCGCCCCGCTCCAGATCATTCCACGGGGGCGCGACCGATTCATCTACGTGGCCGTCAGGGGCGGGATCGAGGTGCCCCCGGTGATGGGGAGCCGATCCACCTATCTGCCGGGTGGATTCGGCGGCCTCGAGGGTCGCAGGCTCCGGAACGGGGATCGACTGCAGACTGGTGTAGCGCCCAGGCCGCCGCGCGGCCCAACGGCCGCTCGAACCGAACCGCCCGATATCACTCGCGGCGACCTGGTGCTCCGGGCGACCCGCGGACCCCAATGGGAGCTTTTCGGTCCGAAGGCGCGTGAGGCGTTCTTCGCGGGAGAATACGCGGTGACCCCTGCGTCGGATCGCATGGGCTACCGCCTGAAAGGGCCGGCGGTGCACCCGCGCAGCCGAGCCACGCTGCCCTCCGAAGCCGCCTGTCCCGGTGCGGTGCAGATTCCCGACGGCGGTGAGCCGATCGTGCTGATGCCCGACGGTCCCACGGTTGGCGGCTACCCGAAACTTGCCGTGGTGATACCGGGGGATCTGGGAGAACTGGCGCAATGCCAGCCCGGCAGAGCGGTGCGGTTCCGGGAGGTGTCGCTGGAGGAGGCCCGAAGCCTCCGCCGTTGATCGTGGGGCGCCGGGGCACATGAAACCGTTTCACCCCCCTCCGTGTCTAGAACCAGAGTCCTCCACGGAGTCTTCCCGGTGCCGTTGATTTCGACCACGCTCGCACTGGCCGCCTTGCTTACCCGGGCGTGGCCTGCCCAGGGCCCAGGCCTCGTCCTGACGGTTCAGGACGATGAGGCACGAGCCGCGCTGGCCATTCTCGACACCCTGGACACCAACCGGGAGCCTTCCGCGGCGTTATGGACCCGCCTCTGGACCAGCAACGGGTATCGCAAGCTGCAACGCCGCGAGACGGCCATGCGGCGACCGTTCACCGACTCGAGTTTCATGGCGTTTCTGCGTTCCGATTCCATGGTCGCGAGGCGGGACCGGCTTCGCCATACGCTCGCCGCGTGGCGGACGATGAATCTTCAAGCGGGCGGCCAGCAGGCGCTCCGCTGGCTTCCGGCAGGCGCCCGGATCCGGGCGACGGTGTACCTGCTGATCAAGCCGAAGGTCAACTCATTCGTGTTCGAGACCGCCTCCGACCCCTCGATCATGCTGTTTCTGGATCCCGACAAATCGGTGGCCGAGTATACCAATCACGTCGTGCACGAGCTGCATCACATCGGGTATGCGTCGGCCTGCCCCGAGGTTTCGCCCGCGACCAGCGATGCGCCGGGACAGGTCCGAAGGTGGCTGGGTGCGTTCGGCGAAGGGCTGGCCATGCTGGCCGCGGTCGACGGCCCTCGCACCCATCCGCATGCCTCCAGCGAACCCGTCGTCCGGGCCCGCTGGGACCGGGACGTGGCGAACTTCGATCAGGATCTGCGGGCGGTGGAGAACTTTGTGCGCGGCGTACTCGAGGGGCGCATCGCGGGTGACTCGATCGCCGCTCGAGCCGGGGATTTCTACGGCGTCCAGGGCCCATGGTACACCGTCGGGTGGAAGATGGCGGCGGTAATCGTCGCCGAGCGCGGACGAGACGGATTGGTGGCGGTGATGTGCGATCCGGTCGCGCTGCTCCGGACGTTCAATCGGGCGGTGCCGCCATACACGAAACGCACCGGCGAGCGGCTCGCCACCTGGGAGCCGGGCCTGCTGAATCGGATTACCCCGGGAGGCTGACTCCCGCCGGATTGGACGGTCCGGGCGCCTCGGGGCCGGCGCTCAGGGCGGGCCTGCGGTCCAACGACCGGTACTGGATGGCCTCCCGGACGTGCGCGGGCGCCAGGGCGTCCTCCGCCGCCAGGTCCGCGATGGTGCGCGCCAGCTTGAGGACCCGGTGGCACCCCCGGGCCGAGAGACCCAGGCGCTCGACGGCGGCCTTGAGAATGTCTCCCACCTCGTCGCTCTGACGGCAATAGCGCCGCACCACTCTCGACGACATGTGGGCATTGGCGCGCACCCCCGGCTCCTTGCGAAACCGCTCCCGCTGGCGCTGCCGGGCCGCTTCCACCCGGGCGCGTATCACGGCGCTGGACTCCGCTTCGGGCGCTCCCGAGAGATCCGCGTAGGGCACCGCGGGCACGCTGAGGTGAATGTCGATGCGGTCCAGGAGCGGTCCCGAGATCCGCGCGTGATACCGCTCCACCAGGATGGCGGGACAGCGACACGGGTGCACCGGACTCCCGCGATGGCCGCAGGGACACGGGTTCATCGCCGCCATCAAGGTGAAGCGCGCGGGAAAGGTGAGCCGGGCCGCCGCGCGCGACAGCGTCACCTGTCCATCTTCCATGGGCTGGCGGAGCACCTCCAGGACGTGGCGGTGAAACTCGGGCAGCTCGTCGAGGAACAGCACCCCGCCGTGCGCCAGGCTCACTTCTCCAGGGCGCGGTGAAGACCCCCCGCCGACCAGGCCGGCATCGCTGATGGTGTGATGCGGCGCTCGGAACGGCCGGGTCGCGATCAGCGCCGAACCCCCCGGGAGGAGACCCGCCACGCTGTGGATCTTGGTGATTTCCAGCGCTTCCTCCAGCGTCATCGAGGGGAGGATGGTGGGGAGCCGGCGGGCCAGCATGGTCTTGCCGGCGCCGGGCGGGCCGATCAGCACGACGTTGTGCCCGCCCGCCGCGGCCACCTCCAAGGCGCGCTTGGCGGCGAGCTGTCCGTGCACGTCCGCGAAATCCACACCGCCGATCGTCTCCTCGGAATGGCCCAGGTGCACAACCGCCGGGGCCGGTGCCATGGGCGCGCTGCCGTCGAGGTGCCAGAGCACCTGCCTCAGGTGTTCCGCTCCATGTACCGACAGGCCCTCCACCACCGCGGCTTCCGCCACGTTGGCGGCCGGCACGAGCAGGGTGCGCGCCCCGCCACTCCGCGCGGCCAGGGCCATCGGGAGCGCGCCCCGTACCGGCCGAAGATCTCCCTCGAGACCGAGCTCTCCGAAGGAGACGGTACCCTCGAGTGCGGCGGCGGGCAGCTGGCCGCTGGCGGCGAGAATGCCGAGCGCCACCGGCAGATCGAACGCCGAGCCGGCCTTGGGCACGTCCGCGGGGGCGAGGTTGACGGTGATCCGCTTGAGGGGAAACTCGAACCCGGCATTGACCAGCGCCCCGGTGACGCGCTCCCGCCCTTCCCGGACCGCGCCCTGGGGAAGGCCGACCGTGGCGAAGTACGGCAGGCCATTGGTCAGGTCCACTTCGACCTCGACCAGGTAGGCGTCGATGCCCAGCACGGCGGCGGAGCGGAGGCGTGCCAGCATGGCTCCCAGGGTATTGCGGAGGAGCGCGGGACATGGGATCATCCTCCCGCAGCCCCCAGCGGAATCGCGCCATGTCCCGTGCATTCGTCAACGAAGACGGTGGAGTTCCCGATCCCAGGCACCGTTATCCCCTGCCCCCACGCGATGATCCCGGATTCGACGAGGCCGCCGCCCGGGCGCTGCTCCAGGGCGCCAACGAGGGCGATTCCGAAACCGCCGAGGTGGCCACCGGATACCGGTTCGGGGAGCCGAAACTGGTGCCATGGATAAGACAGCTCCTGGAGCGCGCCCGGGAAACCGGCAACGACCGTCAGGAACAACTCGCCGAGCGATTCCTGCGCCGGGCCGGCGTCGAGGTCGAGTGAGCCGTCGATCGCGAGTTTGCCTGGCGGTCGCCGCGGTGCTGGTCTCGACGGGCGTCCTTTCGGCACAGCGCCCCACGGTGCCCCCGGTCACCGGCGCGGTCACCCGCTTCGTGCCACCGAGCCCGGCGCCCGACGGCTTCATCGCCGATGTGCCGGCGGTGCTCCAGGCCGACGCCAAGGCCGCGCTCAACACCCGAATTCGCGCCATCCAGGATTCCGGCTACGGCGATATCGGGATCGCGATTCTCCCCAGCATCGGAGACTTTCAGCCCTTCGAGGTCGGACTCGCCATCTATCGGACCTGGCGAATCGGGCGGGTGGATGCCATCGGCTCGGCGCGACGGGATCTGGGCGTGTTGCTGCTGATCGTGCCCAAGGAGCTGGCGCCCGACCAGAAGGGTCAGTGCTGGATCACCACCGGAACCGGGGCCGAAGGGATCATCACCGACGCGGTGAGCGGCAGGATCTGCACCGAACGGATCATCCCCTTTTTGAAGACGAAGGACCATGCGGCGGCGCTCAGCGCCGGCGTGGAGGCAATCGCCGAGCGGCTGCACGGGGACGCCGGCCTCGCCGACTCCTCCGAGGCCACCGCAAGGACGATCGACGAGCCGGTCGACGAGCCCGCCCCGCGCGGGCGTTGGTGGAAGCTGCTGGGCTCGCTGGGCCTGCTGGGCGGCGGTCTGGCGGCCATTCCATTCTGGCGGCGCCGGCGGCCGAGGCGCTGTCCTCGCTGCGGCAAGCGGATGCACCGGCTGAACGAGGCGGCGGACGATCAGGCGCTCGATCCCGGACAACGGATGGAAGAGCGGATCAAGAGCGTGGACTACGACGTCTGGAGCTGCGAATGCGGCGAGACGCTGATCCTGCCCTACAATGTCTGGTTCAGCTCCTACCATCGGTGCCCGTCCTGCCATTACCGCACCGCGACAGTCACGCGCGTGGTCACGAAGCAGCCGACCTACAGCGCGAAGGGCACGGCGAAAGACACGACGACGTGCAAGTCCTGCGGCGCGACGAGCACCCGGGACGTCGTGCTCCCGAAACGCACGCCTCCATCGAGCTCGTCGTCGGGAGGCGGGTCTTCGTCCGGATCATCCAGCAGCGGCAGCAGCTTCGGCGGATCGGGTTCGTCGAGCGGCGGCGGCGGCGGCTCGAGCTACTAGAGGAATCATGCGACATCTCTTCCCGATCGCGGTCGTGCTTGCGGCGTGCCCCTCACCCTCCACCGGCGTGCCGCTGGAACAGGATTTCGACCTCCGGCCCGGTCAAAGCGTCGGGATCGCGGGCACCGGACAGACAGTAACCTTCGAGGCCGTCCCGGAGGATTCGCGCTGCCCCACCGGTGTGGTGTGCGTCTGGGCCGGGAATGCCCGGGTCAACCTGCGGATTCATCGCGCGGGCCGGGATACCAGCGTGGCGCTCAATACCGGCATCGAGCCGAAAGCCGTGACCCTGGACGCGGTGCGGCTCGAGCTCAAGGACGTCACCCCGGTACCGCACGCCGGGATGAGAACCCAGGCCGGCGACTACCGCATCACGCTCCGCGCGACCGGCCCCCGATGACGCCCCACTCCGCGCTGCTCGCCGAGGCGACCTGGGCAACGGTCCGGGACGCGTCCTACGAGGTGGCCGTGCTTCCCTGGGGGGCTACCGAGGCCCACAACCTTCATCTGCCCTATGGCACCGACACGCTGCAATCCGAGCGAGTCGCCGCGGAGGCTGCCCGGCTGGCATCGGAGGCCGGCGCCCAGGTCATCGTGCTGCCGGCCGTCCCGTTCGGGGTGAATACCGGGCAGCTCGACGTAAAGCTCTGCCTGAACATGAATCCCAGCACCCAGGCGCTGGTCCTGTCGGACCTGGCCGACAGCGTGGTGCGGGCCGGGGTGCGGAAGCTGGTGATTCTCAATGGGCATGGCGGCAATGATTTTCGCCAGATGATCCGGGAGCTGCAGCCCAGCACCAGCCTCTTCCTCTGCGCGATCAACTGGTACTCGTGCGTCGACCCCGCGCCGTTCTTCACCACTCCGGGGGATCATGCCGGGGAGCTGGAGACCAGCATGCTGCTCCATCTCGCGCCCGGGCTGGTGCGTCCTCTCGATGAGGCGGGCCCGGGACGGGCCCGTCGATTCCGTGTGCGCGGACTCCGCGAGGGCTGGGTCTGGGCGCCCCGCGAGTGGACCCGGGTCACCGACGACACCGGGGTGGGCGATCCGCGCGACGCGACCGCGCTCAAGGGCCAGCGTTTCTTCTCGGCGGTGACCGAGCGGATTGCGGGTTTCCTGGTCGAGCTCGCGAACACGGACCCCAGGGATCTCTACGAGTCTTCCGCCCCCAGCTGATCGGGATGGTGATCATGCCGGTTTCACTCACCGAGGAGCACCCGTGACGGCATTCAACATCGCCTGCCGATGGCTCGCGCTGACCGCCTGCGCCACTCCGCTCGCCGCGCAGCAGGCCCCTTCGCTGCCCCCCGACCTCGACGGCTACGTGTCCAGGGTGATGCAGACGTTCGAGGTTCCCGGTCTGGCGCTCGCCATTGTGAAGGATGGCAAGGTGCTGCTCGCGAAGGGCTATGGAGTCCGGAAGCTCGGGGAGCCGGCTCCGGTGGACGGCAAGACCCGGTTCGGAATCGCATCCAACACCAAGGCGTTCACCGCCACGGCGCTGGGCATGCTGGTCGAAGAAGGCAAGGTGGAGTGGGAGGCGCCGGTCATCCGCTACCTGCCGGATTTCGCGATGTATGATCCGTTCGTCACTCGGGAGTTGACCATCCGCGATCTGCTGGTGCATCGGAGCGGGCTCGGGCTCGGCGCCGGGGATCTGCTCTGGTGGCCGCCGTCGACCTACAACCGCAAGGAAATCGCCCGGCGACTCCGGTTCATCAAGCCGGCCACCAGCTTTCGCTCCGCCTACGCGTACGACAATGTGCTCTACGGAGTGGCCGGAGAGGTGATCGAGGCGGTGAGCGGACAGACCTGGGAGGACTTTGTGCGGACCCGCATCCTCGACCGGGTCGGGATGACCGAGAGCGATGTTCGCCACTCCGGTGCCGCCGCGGGCGGCAACGTGGCCGCCACCCACGCAGCCATCGACGGCAAGGTCCAGCCGATCGCGCCGTTCACCAGCGATAACACCAATCCGGCCGGCGGCATCATGTCGGGTGCCGAGGACATGGCCCGCTGGGTGATGGTGCAGCTCGACTCAGGGCGCACGGCGAGCGGCACCAGACTCTTTTCCCCCCGCACCACCCGCCAGCTCTGGACCATCGTCACCCCGATCCCGACCGGCGAGCCGCCGCCGGAGCTGGCCGCGCTCCGCGCCAATTTCAACGGCTACGCGCTGGGCTTCAATGTCCGGGACTATCGGGGCAAGAAGATGGTCACCCACACCGGCGGACTGCCCGGCTACGTCTCCCGAGTCACGATGCTTCCCGAGCTTCGACTGGGCGTGGTGGTGCTCACCAACCAGGAGTCGGGGAACGCGTTTACGGTGCTCACCGACCGGATTCTGGATTATTTCCTGGGTGCCACCTCCCCGGATTACCTCGGGCTGGCCGCGCGAGCCGAGGCCGCGGGCAAGGCCGCCATGGCCGCCGCGGCTACCGCGCGCGGCGCGGCGCGGGATTCGGCGTCGGGGCCATCGCTCCCGCTGGCCCGATACGCCGGCACCTATCGAGACTCGTGGTATGGGGACGTGAATATCGCCGTGGATAACGGCAAGCTCACCATCCAGTTCAGTCACTCGCCGGCGCTGCTGGGCGACTTGATTCACTGGCAGCACGATACGTTCGTCGCCCGCTGGCGTGATCGCGAGCTGCGGGCCGACGCCTACGTCACCTTCGCGCTCAATCCCGACGGGACCATCGAGCGGGCCCGGATGCAGGCCGTGTCCGACGAGACCGATTTCAGCTTCGATTTTCAGGACCTCGACCTGCGGCCCCTGCCGCCGGGCAAAGTTCCCTAGGCCTCCGTCTCGAGGGCCTACTCCGATCGGAGCGCCGTCATCGGGTCCACCCGGGTCGCGCGGCGAGCGGGAATTGCCGCCGCCAGGACCGCGGCCGCGCCCATCAGCAGTGACACGCCGAGCATGGTGGCGGGATCGGTTGGCTGGACGCCATAGAGCATCCCCGCCACCACCCGCTGCAACGCCACGGCGCCGGCCAAGCCAATCCCCACCCCCACGCCGGCCAGCGCGAGCCCCTGCAGCAGCACACTCCGGAGGACCATCGGGGCATTGGCGCCCAGCGCCATCCGAAGGCCGATCTCCCGGGTCCGTTGCGCGACGGAAAACGCCATCACACCGTAGAGACCCACCGCCGCCAGCACCAGCGCCATCGCCGCGAACGCACCGAGCAGGGTGGTGGCAAATCGGGGCCGGGTGAGCGCGGCCCCGGCCCGCTCCTCCATCGTCATGACGTTGTAGATCGGCAGCGTCGGGTCCAGCGCCTTGAGCTCGCGTCGGGCCGCCTCCAATACCTGGAACGGATCCCGCTCGGTGCGGATGAAGAAGGTGCCGCTCGACCCGAACCCCGACTGGTAGGCGGGGATGTAGAGATCGGACATCGTGCTGGAGTCGAACGCCCCGTAGCGCACGTCCCTGGCCACGCCGATCACCGTCGCCGCCGAGTCACCGCCCCCGAAGTACCCGGTGGCCGCCGAGAGCGTGCGCCCGATCGGATCCTGCCCGGGCCAGAGGCGGCGTGCGGCCGTCTGGTTGATCACCACGACGCGGGGCGACCCGGTACGATCCTGGGAGGTAAACCCCCGCCCCGAGAGAATCGCGATGCCCAGGGTCTTGAAGTGATCGGGCGCCGCAGGATGGATCCCTATCTCGATCGAGCTGGCACCGATCTTGAATTTCTCGGCGTCCTTCTGCGTCACCACGCTGACCGCGCACGGGCCGGTGAGCGGAGCGCACAGGCCGACCGAGGCGGATCGGACGCCGGGGAGCGCCGACAGCCGGGCGACCGCCATTTCCTTGAAGGCCTTGGAGTCCCGCGCGGCGAGATCGCCGTCCGCGGCCGCGTACTTGAACGTCAGCACGTGATCGGGGGTGAACCCGACATCGATCCCCCGGAGCCGGGCAAAGCTCTTGCCCAGGAGTCCCGCGCCGACCAGCAGAATGAGCGCCAGAGCTACCTCTGACACCACCAGGATCTGGTGGGCCCCCGGCCGCCGCAGCGTCACGCGGCCACCACCCACCGAGGCACCGCCGGCCTTGAGGGAATCGGTCAATCCGGGGCGCGACGCCTGCAGGGCCGGAACCAGGCCCACCAGGAGCGCCGCGACCAGGGAGAGCCCGAGGGCGAACAGGATGACCCGCCCGTCCACCGTGACGGTCGCGGGATCGAAGAAGTAGCTGCTGCCATTGCCGGATCCGGCCTGCCCCGGACCCAGCAACAGCAGCAGCCGGACCCCGCCCTTGGCGATCGCCACCGCCGCGACAAAGCCGGCCAGCGACAGGACCAGTGATTCGGTCAGCACCTGGCGCACCAGGCGCCCCCGCGCCGCGCCCAGCGCAAGCCGCACCGCGATTTCGCGCCGGCGAGCCACGGCCCGCACCAGCAGCAAACTGGTCAGATTGACACAGGCGATCAGCAGCACCAGGCCCACCGCGCCCGCCAACAGCAGCAGGGAGCGCCGGAAACCGGGATCGGTCCGCGAATCGGCGAGCTGACGCGTAATGGCCGTCCAGGTGCCGCTCTGTCCGGAGAACCGGTACTGACGATCGACCAGGGCGCCGGTGCTCACCGCTTCCGCGTTCGCGGCCGCCAGAGAGACGCCGGGCTTGAGCCGGCCCACCGCCAGAAACCAATGATTGCCAGCCTCGGTCAGAATGTCGGAATACTCGAGCAGGGGTGCTAACGAGATCGGCACGAAGACGTCCGCCGCGCCGGAAAGACCATGAAACCCTGCCGGGGCCACACCGACAACGGTCAGGGCGTGGCCGTTGAGCCGAACCTCTCGTCCGACGATGCCCCGATCGGCGCCGAAACGGCGCTTCCAGAGGTCATGGCCGAGCACGACGATCGCGGGCTCCCCGGGGCGGGCATCTTCACCGGGCTGGAACAGCCGGCCCAGCGCCGGTGTCAGGGCCAGCACCTGGAAGTAGGAGGCCCCGACCTCCTCGGCCTCCAGCCGTTCCGGCCCGTCCGGCGTGATCAGGTTGAGATTGGAGTTCGCATACCCGGCCACGCCGGAGTAGGAGGTGACGTTCTTTCGAAAGAGATCGAACTTCGGGTAGGACCAGGGGAACAGCTCGTGCTTCCCCTGGCTCGCCTCTTGAACACTGATATGAAGGGTGACGATTCGATCGGCGTCGGGAAAGGGCAACGGGCGCAGAATCGCGGCGTCGAGCACGCCGAAGATGGCGGCGTTGGCTCCCAGTCCCAGACCGAGGGTGAGGATCGCCACCAGACTGAAGCCGGGGGCCCGGCGCAGGCCGCGAACCGCGTGACGAAGGTCTCGGAACAACTCGTCCAGCGGATGGGCAGCCATGGGGCCTCGGCGGAAGTCTGGGGTTTCTCCTTAGACTCCCGAGGCGCCCAAACGGTTACACCGATTCGGTCGCCACTTCCACCGTCACGGCGGTTCCATAGCACAGGACTTCGGTCACCCCCTGCATGACCTCGTTCGCGTCATAGCGTATGCCGATGACCGCGTTTCCGCCGGTCTGTTCGGCATGCTCGAGCATGAGCTCGAACGCCTCTCGGCGGGCCTTCTCGCAGAGCGAGATGAAGTTCTCGATGCGGCCGCCACCCAGGGTCTGGAACGTGGCCCCGATCAATCCAAAGATCGATCGCGACCGCACGGTGATTCCGAGGACGACGCCGAGGGTCTGGACGGTGGCGTATCCGTCCAGCGTGAACGTCGTCGTGGTCATGTTGTGGAGAATCTTCGGGCGTTCATAGCGGACCGGCTTGGCCATGGGACTTTCCGGTGATGGAGGCCCCATAACCTAGCGAGAATCTCAATGACGCGCTCCGACCGGGCGCGAGATCAGTCGGAGCGCAGCGCCGTAAGCGGGTCGACCCGGGTGGCCCGGCGCGCCGGGACGACGGCCGCGACGATCGATGCGGAGAGCAGCGTCCCCACCACCACCAGGAAGACTACCGGGTCCCGGGCCGACGTCTGGTACAGCATGGGGGCGAGGAAGCGGCCGCCCAGCAGCGCCACCGCGCCTCCCACCGCCATACCGAGGAGCACCACCCGAAGGCCGTCCCGCAGAACCGAACCGGTGATCTGGCGCGCCGACGCGCCCAGGGCGGAGCGGATGCCGAATTCCCGGGTGCGCTGCACCACCGCGTAGGACATCACGCTGTACAGGCCCAGCGCCGCGACCAGCAGGGCCAGCCCGCCAAACAGGCCGAACATCACGGCTCCGAGCCGCCAGGGCTGGATCTCGGGATCGATCTGGGACTGAAAGGTCCTGACGTTGGCAAAGGGAAGATTCCCCGCCATGCCGAGAAAGGCGGCGCGGACCGAGGGAATCTCCGCCACCGGCTGCCCCCGGGTCCGGAGGAAGAGCATCCGATCCCGGCTCATGCCCAGCATCGTCGATTGCGGGAGCGGGACGTAATACATCGCCCGGGCTCTTCCTGAATCGCGTCGACCCGCGCCGTCGCCACGACCCCCACCACCTGCACGCAGGGCAGGCTGTCGGCGCCGATCTTGATGCACTGACCCAGGGGCTCGCCCTTCGGCCAGAAGAAATCCGCCATCCGCTGGTTGATCACCATGACCGGCGGGGATCCGATCCGGTCTTCCGCGGTGAATCCCCGGCCCCGCAGCAACCTCATGCCCAGGGTCGCGAAATATTCCGGCGACACGCCGTTGTAGTAGGGGCCGCCTCCCGGAACCCTCGGCGTGGAATCCCGGTCGGTGAGACGGATCCGGGTGCTGTTCATGGTCCAGAAAGGGCTGTTGATCGCCAGGCTGGCCCGCTCCACTCCGGGGATCGCGCGCATCCGCTCCAGCGCCTGGTCGTAGAACGCCAGCTGTCCGGGGCGGTCGTATCCCGCGAGGTCGAGATCCACGCTCGCCACCAGCAGGTTTCGCGGATCGTAGCCGGTGTCGGTACGCACCACCCGCCAGAGACTCCGGACGAAGAGGCCGGCGCCGATCAACAGCACCAGCGACAGGCACGCCTGGGTCGCGAGGAGTCCGGCACGGAGTCTCGACCGGGGCGAAGCGGCATCGGCCGCGCCGCTCTTGAGCGCCGCCGTGAGTGCAGGTCGGCTGGCCTGGATCGCCGGCGCGAGGCCGGTGAGGAGGCCGGTCAGCAGCGTCGCCGCCGCGGTGACCCCGGCGACCCGCCAGTCCAGCGGGCTGTCGGCCCAGCTCACGTTGGGCAGCAGCGTGGCCCGCAGGAGCTGACCGCCCCAGCGCGCCAGCAGCAGCGCGATCACGCCGCCGCCGGCCGCCAGCAACAGGCTCTCGGCGAGCAGCTGCCGCACCAGCCGGCCACGCCCGACCCCCAGCGCGAGCCGGACCGCGATCTCGCGCCGCCGGCTGGCCGCGCGCGCCAGGAGCAGATTGGCGACGTTGGCGCAGACGATCAGCAGCACGATCAGTGACACGCTCGCGAGCCACAGCGCCACCCGCTCCCGCGCGTGGGACACCGCCTGACGCTCGAATCCGTTGAGAGGAACCAGCGCCGCGATGGCCTTGTGATCGACGTCTTCTTTTTCGACGGCCGCGCGCTGAATCCGCATGGCCTCGTCGGACGCGAGGAGGCGAGTGACGCCCGGCTTGAGCCGAGCCAGGACCTTGAGCCACTGCCAGCCATAGGTCTTCCGCCATTCACCGCTCTTGCCGACGATATCCGGTGCCCCCGCATGGAAGGGGACCCAGACGTCCACCGCGCTCAGATCCACGCCGCTGAACCCTTTCGGCGTCACGCCGACCACGGTGTAATTCCGGCTGCCAAGGTAGAGGACCTTGCCGAGGGCCTGGTTCGGGGTGCCGAATGCGCGCGTGGCATAGGCGAAGCTCACGACCGCGACCGGCTGGGCCTGCTCGGGGCGATCCTCCTCCTCGGTGTAGAAGCGGCCCAGCACCGGGCGCACTCCCAGCAGCCGGAAGAACGAGGGAGTGGCCAGCGTCACCGGAACCTTGACGGCCTCCGCCCCTCGGCCCAGCGACATGTCCGGCTGGGTGAAGTAGGCCGCGATCTCCGAGAAATACGAGGCGTGGTCGCGCTGGTCCGTGAAGGTGAGCCAGGCCATGCTCTCGTTGGTCCAGGTCTGGTTGAAGCTGGCGTCGTGCTCGGTGAGCTGGAAGCGGGAGATGCCGGCCGCATC
>DASYPZ010000444.1:0-12822 GCA_036006105.1 Gemmatimonadales bacterium | reverse complement strand
CTTTGAGGGAGTCCCCATGGGAACTGCCACCCCCCGGGTTCCGCTGCAGTTGTCGCCGAACGCCATCACGGTTCTGGAAAAGCGCTACCTGATGCGCGATGAGACGGGTGCGCCCGTCGAGACAGCGGTCGACCTGTTCTGGCGGGTGGGGCTCACCGTGGCGGAGCCGGATCGGACCTATGGCGCCTCGGACGGCGCCGTCCTGGCCGTCGCGGAGGCCTTCTACGAGCTGATGGCGCAGCGGCTGTTCATGCCCAACAGCCCGACCCTCATGAACGCCGGCCGGCCGCTGGGGCAGCTGTCCGCCTGCTTCGTCCTGCCGGTCGACGATGCGCTCTCCAACGGCCGGAGCGGCATCTACGACACCCTCACCTCCATGGCGCTGGTCCACCAGTCGGGTGGCGGCACCGGGTTCAGCTTCTCGAAGCTGCGGCCCCGGAATGACATCGTCCGCTCCACCATGGGGGTGGCCTCGGGGCCGGTGTCGTTCATGTCGCTGTTCGATGCCTCGACCGATGTGGTCAAGCAGGGCGGCACCCGCCGGGGCGCCAACATGGGCATTCTCCGGGTCGATCATCCGGATATTCTGGACTTCATCAGCTGCAAGGACGACACCACCAAGATCACCAACTTCAATATCTCGGTCGCCGTCACCGATGCGTTCATGGACGCGGTGGCCAAGGGCACCGACTACGACCTGCTGCATCCCAACTCCCGCAAGGTCGTGGGGCAGATGTCGGCCCGGACCGTCTGGGAAAAAATCATCCACGGCGCCTGGAAGACCGGCGAACCGGGGGTGTTCTTCATCGACCGCGCCAATCATTTCAATCCGGTGCCTCACCTCGGCACCTACGAAGCCACCAACCCGTGCGGTGAGCAGCCCCTGCTCCCCTACGACGTCTGCAATCTCGGCTCCATCAACCTGGGTGCCTTCGTCGCGGGAGACGATCTGGACTGGGCCGGACTCCGGCGCACCGTCCACCTCTCGACCCATTTCCTCGAGAACGTCATCGACGCCAACAGCTATCCGCTTCCCGCCATCACCGATCTGGCGCAGCGGATCCGGCGGATCGGCCTGGGCGTCATGGGCCTGGCCGATGTGTTCGTGCGGCTGGGGCTTCCCTACGATTCCGACCAGGCGGTGGAACTGGGTCGCAAGATCCAGCGCTTCGTCGATCACGAGGCCAAGGTCGAGTCGGAACGGCTCGCCGGGATTCGCGGCACCTTCCCGGAATGGGAACGGAGCATCTGGGGCCCCGATGCCACCTGCGCCCGGGATGCGGAGGGCAAGCGGATTCGTCCGATGCAGAAGCTCCGCAACTGCAATGTGACCACCGTCGCACCGACCGGCACCATCTCCATCATCTCCGGCTGCAGCTCCGGCATCGAGCCGCTCTTCGCGGTGGCGTTCATGCGGAACCAGGCCGGCGTGCTGATGCCCGATGTGAATGAGGATTTCATCCGGATCGCCAAGGCCGAGGGCTGGCATTCCGAGGACCTGATGCGGCGCATCGCCGAGGCGGGTCACGTCCGGTTCGACGAGGTCCCGGTCCGGTGGCAGCAGGTCTTCACCACCGCCAACGAGATCGCGCCCGAGTGGCACGTCCGGATGCAGGCGGCGTTCCAGGAGCACAACGACTCCGCCATCTCCAAGACGGTCAACTTCGCGAACTCGGCCACCGAAGAGAACGTCGCCGAGATCTACCGGCTGGCCTATGCGCTCGAGTGCAAGGGCGTCACGGTCTATCGGGACGGCAGCCGCGACATGCAGGTCCTCTCGAGCGGCGCCAGCGCCAAGAAGGTCCAGGAGGATGCGGTGCGCTCCGGCAAGGCCGAAGCCCGGGCCGATCTGGGCGAGGTCCTCGATACCGCCACGACCAGCGAGCGTCGGGCGCTCGCGGCGGACATCGCCGGCGAGCTGGCCGAGCTCGTCACCGAGAATGAGCGGCTCCGGAAGCTGGTGCACGAGCTGGAGTCGGAAAACCTCCAACGGCGCCAGAAGCGCTCCCGCCCCGATCTGCTCAAGGCCACGGTGCGCCGGATCGAGACGCCGCTCGGCACCCTCTACGTCACTATCACCGAAGACGAGAAGAGCCAGCCGTTCGAGGTATTCATGTCGCTCGGCAAGGCCGGCGGCGCCATCATGGCCGACGTGGAGGCCATGGGCCGGCTGATCTCCCTCGGACTCCGCTCGGGAATTCCCATTCGGGAAATCCACCGCCAGCTCCGCGGTATCAGCTCGGACAAGGTGATCGGGCTCGGGCCGTCGAAGGTGATGTCGGTCCCCGACGCGGTGGGCATCGCGCTGGAGCGCTACATGTCCGACAAGCAGGGCGTCCAGCAGGAGCTGCTCCCCGGCACGGCCCGGGCCGAGCAGCCCCCGGTCGCGGAGATGGTGACGCGGGGCGCGGAGCAGATGACTCTGGGCGGAATGAACAGCACGCTGGCCGGTGCTTGCCCCGATTGCGGCTCCCAGCTCGAGTACGCCGAGGGGTGCGTCAAATGCCACGTCTGCGGATTCTCCGAGTGCGGGTGAACACACTCGCCGACTGACAGCACCGAGACGCTGCGTGTCCCGGCCCCATTCACGCCACCGAATGGGGCCGTTTCGTTGGCTTCCCATTCGTCGAGAGCGACCGCCCCTCCGTCGCTACTCCCTAATCCACCCTCGCAGCGGTATTCTTGAGGCGCCTTTCAACCGCCTCACGAGGGACCGATGCCCGACAAGCTCAAACCCATCAAGCCGTCCCGCCTGGCCACCGAGCTCAAGCGCCTTGCGGATGGCCGGAAGTCCGGAAAATACGATGCGGACGAGTACGAACACCGGTTTGCCCGCATGGTGGGCGAGCTCCGGGATCGCAGCATCGATGGGAACCGGGCCGACATTCTCGCGGCGCTCACGCCGCTCAAGGCGGACGGCACCCTGGACCCCGGGGCGTGGGAGCGCTTGACGCGGTCGCTGGGCCTGGTGTAACGCCGGGAGACCGCCTGACCGGGGCGACGCGCCTGTTCCTCGCTCGTCCCGTTCCCCTTGTAGATTTCCGTCCCATGTCTCAACCCCGCCGCGCCACTCCCACCGCCAATGTCGGTGGTGTCCTGATCGGCAGCTGTCATCCGGTGGTGGTCCAGTCCATGACCAACACCGACACCGCGGACGTGGCGGGTACGGTCGCGCAGGCGCGGGCCCTCGCCGAGGCGGGCAGCGAGCTGGTCCGGGTGACCGTCAACACCGAAGAGGCCGCTGCGGCCGTGCCCAGGATCGTCGAGGCGCTGGCCTCGGCCGGCGTGCCGGTCCCCATCGTCGGCGACTTCCATTACAACGGTCATCTCCTGCTGGCCAAGTACCCTGAGTGCGCCCGCGCCCTCGCCAAGTACCGCATCAATCCCGGCAACGTCGGCGGCAAGCGCCGCGATGAGCATTTCCGGACCATCGTCGCGATTGCGGTGGCCAACGGGAAGCCGGTGCGCATCGGGGTCAACTGGGGCTCGCTGGACCAGGACCTGTTGACGGCGATGATGGACGAGAATGCCACGCTCAAGGTGCCCCGCGAGGCGCTCGATGTGACCATGGAAGCAATGGTCGAAAGTGCGCTTCGCTCCGCCCGCCTCGCGGAGGACACCGGACTCCCCCACGAGCACATTCTTCTCTCGGCCAAGGTGTCGCTGGTGCCGGACCTGGTGGACGTCTATCGCCGGCTGGCCACCCGATGCGACTACCCGCTGCATCTCGGGCTCACCGAGGCCGGCATGGGCATGAAGGGGATGGTCGCGTCGGCGGCGGCGCTCGCCCTGCTGCTGGGCGAAGGCATCGGAGACACCATTCGGGTCTCGCTGACCCCGACCCCGGGCGGCGACCGCACCGAGGAGGTGCGCGTCGCCCAGCAGATTCTCCAGTCGCTCGGCATGCGCAGCTTCACGCCGCAAGTCACCAGCTGTCCCGGCTGCGGCCGAACCACCAGCACCTTTTTCCAGCAGATGGCCCAGGACATCCAGGAATACCTGCAGCGCCGCATGCCGGAATGGAAAACCGACCGCCCCGGCGTGGAGCGCCTCCGGGTGGCGGTGATGGGCTGCGTGGTGAATGGTCCCGGCGAATCCAAACACGCCGATCTGGGGATCTCGCTGCCAGGGACCTTCGAAGAGCCCAAGGCGCCGGTCTACATGGACGGCCAGCTGCTCACCACACTCAAGGGAGAGCGCATCGTGCCCGAGTTTCTGGCCATTCTGGATGACTACGTGGCGCGCCGCTACCCCGCGGGAGCACCCGCCGCGTGATCCTCGCCGGCACCGGGCTGCTGGAGAGCCCGCTCAAGGCCATTCCGGCGCTGTTCCTGGCCGGCCTGGTCACCAGCATCACCCCCTGCATTTACCCGATGATTCCCATCACCGCGGGGATCCTGGGTGGGGCGGGGGCGGTCAACCGCACCCGGCGCCAGACGGTGGTGTATACCCTGCTCTATGCGTTGGGCCTCGCGCTGGTCTACTCGGTGCTGGGCCTGGTGGCGGGCATGTCCGGGACCCTGTTCGGTTCGATCAGCTCCAATCGCTATGCCTACCTCGTCATGGGCAACCTGCTCCTCCTGGCGGCCCTCGCGATGCTCGACGTGTTCCCGATTTCGGCGCCGACCCGGCTGGTGAACTGGGCCTCGCGGTTCGGGGGCCAGTCGCCCTGGACCATATTTCTGATGGGTGCCACGTCGGGCCTGGTGGCGGCCCCGTGTGGGGCGCCGGCCTTCGCGGCCGTCCTTACGTTTGTGAGCGGGACCCGGAGCGCGGGGCTCGGATTCCTGTATCTGTTCGTCTTCTCCATCGGGATGACGGCGCTCCTGATCGCGATCGGGCTCTCGGCCGGCACTCTCGCGGCGCTCCCGCGGGCGGGCCAGTGGATGAATTGGGTCAAGAAGGCTGGTGGGGTGCTGCTGGTGGTGATGGCGGAGTACTACCTGATCAAAGCGGGGATGGTATGGTGAGCACCACACGCACGACGCGCACGATGGGGACGGCTGCCATGGTCCTGACTCTCGGTTGCCTGATGGCCGTTCCGGCCAGAGCCCAGTTCGACGCGGGCATCCCGGTGGGATCCAAGGCCCCGGCGATCGTCGTCAACGATCTCGACGGCAAACCGGTGGATCTGGGCCTGATCATCGGCAAGAAGCCGGTCATGCTGGAGTTCTGGGCCACCTGGTGCGCGCTCTGCAAGGCGCTGCTTCCGCAGCTGGACGCGGTGAAGAAGGCCTATGGCGCCCAGGTCGACATCGTGGGGATCAACGTGACGGTGAATGACTCCAAGGGGCGGATCAAGCGCTACCTCGAGGAGCACCATCCGCCGTTCCAGGTGCTGTACGACGACAAGGGGGTCGGTGCCCGGGCCTACGATGTCCCTGCCACCTCCTATATCGTGGTGGTGGACCGCACCGGAAAGGTCGTTTATACCGGTTCCGGCGCCGAACAGGATCTGGTCGCGGCGGTGAAGAAGGCGTTCGGCGGAGGCTGAGCGCCGCCGTGGAACGCATCATGGAAGGGGGAGCGCGAGGCTTTGGGGGAGGCTGTGGGGCCTGATTTTGCAGTCACGATATCCGTAAGATATTATCCTACATGTAGTTGGTCATTCTGAAGGTGCCCAAGGCACGAGGATTGCTGAACCACGGCACCTGGAGGCGTGTCAACAGAATTTTGGTGCCGCGTTTCCAGGCCAAAATCAGTCCAAGCTGAGTCGGGAAAGAGAGTTCGCTCTCTTGACCCCGTTTCCGCCGACCGTTATCTTGGCCCGTCGTCCCAGAAGACAGAGCCCTCACCTGTAGTCGAGGGGTACCGGTAACACCGGGATAGCGGCGGGAAATTTTTTCCGCTCTCTCGATGCTCACCCGTGGTGCGCCCCGGGGATGGGCAGTGCGATTTTGTGCGCGTTCCAGGCAACCGTCATCACCATCTGCAGCTGGCAGTTAGTCTGTGTCTCTACCTCAAGGGGGAGTTCGTAAATGAGTAAGCTCTATCGTTCGTTGCTGTGGTCCGGGCTCGTGGTAGCCGGCGTCGCAGCGTGCGGAGACGACGTCACCGTCCAACCGCCGCCGCCGCCCGTCACGACCGTCCGCAGCGTCAGCGTCACGCCGAATCCGGGGAACATCCTCCCGGGCGGCACGCTCCAGATGAGTGCGGCGGTTGATGCCGATGCCGGCCTTCCGACGACTGTCAACTGGACCAGCACCAACCCGGCCGTCGTGTCGGTCAACGCGACCAGCGGTCTCGCGACCGCCATTGCCGCCGCCGTTCCGGGCACCACCGTCGGGATCCAGGCGTGCTCGACGGCGACCGGATTCACCGGCGTCTGCGGTCAGTCGACGGTCACCGTCGCCACCGGCGCCTCGGTCACCAGCGTTGTCGTGACCCCCGGTCCGAGCGTCGACTTCGTGGTCGGCCAGGCGCCGGTCACCTTCGTCGCCGCGGTCATCGGTTCGGGCAACCCGAGCCAGACCGTGACCTGGAGCATCGCCGACGGCAGCACCGACGTCATCACTGTGGGCGCCGCCACCGGTATCGTCACCGTGGTCGGAGCCGGCAGCCACAAGGTCGTCAAGGCCTGCGCCGTCGCGGCTCCGACGGTCTGCGGCAGCACGGACGTCACCGTCAGTGTTGCGGCGCCGACCCAGGTTTCGCTCGTCTCCATCGACAAGGGCGGCCTGCACGTTCCGCTCGACAGCGTCTCGGGTCAGGTTGACGTCACCGTCAACGTCGATCCCGGCGCCGGCAGCCTTGTCGCGGTCCAGGTCCTGATCGACGGCGTAGTCGCCGCCGAGCAGTGCTTCATCGGCACCTGCCCGGTGCTGCTGCGTGCCAAGCCGCCGGTCGGCAAGGCCGTGCAGCCGGTCGTCCTGTCCTTCAACACCGCCCAGGTCCGGAAGCTTTCCAACGGGCTCTTTATCCCGGTGGCATTCAACGGTCCCCGGCAGTTCTCGGCCAAGCTCTTCACGTCCCTGACCACCTCCGGTCTGTCGTCCAACGCGATCCCGGTGGTGCTCAAGAACCAGGACGCGCTCATTGGGACGCCGGCCTTCTCGCTCGTGGCGGCGACTCCGGCGAACACCGCCGGCGGTAACCTTGCCTCGGGCGGCGCCGCATGGTTCGGTGGCAACGTCAACTTCACCGGCGGCAACTTCGTTTCGTTCTTCCCCGTTTCGCCGGCGTCCGCCTCGTGGAGTGCCACGGGTGGCTGCAGCGCGAGCGGCGACGCAACCTCAGGCGATCCGCTGACCGGCATCACCTTCTCCGGGACGTGGGACTGCAGCGGCGTCGAAGGCGCGGTTGGCCTTGGTACGCTGACCCTGACGCCGGGTACCGCTCCGGCGGCCGACGTCGTCGACATCCCGTTCTCCGGCTACAGCACGGTCGGTACGCTGTTCCTGGTCAACGGGGATGAGCGCTACAACCTGTTCCCCACCGCCTCGACGCCGTCGCCCACCGTTGTCTTCATCGACAACGTCGGACCCACGATCACCCCGAACGAAATCGGGTTCGTGGCCGGCTGCTTCGTCGGCAACCTGACCTTCCCGGTCCCGGGCTGCTGGATCAACGCCTCGTACAATCTGGCGGGCGATTTCCCCGCGACCGACGGCGGCAGCGGTGTCGCCTCGGTGAACACGTTCTCCTACGATCCGTCGTCCTTCCCGCTCGTCTGCACGTCGTCGACCCTGACGCCGGCCAGCGCGGCTGAGGATCCCTCGCCCACGAAGTACAATGCGTGCGCGCAGGCGGCGGACAACCTGGGCAACATCAGCACGGCCTTCGGACTCAATGCATTCGGCGTGGACAAGACGCCTCCGACGATCGTGTACTCCGGTACGTATCCGTCGGATTCGACGGTTACGAACGCCATTCCGGCGCAGACCATCGATTACTCGGTCAACGACAACAACTCTGGTCTCGACGACAACGCGTTGACCCTGGACCTGACCACGTTGATTGCGGATGCGGCGCCGAGCTGTGCTTCTGGCTCGATCGCGGCGACGCTCGCACCGGGTGCGCCCAATACTCCGCGCTCCATGCTCACCCCGATCCCGTCGCCGGATAACGCGTGCGGCGATCAGGGCTACTACACCTGGACGGCGTCGGTCACCGACCGTGCCGGCAATACCACCTTCCCGGTCGCGCCGAACAATCCGGTTGTGTTCGCGCTCGATCGGACCGCTCCGGAAATCCAGACGGTGGCTCCGCAGCCGCTCTATGCTGCGAACCAGGATGCGAAGTTCCTGGTCTTCGCGACGGACTCGACGGATCTCGCCGGCGTCCGGATCGAAGTGCGGTACAACGCAACCGGCGGTACGCTGGTGGATCTCGGTTACAACATCACCAGTGGGTTCGGCACGGTGTGGGATAACGTCCTCACCACCATCACTACGCCGCCCACCGGCTTCCCGGCCGTCATCCCGGGTACCCAGGTCTTCGGTTCGTTCGTCATCGATACCACCGTCGCCCTGGGCGGGCCGGCTGACGAGCTTATCCAGGCCAGTGTCACGGCGTTCGACTTCTTCCCGAACACGTCGGCTCCGTTCGTGGTGGCGATCCCCGCCGTGTACAAGGACAACACCCAGTTCCCGGCAGCGGGCGATCCGAATCCGTGGGCGACGACGGGCATCTTTGCCGGCGCCACCTTCAGCGGCGCGCTGACGGCATGTACTTACACCTACGACACGCCCAGCAACGGCCCGACCATTCCGACCCGAGTACTGGTCGCGAATGAGATCAGCGCCGGTCCGCCGATCGTTCTCGACATCCTTGCCGAGATCGTGACCACGGGCACCGGGCTTGGGGCGACCGATAATCCGAAGCTCATCTCGGACAACGGTACGTTCCGCCGGTATCAGTACACGGTCAGCGCGAGCGACTGCCCCACCTTGCAGGGTGCCGGCACGCTTCGTCTGATCGCGGTCAAGGGCAGCGGTGCAGGGCTCTCGGCCTACCTGGTTCCGTAATTGGCTCGGTAGTCTGGTTGGAAAAACGAAGCCCCGTCCCGAAAGGGACGGGGTTTTCGTTTTGGTGTCCGAGGCTCCGAGGGGCTCCGAGGGCTCAGCCGTCGCCGGTTCGTGCCTCCTGAGTCATCCTGGCGTCCTGGCTCGGCATCCAGTCGGCCGTTTGCATGCGAACAGGGGCCCTTGCGGGCCCCTGTTTGCGTACTGCTCCGGGTGTCTGCGATTTACCCCGCTACATCCGGAGGCCCGCTCGCGCCCGGTGCCGGTTCCCGGGTGAACCCCGGACGCCCCATCGCGGCAAAGGTGAGTCGCTTGCCCAGCTCCACGCCCGGCTGATCGAAGGGATTGACCCCGTACCAGACCCCGGCAAATCCGGTGGCCAGCTGGTAGAACATGATGAGCTCGCCGATCGTCTCGGCGGAGAGGGAGGGGAGCGAGACCGTGAGATTCATCCGCCCCATGCGCGCCAGTGCGGCCGAGGTCGCCTCCTGTTCCGCCTGCAGGAGCTCCCCCATGGTGTGACCGCCGAGATAGGCCAGTTCCTCGGGCAGCCCGGCGCGCCCCGGAATGATCACGTCTTCGCCGGGGTGCTCCACCCGGAGAAAGGTCACCACCTTGTCGAAGGGACCCTCCATGTAGAGCTGGACCTGGCTGTGCTGGTCGGTCGCGCCGAGGGAGGCCACCGGCGTCGGGCCCGCGTGGACGACCTCGCCGCGACGGTCCACGCGCTTGCCCAGACTCTCGGCCCAGAGCTGGGCGTACCACATCGCGAACTCCCGCAGCCGGTCCGAGTACGGCATCAGGACGTGGATCCGGGCCCCGAGCCAGGCGTCGGCGGCCCAGTGAAACCCGGCGTAGAGGGCGGCTGGATTGTCCACCAGCGAATCCGATTCGGCCCGGGCCAGGGCCCGAGCGGCGCCGCGGAGCAGCCCGGCGATATCGATGCCGATCAGCGCCGCCGGCAGCAGGCCCACCGCGGTGAGCACGCTGTAGCGGCCCCCGATATTGGGCGGGACCGCGAGCGCGGCGATGCCCTCCCGCTCCGCGATTTCCCGGAGCGGCCCCTTGGCGGGATCGGTGGTGAACGCCAGATGCCGCACCGCGGCATCCGACCCCAGCGCCTGATCCAGCCAGGCCCGGACCACCAGATACTGCGACAGGGTCTCGGCGGTGCCGCCCGACTTACTGATGACGTTGACGAACACCCGGCGCGGGTCGATCCGGCGCAGCGCCGCCGCGATCGAGGTCGGGTCGACGTTTTCCAGGACGGTGATCCGGGGAAAGAACTCCCGGGCCTCATCATCCAGCTCGTTCCAGGCCGGCAGGCGGAGCGCATTGATGAGCGCCTTGGTGCCGAGGGCCGAGCCGCCGATGCCCAGCACCAGGACGTGGTCGTAGGCCTGACCCACCCCCTCGGCAAACTTGCGGATCGCCGACACGGTTTCGGTCTGCTCGCCCAGATCGTAGAAGCCGTAGTCTCCGTCCCGGCGGCGGGTCCGGACCTCGGCCAGCACGTTGGGAAATCGCTGCACCAGATCGGCCAGCCGGGCCCGCGGCAAACCGTGGGTTCCGTCCAGCTTGTCCGCGAAAATGCGGCCGTAGTGGAGCTTCATGGGGTGACCTCCACAGTCTGCCCGTCGTAGCCGGGCTCGATTCCCTCGGGCAGTTGCGCCAGCAGATCGGCGTGACTGGTCTCGTGGGTCAGATGGGTCAGGATGGTTCGGCGGGCCCCGATGGCCCGGGCCGTTTCGATCGCCTCGGGAATACTGAGGTGGGTGGGATGCGGTCGCCACCACAAGGCGTTGAGCACCAGGACGGTCACGCCGGAGAGCTGGCGGCGCGCGTCCTCCGGAACCGTCTTCACATCGGTGAGGTAGGCCACCGCCCCGATCCGGAAGCCCAGCACCCGAGTGTGCCCATGCTCGAACGCCAGCGGGAGCACCGGAAGGCCCGCGATCGTCGTCGCCCGTCCCGGCTCCAGGACCTCGAGCGACAGGCGGGGTTTGGAGGTGCCCTCGTAGGGCTTCACCGACTGATCGAAGATGTATCGGTAGGAGGCTCGCAGGAATTCCACGGTCTCCCGGGCCCCGTAGCAGGGCAGCGTTGCCTTCTGGCGAACCGAGAAGATCCGCAGGTCGTCGATCCCGGCAACGTGGTCGGCGTGCTCGTGGGTGAACAGCACGCCATCCAGTCGGCGGGTGCCGGCCGCCAGGAGCTGCAGCCGGAGCTCGGGAGGCGTATCCACCAGCAGGGTGCTGCCGTTGTCCTCGATGAGCGCGGCGGTGCGCGATCTCCGGTCCCGCGGATCGGAGGAGTGGCACACCGCGCAGTCGCAGCCGATCTGCGGCACGCCGAACGAAGTGCCGGTGCCCAGCAGCGTGAGCCGCATTCCCTAGACGTTTTCGATCTTGAGAAGGTTCGTGGTTCCCGCGACATCGAACGGCACTCCGGCGGTGACCACCACCCGCTCGCCCGGGGCGGCGAGGCCCATCTTGCGGATGATGGTCTGCGCCACCGGAAAGGTCTTGTCGTAATCGGGATAGTGGTCGATGAGCGCGGGGATCACGCCCCACACCAGGGAGAGCTGCCGGAAGGTCTCCGGTTCGGGGGTGACGGCCAGGATCGGCACGCTGGGACGATAGGAGGCGACAGTCCGGGCGGTGAACCCGCTGGAGGTGAGGCACACGATGAGCGGCACCTTGAGCAGCTCGGCGGCGGCGCACACCGCCAGCGCGATGGCGTCTTCGGGGCGCGCGGTGACGTGGGGGCGCTGCAGCTGGAGCATCGAGGCCTCCCAGGCCTGCTGATGCTCGCCTTCCCGGCGCTGGCTCTCGACCTCCCGCGCGATCCGGTCCATGGCCAGCACGGCCTCGAGGGGATAGGCGCCGACCGCGGTTTCCGCCGACAACATGACCGCATCGGTGCCGTCCAGAATGGCGTTGGCCACGTCGGAGGCCTCCGCCCGGGTGGGGCGCGGCGCATTGATCATGCTCTCCAGCATCTGGGTGGCCGTGATGACCGGCTTGCCGTGCCGATTGGCCTCCCGGATCAGCCGCTTCTGCACCAGTGGCACCTGCTCGAACGGCAGCTCGACTCCCAGGTCTCCCCGCGCCACCATCAGGGCGTCGGAGACCTCGAGGATCCCATCCAGATGCTTGAGCGCGGTGTCCTTCTCGATCTTGGCCACCAGCTTGATGGTCCGGGGAATCAGGCCCCGCATCGCCTCCAGGTCCTCGGGCCGCCGGACGAAGCTCATCCCGATGAAGTCGACCCCCAGCTCGGCGGCGGCCGCGGCGTCCTCGCGATCCTTGTCGGTAATGGAGGGAGCGCTGACGTCCACGCCCGGGAGATTCATGCCCTTGTGCGACTTGAGGACGCCCCCGTGGCGGACCTTGCCGAGGACCCGGTCGCCCTTCACGCTGGTGACATCCACGGCCAGGAGGCCGTCATCGAGCAGGATGCGGCTGCCGGCTCCCACGTCTCCCGCCAGTCCCGCGTAGGTGGTCGGAATCTCCTCTCCGCTGGCCATGTCCTCGGGCGCGAAGACCACCGCCTCACCCGCGACCAGTGGACGCGGGCTATGCAGATCACCGACCCGGATGCGAGGGCCCTGGAGGTCGACCAGGATCGCGGCCGCCGCGGGACGGGTCCGGAGCACGGTCTTGAGGTCACCGATCCAGCGAGCCCGGATTTCGGGTGTCCCATGGCTCGAATTGATCCTGACGACATTGACCCCCGCGTCCAGCAGGGACCGCATCTGGTCGGGCTGCTCCCAGGCTGGGCCCAGGGTGGCGACGATCTTGGTCCGGCGGATTGCAGCGGTCTTGCTGGCCAAAAGGAGGTGACGCCTGATTGAAGT
>DASYPZ010000443.1:0-8401 GCA_036006105.1 Gemmatimonadales bacterium | reverse complement strand
GACCCCACCGATACCCGCGCCTATCTCCGGGACCTGGACCGGTATCGCGGCGTACCGCGCCTCTGGGTGATCTCGGCGATGCATCGCGCCTTCCGGAGCGTGCGCCCTGCGGTGCGGGGCTACCTGGGGACCATCGGCGTGTTACGGGACTCCCTGACGCTGCCATCACTCCGAAACGGCGTGGTATCGATCGACCTGTTCGACCTGAGCGACACCACCCGGCTCGGCTCCGCACGCGCGGAAACCTTTCCCGTGACGCCGATGGCGACCGATCCCAAGCCGGGCTGCCGGCCGTGGACCCGGGAATAGATCTCGGGGATGCTTAGATGTTATAGTCCGAAAGAATGCATGGACCCCGAACTCAGGATACAGCACTCATGATTTTCCGTCCCTTGCCACTCGTCGCGGCCCTCGCCATCGCGTTCGCCCCGTGCGCGGCGGCGCAATCGGGGCCGGTCTACACTCCCGGCTCGCTCACGCCCAACCAGCAGCTGGCCCACGACATCTACAAGGAGCTGATCGAGCTCAATACCGGCGATGTCACCGGCAAGGTCACCCCGGCCGCGACCGCAATGGCGCTGCGCTTCAAAGCGGCGGGCATCCCCGACTCCGACCTCTTCGTGGGCGGCCCGCGCCCCGAGAAATACAACGTGGTGGCCCGGATCCGCGGCAGAAACAGGGGGCGCAAGCCGCTCATCCTCCTGGCGCACATCGACGTGGTGGAGGCGCTCAAGGCCGACTGGTCGGCCGACCTCGACCCCTTCGTGTTCACCGAACGGGACGGCTACTACTACGGGCGGGGCACCTCGGATGACAAGGCGATGGCATCGATCTTCGTGGCCAACGCCTTCCGGCTGAAGCAGGAGGGATACGTCCCGGACCGGGACATCATCATCGCCCTGACCGCGGATGAGGAGGGCGGCACCGCCAACGGCGTCGAGTGGCTCCTCGCCAACCATCGCAACCTGGTGGACGGGGCGCTGGTGCTCAACGAGGGTGGCGGCGGCGTGCTGCGGAACGGCAAATCGCTCTTCAACACGGTCCAGGCCACCGAAAAGAACTACGCCGACTTCACCCTGCACGTCACCAACCGGGGCGGCCATTCGTCCGTGCCCCGGCCCGACAATGCGATCTATTCCCTGGCCCAGGCGCTCGGCAGGGTCGCGGCCTTCCAGTTCCCCATCCGGCTGAACGAGGTCACCCGGATGTTCTTCACCCGGACCGCGGATCTGGAGACGCCGGCCATGGGCCAGGCGATGAAGGCGCTGGTCGCGAATCCCGGGGATCGGAACGCGGTGGCCGTGGTCACCGGAGACGTTCGCTACAGCTCCATGCTGCGTACGACCTGCGTGGCCACCATGCTGTCGGGAGGCCATGCCCCCAACGCCCTGCCCCAGCTGGCCGAGGCGAACGTGAACTGCCGGATCCACCCCGACGAAACGCCGCAGCAGGTGCGGGACAGCCTGATCCGGGCGATCGGGGACACCGTGGTGCAGGTGCTGGCGGTCAACCCGAGGCCGCCCGCGCCGCCATCGCCGCTGTTGCCCGAGCTCATGGCGCCGGTGGAGCGGATCACGCGGGAGATGTTCGGCAACATCCCGGTCATCCCGGCGATGTCTACCGGGGCCACCGACTCGCGATACTTCCGGGAGCTCGGCGTGCCGGCCTTCGGGGTGTCGGGCCTGTTCCTGGATCCGACGGTGGACGCGCGGGCGCACGGGCGCGACGAGCGGATGCGGGTGCAGTCGTATTACGAGGGGCAGGAGTTTCTGTACCGGCTGACCAAGGCGCTCACCCAGAGCCCGGTGCCGTAAACGGGCCGTCGCACATCGGGGCCAGATCCCGACTGGCCCCACTCTTGGACAAATATTACTCCGCTGGCATATGGCTGGGGAGTAATAATTTCCCAAGTCCATCGCCCTCGGCCGCCAGACGGAGCATCCCGCCGGCGGTTCAGGTCCCCGGGCCGAACTTCCAGGCGGTGTCCACCACTTTCCGGCCCGCCGCCTTGGCGCCGTCGCTGTAGGCCCGGATGATCCGTTTGGCGATCTCGATGTTCTCGATATTGCAGTAAATCTCGCCCTTGTACTGGTATTTGGCGGTCAGGTATTTCCCGAACCCCTGGACCCACTGGTATACCGCGACCGGCTGGGGCGGCACGAAGACCGCGCTGACGTATTGCGGTCCCGGATTGGCCAGGCTCACGCAATAGGCGTGTTCGCTCTTCGGGGCAGGACGGCCACCTTGGGGCCCGTGCTGCGGCCCCGGCGCACCGAACGACGCCGCGACTTCGGCGCTGTCGATGGTGGCGCTCCAATCCACCTCCACCGCCTTCCGGTTCTCCTGCTGCACCCTCCCCATCAAGCCGCCCCGGATTACCTCCGCGGCGTCGTGGCTGGCCCGGTAGGAACAGGTCGACGGATAGTTGGAGCCGCTGGTGTAGTTGTAGCGCGCCTTCACATAGGCCAGGAACTCGCGCGAGCTGGCTCGTCCGTCGTAATTCAGCGTGACGTCGGCGTTGAGCCCGCTGTCGTAGAGGCTGCTGAAGTAGACCGTAGCGCCGGAAACATCGGTAAAGCAGAACCCGGTCATGGTGGATTTCTGGGCCAGGACCGGCGCGGCGAGGAGAAGCGGGAACGCGACGAGGGAAAGAGCGAGGGCTCTCATACCGGGCACTCCGACGGGTGTTGGGGGCCCCACAAAAGTACTGCGAATCTCGGCGGCGCCAAGCCGGGGATCCGCGAGACGCGGATTCACCGCGGAGCGGTGGCTACGGCTCCCCCACCCTAAGCCCGGACAAGTACGCGATGACCGCGTCGACCTCACGCTGAACGCCGGCCGCGAGACTGGCCGAGTCGGTCAGATGGTTCTCCCTCCCCGCGACCTCCAGTTCGGACAGCAGCGCCGCCAGTGAACGCGCCCCGATCGCGCCCGCGGCGGACTTGAAGGCGTGGGCGGCTGATTGGATCTCCCCGGCCTGGCCGGAGGCGACCGCGGCGGCAATCGCCGCACTGCGTGCAGGAGCGTCGGCGACGAACGCGTCGAGAATCTCACGGACTGCGTCCTCGGCACCAGCCTGTTTCATGCTGGAGTGAAATCCCTCGACATCGGCCGGCCCGGGATTCGCATCGGGTGCCGGCGAACTCTCGGGCAGTGGGCGTGGCGAAGGACCCCATCCTTCCACGATCGCGAACAAGTCATCCGATGTGAATGGCTTGGCCAGGTACCCGCTCATACCGGCCGCGAGACAGCGTTGCCACTCGGCGGCGAGGGCGTCCGCAGTGAGGGCGAGAATCGGCACATCCGACTTGCCGGGGAGCTTGCGGATGGCCGCCGTCGCGGCGAAGCCGTCCATCTCCGGCATATGGACATCCATGAGCACCACATCGAACTCGCCCGCCGTGACCGCCTCCACCGCCAGGAGCCCGTTCTCGACGATCGTCACCCAGTGACCCCGCTTGCGCAGCATCGCGGCCGCGACCTCCTGGTTCACCCGATTGTCCTCGGCGAGCAGGATTCGCAGATGCGACCGGACGTCGGGCCGCGCAGGCCGAGGCGATGCCGCGCCGGCGATTCCCCGCCCGTCCAGCACGGATCTCACCGTCTCGACCAGCGCGCTCCGCGACACCGGTTTCACCAGGAACCCGTCGACACCGCGCGCGCGGCACCGCTCGGCGTCGACGCGCTCGGCGCGGCTGGTCAGCATGAGCAGCTGGACGCGGGTCAGCTGTTTATCGCTCCGGATCTCGTGGCCCAGCATCCACCCGTCCCGGTTCGACAACCGGGAGTCGAGCACGACCATGGCGACCGGGCGCCCCGCGGAGACGGCTTCCTCGAGAGTGGCGAGGGCATCATCGGCACGCTCGCACTCATCCACGGACGCCCCGGCCTCCGTGAGCATGTCACCCACCAGGCGGCGGCTCGTGGCATTGTCGTCGACCACCAGCACCCGGACTCCGTCCAGCACAATCGGCGCCGGGGTGGTCCGCGAGGTCATCGTCTCGTCCACCGCCAGAGACAGCGTAAATCCGAACTCACTTCCCCGGCCCAATTCACTCGACACGCCGATGCGGCCACCCATGAGCTGGACCAGCCGCTGCGCGATCGCCAGCCCGAGCCCGGTGCCCCCGTACCGTCGCGTCGTCGACGCGTCGAGCTGACCGAATTCCGTGAAGAGCCTGGCGGTCTGGTCCGGCGGGATACCGACGCCGGTGTCGCGAACCGTGAAACGCAGTGCGGCTTCCCCGCGTGCCATGCCGTCCAGGCGGACGGTCAGGGCGACCTCGCCGCGTTGGGTGAACTTGGTCGCGTTGCCCACCAGGTTGGTGAGCACCTGGCGCAGGCGGGTAGGATCCCCAATCACCCACCGGGGAACGTCGTGACCGATATCGACGATCAGCTCCAGCCCGCGCTCCTGGGCCGTCATGGCGAAGAGATTGGCGGCGGCGTGCACCAGTTCGGGAAGGTCGAGGGAGATTCCCTCGAGCTGCATGCGATTGCCCTCGACCTTCGAGAGGTCCAGGAGGTCGTTGAGCAGAGTCAACAGCCCGTCCGCCGTCTCGCCCAGCATCTCCAGGTGCCGGCGCTGCTCCGGAGCCAGCTCCGAGTCCAGCACGATCTCGGTCAGGCCGAGGACCGCGCTGATCGGGGTTCGAATCGCGTGGCTCATGTTCGCCAGAAACTCGCTTTTGGCGAGCGATGCCGCCTCCGCGGCGCTCCGGGTCGATCGGAGCTCCGCCTCCAGCTCCCGGTGCCGTGCGGCCAGCGCGTGGTACCGGCGCTCGCCGTCGAGCAGGGCCTGCTCCGCCGTGACGAGCGGGGACATCGGGAGCGGAGGGGACGTCTCCGGGAGATTCATGGGCATCCGGGTCATAGTTGCCTGCTCGATAGGCAAGCCTCATTCCGAAGACGCGCTCGGTATTCCGTCACCCGTGAAGATCCGATGAAGGGCCAGCGAGTCGCCTAAGGCGCTATGTGACGACACGTTGGGGCCGACACGGCGGGAAGAGGATCCTGCTGTGGCCATTTTTCTCCCGGGACCTCCGGACAACGCCCGACACCGGCGCTGCGGAGTGCCTGATGCGCCGCGCAGCACGGTACCCGCGCCGCCTCGACTCCAGCGGTTTAGGAACCTCACGCCTTCGCAACGTGCCGCCTCAACTGGTGGTACAGCGGGTCTGATCGTCAGCGCGTAAAGCCGCCTTCATTTCTTCTTCAGACGTTTCTCATAGCTTCGCTCTGCTCGGCGAAAGGGCTCGACTCTTGCCCTGCTGCAACGTGCTGTCGAGGGCAGTGCGCGCCCATTCTCGTGGTGGAGGGCTTTGATGCGACGATTTATCCTGGCGGCGGTCATCTGCGTCTCGGCGCCGGTCCGCGCCGTACCGCAAGCGCCCGATTCCTCCGCCAGCCTGGCGCTGGATTCGCTGCTCAACACCCCGATCAGTACCGCGGCAAAGTACGCCCAGGGCATCCGTCAGGTGGCCGGATCGGTCACCATCGTGACCGCCGAGGACATCCGCCGCTTCGGCTACCGCAACCTCCGGGACGTGCTGAACTCGATGGCCGGGGTCTACATCACCAACCCTCGGAGCTATGAATCCGTCGGGATCCGCGGGTTCGGCCGCCTCGCGGACTACAACACCCGGATGCTCCTCCTGATCGACGGTCACGCAGTCTACGAAAGCATGTGGGGCCAGGCCATGCTGGGCGACGAGCTGGCGCTCAACCTCGCGGCGGTCGAGCGGATCGAGCTGATTCGCGGGCCCGCATCGGCACTGTACGGCACCGGGGCCATGTTCGGCATCATCAACGTCATCCCCAGACGCGGCGCGGACGTGGCGGGCGTCCAGGTCGACGGTGAGCTGGGGAGCCTGGGCCGACGCGCTGTTGCCTTCAGCGCCGGGGCCGGCGAGGAGGGTCGCCGCTCTATCGCCCTGTCGGGCATGTACGAATCAACCGACGGCAACCGCGAGCTGTTCTTCCCCGAGTTCAACGCTCCCGAGACCAACAATGGATTGGCGCGGAACGTGGACTGGCAGCGGCGCGGCGGCCTGACCTTGAACGGAACCCTCAATGGGTTCACCCTTCGCAGTCGCCTGACCTATCGCCGCCGTGCCGACCCGACTGCATCCTACGAAACGATATTCAACGACCCCAGGGCCCAGGTCCTGGACCGGAGCGGGTTCGTCGAGCTGGGCTACGCCGCCGATCTCTCGCCGACACGGCGGCTGTCGGTCCGGGCGTACTACGACAACCTCAGCTATCAGGGAGTCTATCCATATCCGGGACCCGGGGGGGACGGCGGCGAGGCGGCGTCCCATCACATTGCCGGGACCGAGGCAACGCTTCGCTGGGACCTCTCCGTCCGCGATCGGTTGACCACCGGGGTCGAATACCGGAACAACCTGAAGAGTGAGTACTATGGCCCCCTCGTGGGGCCCCGCACGTTCGTCGTGAGCCGGGCCTTCGCGGTCTGGTCCCTCTACGCCCAGAACGAACTTCAGATCGGGCCGAACCTCGCGTTCCTGACGGGCATCAGGCATGATGAGAGCCCGCTCGCGCGCGGGGCCACCACGCCCCGTGTGGCGTTGATCTTCGATCCCCGCCCCGGCACCACGCTCAAGGTGATGTACGGCCGCGCCTTTCGATCGCCCAACATCTCGGAATCGGAATTCAAGGCGCCATCGGTGATCGGTCCGCTCCAGGCCGAGACGCTCGACATGCTGGAGCTCATCTGGATGCAACGCCTGACCGATCGTTTCATGCTGACGACCTCCGCCTATCGCTATCAGGCGTTCAATCTCATCGACGCAACCGGCGGTGGCGACAATGGGCTGCTCTACAGCAACGGCGAGACCGCCAAGGCCACCGGCTTGGAGTTGACGGTCGACGGACGTCCGTCCCGGGCAACGACCACCTATTTCAGCTACTCGGCCCAGTTCGCGGTGGATGCCGAGGGCGGCGACAGAGGAGTCTGGCTCCCCAACTCGCCCCGCCACCTGGTGAAGGCCGGCTTCGCCACCGACCTCGCGTCGCGCGCAACCGGCGCGATCGAGCTCCGGTACGAGTCGTCGCGCAAGACGCTGAGCGGGGCCCGGCTCGACCCTTACCTGATCGCCAACCTCAACCTGACCATGCGTCCCTTCCGGGGCAGCGGCAGGACGGGCCCGGAGCTCGGCTTCAGCCTGCTCAACCTGTTCAATACCCGCTACGCCCATCCGGGCGGACCGCAGCACCTGGAAACCGGGATTGGGCAGGACGGCCGGACCTTCATCCTGCGCCTGACCACGAGGTTCTGAGGACCCGTGAACCGGCCTCGCTGGCTCCTCCTTGCCGCGCTCCTCACCGGGAGCGCGCGTGCGCTTGCGGCCCAGGAGATGGCCGTTCCGGTCGACGTCCAGATTCCCTTGCTGTACAAGATCCTCACGTTCGATCGCAAGCTCGGCGCACGGGCCGCCGGGGACGACATCGTGATCGCCATCCTTTACCAGGAGACGTTCCGGACCTCGGTGACCGCGCGGAACCAGGTCCAGGAGACCACGAAGCGCATCGGCGGCACCAGCATTCTGGGCCATCCCGTCAATTGGATGTGGCTGGAGCTGGGCCAGGTGACCGATCTCGAAGCCGCCTTTGTCAAATACGGCGTGGACGTCATCTATGTGGCGCCGATCCGCGGGGTGGGACTCGACCGGATCACCACCGCCGCGCGCGGCAAGCAGGTGACGTCCTTCACCGGCGTCCCCGAGTTCGTCGACCGGGGGATCGCCGTCGGCATCGGGTTGCAGCGGGAGCGCGCCCAGATCCTCATCAACCTCGTCGCCGCCCGCGCCGAAGGCGCCGAATTCGGTGCCCAGCTCCTCAACCTCGCCCGCGTAATCGAGACGGCGCCATGAGCAACACTTTTATGAGTCGCTGGACCATCCGCCTCCAGCTGACGGTGTCCACCGCCGTGCTGATCGCCGGAATCTCCGCGTTCATCATGTTCTACTTCCCGGCGCGATGGGCCAGCCAGGCGCGGGACGCGGTCCGGCTCAAGGCCGAGGCGATGGCCAGCGTTGTCTCGGTGGGAATTGCTCCGGCCCTCTTCTTCGGGGATAGCGTCGCGGCGACGCAGGCGCTCGGAGGCCTCAAGGCCAATACCGATGTCCATTACGCGGTCGTGATCGACACCGCGGGACGCCTGGTGGTCGGCGTGTATCCCGATTCTTCCGCGCCGGTTCCTGACGGACGCGTAGCGGTCGCGAATGGCGTGTCCGCGGACGGCCGGACGTACGGTGTCTCGACCGACATTCTCCTGAACGGCGAGCGACTGGGGACATTGCGCGTCGGCGTTTCGCTGGAGCAGCTCCAGGAGGATGTGGCGGCGGCGCGGCGTAACATCGCCGGCGTGAGCCTCATCGTG
>DASYPZ010000442.1:0-2752 GCA_036006105.1 Gemmatimonadales bacterium | reverse complement strand
CCGCGAAGAGGTCCTCCATGTCCCGAAGACTCGAAATCGCCACGCCGCACTTGCCGACTTCACCTTCGGAACGCGGGTGGTCCGAGTCGTACCCCATCAAGGTCGGGAAGTCGAAGGCCACGGAGAGACCGGTCTGTCCCCGGCCGAGCAGGAATTTGTAGCGCCGGTTGGTGTCTTCGGCGGTTCCGAATCCCGAGAATTGCCGCATGGTCCAGAGCCGGCCCCGGTACATGGTCGGATGGATACCCCGCGTGAACGGCCACATGCCCGGAAGTTCGTTGGGAGAGCCGAGCCGGTCTTCCAGATCCAGCGGCGTGTAGACCGGCGCGACGGTCTGACCGGAGACCGTCGTGAAGTCCACGCCCTCGCGCTGGGGGAGCGCCCCGTAGGCCGCGCGCCACGCTTCCACTTCCTTCCGAAGGCGAACCAGCTCGGCGTCGTGTGCGCTCATACCCTCGCTCCCTCCTTGAAGGCCGACACGATTTCGCTCGCCAGATCATATGGACTCTGCCGGCCGGCGGCCACGTCATCGAGGCGTTCCCGGATCATGACCTCGGCGCGGGTCTGCTGCCAGACCCACTGTCGCATGGCGCGATCCACGACCTCGCGGGTCCGGGCCGCGAGACGAAGCCGACGACGGCGCACCAGCTCGCCCGTGGTTTCCATCCAGCCAAAATGGGTGTCGAGGGCATCGATCAGGGGATCCACTCCTTCGCCCTTGGTGGCGATGGTCAGGAGCGCCGGGGCTTCCCAGTACGCGCCGGCATCGGGAATCAGCGACGTCGGCGCCGGGACCGTCAGGGAGCGACCGTGGTGAGATCGCATCCCCCGGAAGGCGTTGCCCTGGCGGATCCCCAATGTCACTTCGATTTCGCGGGCCAGCTTGTCCGCCCCGGGCCGGTCCGCCTTGTTCACGACGTAGATGTCCGCCGCTTCCATGACGCCGGACTTCAGGGTCTGGATTCCGTCCCCCGATTCCGGGACCAGCACCAGGACCGTGCTGTCGGCCATGCCGGTCACGGCGAGCTCCGACTGCCCCACCCCGACCGTCTCTACCAGGACGCGATCGAAGCCGCCGGCATCCAGAACGTCGCAGACCTCTCGGGTGCTGGTGGCGAGACCGCCGAGGGAGCCGCGGGTGGCCATCGAGCGGATGTAGACCCCGCGATCCAGGGCGACGCCCTCCATCCGAATCCGGTCGCCCAGCAGCGCGCCACCGGAAAAGGGACTGGTGGGGTCCACGGCCACTACGCCGACGGTGAGATCCCGTTTCCGCCACGCCTGCACCAGCTGCTGGGTCAGGGTCGATTTTCCCGCTCCGGGCGGCCCGGTGATTCCGATCCGGCGGGCGCGGCCCAGTTTGGGATGCACCGCCGCCAGCAGCTGCTCGAAGCCGGGGCGCGCATTCTCCACCATCGAGATGGCGCGAGCCAACGCCGCGGTTCTTCCCGCCGCCAACTCCGCCAGGAGGTTCTCCAGATCCATGGGTGCAAACTCGCACCCTCGGCGACGTTAGGCAATCCGAAATGCGCGTCGTAACCCTTTGATCGCGGGCCGGTTAGCCGGGGGGCCTGCGCCTCGCGGCGTGGCCCCACTTGACGAACCGGGTTGAATGCTAAATATTTAGCACACTGCTGGTTTCTTAGCACTCCAGGACCGGAGCATCGATGCCTCGTCCCAACGCCGCGGATCTCTCCCGTCGAGAGCGCCAGATCATGAGCATCGTCTATCAGCTCGGCCGCGCGACCGCCGCGGACGTCCTGGGCGAGCTGGAGGATCCGCCGAGCTACAGCGCGGTCCGTTCGCACCTCAGGATTCTCGAGGAGAAGGGCCACCTGCGGCATGAGCAGGATGGCCCGCGCTACGTCTTCCTCCCCACCCTGCCCCGCGACCGGGCCCGGCTGGGTGCCCTGCGCCAGGTGCTTCACACCTTCTTCGACGGGTCCGCGTCGCAAGCGATGGCCGCGCTACTCGACTCCACCGATCGGCCGCTGTCGCCCCAGGAACTGGACCAGCTGGCCCGGCTTGTCGAACATGCTCGCAAGGAGGGCCGATGAGCCCCATCTCGCTGCAGTTCCTGCTGGCGATCGCCGCCAAGGGCATGATTCTCCTGCTCGGCACGACGATCGCGGCGACGTTGGCTCGCCGCGCCAGGGCCAGCGTTCGGCACGCGCTCTGGGCCGCGGGCCTCACGGGGCTGTTGCTGGTCCCGGCGCTTTCGCTCAGCCTTCCTCGCTGGGAAGTGGTCCCCGTGCCGGTTCTCGTGGCGCACCCGCAATTGCTGGAGCCGGGGGTGCAGACGCCGCCGTCGACCCCGGTCGGCCGGGTCGAGCACGTGAGCCGGGTCGTCCCGGAGCACACTCCTGCCGTCACGTCCCCGGTCGAGTCGGGTCCTCCACCGCGACTCTCGCAGACCGAATCAACCGGGTCATCGAGGATCGCAGGCGCGACGGTCATCATCGCGATCTGGCTCGCCGGCGCGGGTCTGGTCCTCGCCTGGCTGCTGTTCGGGCATCTTCGAGTTCGCAGAATCATCCGCGCGGCGGATCCGGTGCTGTCGCCGACGTGGCAGGAGTCGGTCGACGCCGCACTCGCCCAGGCCCCGGTCGGTTTCCGCGTGGAGTTCCGGGAGACTCCCGGGGCGATGCCGATGGCCTCCGGGATCGTCAAGGCCGTCGTGCTCCTCCCCGCCAGCGGGGCTGGATGGACCGCGGCGCATCGGCGGGACGTGGTCGTCCATGAGCTGGCCCAC
>DASYPZ010000441.1:0-10453 GCA_036006105.1 Gemmatimonadales bacterium | reverse complement strand
GTGGGGTTCGGGGAAGCGTTCTACCCGACCGGAGACGCCGAGGCGGACATCGCCGCGCTCCGCGCCTTCTACACGCCGATCCCGCGGCGGGACGGCGTCAGGGTTTATTCGGAGCCGGCGCAGGCATCGGGAGCGGAACGTCGGAGTTGAACATGTCCCGAGTCACCTTCCAGGTTCCGTCGCCTTGCTTCTTCCAGATCTCCAGATACTTGCCGTTATCGGGCATCGGCGCCCCGCCCGGCGGGGCCATCACCATGTTGTAGGTCCCGCGGACCCAGGCGTCGCCGCCCCCGCCGTTGATCTCCACCGTCTTGATCTCGAACGTCGTGAACGGAGGGAAGCCGTTGAGCACGGCGAGTATCGCCGCGCGCCCGGTCGCGGCCGGAGCATTGGGCGCCATGAAGATCGCGTCGTCGGTGTAGTAGGCGTTGACCAGCGAGTCGAGCGAGTGACTCAGCGCCAGCCGGGCAAAATTCTGTTCCTGGGCCTCGATCGCGGCACGGTCGGCATCGGAGAGGGCAGCCGGAGGCGCCGGCTGGCACGCGGTGGCGACAAGAACCAGCAGGGCGCACAGCACGACAGGGCGGGTCTGCATGGAAGAGCCTCGTGGGGAAGATCGGAGGCGAGAAGGTACCGCCGGGAGCCTCGCCGTCAAGCGCCCGGTGCGATATGGCCCTCCCGCGCCAGGCGCTCCCGCGCCCACGCGTTCACCTGAGGAGTCCCGCCCCGCTCGTCCGGATGGTGCACCCGCCAGCGGGCGATATGCAGCTCGTGCTCCGCGTGACTCTGCCGCCCAGTCGCCAGCAGTGCAGGCTCCCCGATTCCCGGGGCGCGGTCCAGGGGAACATCGTACTCGCAGGAGACCCCGGCCGCGGGGAGCGGGGCGCCGCAGATGGGGCAACCTGGCACGGGCGTCAGGATTCGGGATCCATGATTCAGGATTGAGGGAAAGAAACCTCCCGCTTCGTAATCCTCAATCCTGAATCCTGGATCGCCGCGCGGCGTACGCTCAACCCTGCACCTGGACCGGAATCTCCCGGGGCCGCGCCCGCTCCGACTTGGGCAGCGTCAGCGTCAGCACGCCGTGCTCGATCGACGCCTGAATCCGTTCCGCATCCACCGAACTCGGCAGGGTGAAGGTCCGTTCGAAGGCGCCGTAGGAACGCTCGTAGCGGTGCCAGCGCTCACTGTTCTCTTCCGCGACCTGCTTCTTCTCGCCGCGCACGGTCAGGACCTGGTTTTCCAGGCTGATCTTGACGTCCTCGGCCTTCACGCCGGGGAGCTCGAGCACGATCTTGAGGTTCTCCTTGTCCTCGAACACATCGCAAGACGGCGTCCAGGCCGAGGCGAGGGTCCCGCCGTTCCATCCTCCCATCGCCTCGTCCATCATGCGGTTGAAGCGATTGAGACTGGTGTAGAGGTCGGTGGCGGGCTCCGATGCCCGCCGGGTGACATTCATGAACATGGTGTCCGTCTCCTCTCGTTGTCGGGGTAATCTGGGCCGGACTGGTTCGGCCCACACCGGGGTGACGTTGCAACCGGGGTGCCCGGCCACTGGCCCGGGAACGAGTCAAATTGACAAAGGGGATGGTCAGACTTGCAGCGGTGGGCCGAACTGACACGCGAGTCCGGGGCGGGGGCGGAGTTCCTCCGCCCCCGATCCGGAATTCGAACATCTAGTCGCCCGCGGGCGTGGCTCCCAGCGGCTCGCGCCCGAACTGTTGCCGCAGGCTCGGATGCCGCCGCACCAGCACCACGCCCATGCCCAGCAGCGCGAGGGTGTTGGCGGCCAGTACCGACCACCAGGGAAAGAGGTAGCTGGTGCCGGTGAACACGGCGTAGGTCACCATGAAGAAGAAGAGCTCGAACACGACCGCCGTGATCATGAGACCGAACCGGGCCAGCGGAGAGGTCAACGCCATGTGAATCAGCTGCACCGTCATCACGCCGAACAGCGCGAATGCACCGAAATGAAGCAGGGTGTACGCGATGGTCGGGGCGAGGAGTGGCGGGGTGACCGTGGGATCGGTGATGCCGTAGAGGACGACCTGACCCAGCACACTTGGAGTCGAGAGTGGACGGCCCTGCAGGACGTCGGTGACCAGGAACCAGCCTGCGACCACCAGCGCGCCCACTGCGCCGGTGAGTATTCCCTCGCGCAGGAGACTGTGTTTATCCGAAGTGCCCATGAATCCTCCTCGAATTCGGGCATCCGTACGATGGTCCAAACCGGTGAATCCCACAAGGGGACGACTGCGGAAAGGTTACGCCGCCATGTTGCGCCAGTGCCGCGCGTGACTCTCCAGGCGCCCGTTGGCACCCAGCGCCACCAGCGAGGCGATGGCCACATCGTTGGCGGCCGCGGCCTCGACCGGGCGCCGGTCGGCCTTCAGGGCCAGCGCCGCGATGGCGGCCGATTCCGCGGCGATCAGCGCGCAACCGGAATGGGATGCGCGCGTCCGGATGGTTTCGGCGTGCCGGTAGGCGTGTCCCCAGTGCCCGCAACGCAGGGCGAGTAACGCCTTGAGACGCTCCGACTCCAGCGTGTGTGGCTCGTTTCCCTCCAGCCACGCGAGCTGCTGGGCCTGCTCGATATCCGACGATGCCGAGTCGAACTCACCGGATTCGATCAGCATCTCGGCCCGGCCCAGCCGCGTGAGCGCGCGGAGGCCGCCTGCCCCGACCCGCTCGGCGGCATCCACCGCTCTGGTGCAATCCTCGAGAGCTGCTTTGAGCCGGCCGGATTCCCGGAGCGATTGCGCGAGATTGTAGGCGATCTCGATCATGCCGCGCTGGTCGTCCAGCTTGCGATAGGCGTCGAGGGCTCTCCGGTACAGCCCCGAGGCGCGCTCCCGCTGTCCTCTGAGGTGGGCGACACTGGCGAGGTTATTGGCCGCCCTCGCGATGAAACGGGCACTCCCGATTCGCTCCGCCAGCACCATCACGCTCTGGAACTGCGCCTCCGCCTGATCGACACTGCCCCGCTCGAAGGCCACAGCGCCGAGCACGTTGGTGCAATCGAGGAGGCAATCCTTGTCGTCCAGCACCTGAAATTCCGCCTGCGCCCGGGTGGCCAGGGTGTCGGCCAGCTCGAATTCACCGATCCGCGAAGCAGCCTGGGCCGCCAGGAGGCGCGAGCGTGGGGTTACTTCGGGAGCGGTCTCGCTCCATTCCAGGAAAAGGGAGACTGCCTCTCGGTACTGCGAGGAGTCCACCAGATCCCGCAAGGGTCCGTCAATTCTTGGGGAACAGGGCGCCAGCATGGCCCCGAAAGAGGCAATCGGTGTGCCTAACGTGATGATAATAGAAGAATTAGGACACCTAATCGCGGCGGTGTTTGTAACTCATGATTCTGTATGGTTTATGCCATCCGCAACATATTGCATTGGTGCCTTAATTTTTCCATCGCTGCCGCACTAATGCGACGATTCGTCGCCTCCCTGCACCGGAAGGCCCGCCGCGGTCCACTGGCCGAATCCGCCCGTAACATTTGCCACCGAAGGGAATCCACGAGCCAGCAGCAGACTGGCGGCAATCGCGGAGCGACCTCCGCCCTGGCAATGCACCGCGATGGGCCGTTCCGGGGGCAGCTCCGCCACCCGATCGGGCAGCTCGGAGAGCGGGATATGTATCGCGCCGAGGATGTGACCCGCGTCCCATTCGGCGCGGCCCCGTACGTCCAGGACGACCACGTCCGGGGCGCGGGCCGCCAGCGCGGCGATCGTCATCTGACTGGTTCGCTCCGGCTCCGGCGGCCCCGCCGGATGTCCGGTGGTCACGAAATACCCCGCGATCGTGTCGAGCCCGATCATCGCCAGGCTTCGCACGATCTGCTCCAACCGTTCGGGATGACCGGGATCCACCAGCAGGTAGAAATCCCTGTCGTAGGGAAGCAGCGAGCCCGCATAGGTCGGGAAACTCTTGTTGAACGGAATATTCAGCGTGCCGGCGAAATGTCCGGCGGCAAAATCGGCGGCAGGCCGCGGGTCGAGGACCACCGCGCGGGAGCCGAGGAGCTCTCCCAGCCGGTGGTCGGGCAATCGCGCTGGAAGGGCGAGTCCACCGAGAATGCGGGGGCCCTGGCGGTTCACCCGCTTCATGTGCCGAAAATACCGCGGCGGTTCCGGCTGGCCCTCGAGCACCTGCCGCACGAACTCCGCCTCGTCCTCCACACCGAGAGCCCAGTTGAACCGCCGTTCGTACCCGACCGTGGACTGCGGCATCGCGGAGAGACCCTTGCCGCAGGCGCTCCCGGCCCCATGCCCGGGCCACACCTGCAGGTGATCCGGCAGGGTCTTGAACCAGCGGAGGCTGGCCCAGAGCTGGCCCGCGCCGGCCGCCGCCGAACCGCCGACATTCGCCGCTTTCTCGAGGAGGTCCGGACGGCCCACATCGCCCACGAACACGAAGTCGCCGGTGACGATGCCCATCGGCTCGCTCGCGGCGGCACCGTCGGTGACCATGAAGCTCAGATGCTCCGGCGTGTGCCCCGGCGTATGGATCGCCCTCAGCTCGACCCGTCCCACGGCGATCGCATCCCCATGGTGCAGCAGCCGCACGTTGGGTTCGTGGCCAAATTCGTACTGCCACTCCGGTGGACCGCAGGCGGACAGGTGAAGCGCCGCCCCGGTGTGCTGGGCCAGCTCCCGGCTGCCGGACACGAAATCGGCGTGGATGTGGGTTTCGGTGACCGCGGTAATCGTGAGGCCACGGGCCTGGGCGACGTCGACATACTGTGCGATCATCCGATTGGGATCGATCACCACGGCACTGCCGGACTCGCTGCATCCGATCAGATAGCTCGCCTGCGCGAGGGGGTCGTCGTAGAATCGAATGAAGATCATGGAGTCTCGAAGAGTCAGTGGCCGCGCAGGAGAACCACTGCGCCCATGCCCAGAAGGAAAACGGCAAACCCTTTGCGAAGCACCTGCTGGGATACATACGGGACCAGGCGGCTGCCGGCGGCGACACCGACGAAGGCGAGTGCGCTGAAGATGCCGATGGCCTGCCAGTCGAACACCGCGTCCCCGTGGTAACGCGCCGCTGCGGCGATGCAACTTAGCATGATCAGCACCAGCGACGTGCCGATGGCCTGCTTCACCGCCAGCCGGCCCAGGACGACCAGGGCGGGCACATAGACGAATCCACCGCCCACCCCGACGAATCCGGTGATCAGGCCGACCCCGGCACCGATCAGGGCGATGACCAGGATCGAGCGTGATGGACCGCCGGCCGTTTCGGCCGGCCGGGGCAGCAGCATGGAGACGGCGGCCGCCAGCAGGGTCACCGCGAAGGTCAACAGCTGCACCCGGGGCGCGACCCTGAGGCCGAGCTCGGCGCCGAGGACGGCGCCGACCATCGCCGGCGGGCCGAACGACAGTGCCGCGCGCCAGTTGACGGTACCCGCGCGCCAGTGATTCACCGCGCCGAACCCGCTGGTCAGTCCCACGATGACCAGGCTCATCGGAATGGCGGCCTTGAGGTCATAGCCGAGGACGTAGTGCAGGACCGGGACCGTGAGGATCGAGCCGCCTCCGCCCAGCAATCCGAGCGAGAGGCCGATGAGGATCGCGAGGGCATACCCGGCGACGAGGCTCAGGGCGCGGGGGGCCCGGAGGCGGCGGTGACCGGAACGATGCGGTCGAGGAGATCGGCCAGAGCCCGCATGTCGAATGGCTTCTGGACCAGGGGTTGCCGGAGCCGGCCGAGGAATGCGGCGGCATCCGGCGAGGCGGTGTCGCCGGTAATCATGACGAGCCGGGCGACGCTCTCCGGGCTGACGGCCGCCAGCCGGTCGTGGAGCTCGATGCCGCTCAGGCCCGGCATTTTGAGATCGGTGATGATGGCGTCGTAGACGTCGGCCCGGTGCCGGCCCTCCTGGTCCAACCCGAGCAGCCCCAGGGCTTCCAGTCCGTCCCGGGCCTCCTCCACGATCCAGCCCCGTTGTTCCAGGAAACGCCGGATCGCGACCCGAATGGGACCTTCATCGTCCACCACCAGCACCCGCCGCGTGGCGTGCGGTCCCATCGGGAGAGGGGTGGCCGCGACCTGGGAAAGCTCGGGGGCTTGCCGCGGCGCGGACCGGCGGTCCAGGTAGGGCAGCCGCACGGTGAAGCGGGCCCCGAGGCCTCCGGGATTCCGGTTTTCGGCCTCGAGGGTACCCCCATGCTGCTCCACGATCGCGTGACTGACCGAGAGTCCCAACCCGGTTCCCTCGCCGGGGGCCTTGGTGGTGAAGAACGGCTCGAACAGACGCGGCATCACCTCGGCCGGGATTCCCGGGCCGTCGTCCTCGACGATCAACGCGAGAAAGGTGGTGGTGACCTTGGCCCGGATGGTGATTCGGCCGCCCTGTCCGACGGCCTGGATCGCGTTGACCACCAGGTTGGTGAGGACCTGTTCCATCCCCGAAGGGCTGGCCTCCAGCCGGGGGAGATCTTCAGCGACCTGCACCTCGAGCCTGATTCCCCGCGCGGCGGCGCTGTGCTCGACGGCGGGGACCACCCGCCGCACGATGGTAAACAGCGACAGGAGCTCCCGATCGTCCCGCTTGGTTCGCGCGAAGGTGAGCAGGTCGACCACAATGGCACGACAGCGCTGGGACTGCTGGACGATCGTGGTCAGTGCCTCGGTATCTGCCTCGTTGCGCGACTGGCTGAGCAGGTCCTGGCCAAAGGCGAGGATGGCGGTCAGGGGATTGTTGAGCTCGTGCGCCACGCCGGACACCATGCGCCCGATGGTCTCGAGCCGCGCGGTCTGGGCCAACTGGGCCCGGGCCCGCTCCCGCTCCTCCTCGAACAAGACCCGATCGGTGCGATCCCGCAGGATCAGCACGAAACCGCCCGGCGCCGCCTCACCGATCGAGCGCAGCGACACCTCCATGGGAAATTCGGTTCCGTCGCAGCGGCGCCCCCGCAGCTCGTGGCCGCCCGGCGGGGTCGTCGCGGTCCGCTGCACCTTCTCGCCGGCGGAGGACCAGAGGTCGTCCGGCGTACCGGTGGTGACGAAGCGGTCGAACGATTCACCCCGCACATCGATTTCCCCGCACCCCAGAATCTCGAGTGCCGCGGGGTTGCAATGGACGATGCGCCGGGAGGAATCGAGGAGCATGATGCCTTCCGACGCGGCCCGGATGATCTGGGCCAGCCGCGCTTCCGAGGCTCTCACCTCGGCAAGCCGAGCCGCGCGCGCCTCGTCGGCCTCCAGAAAGACGTCGTCCAGGACCGCCAGGATCATCGCGAAGCCGAGGAGGAACTCGAACAGCACATCCACATAGGAGTTGTGGAAAGTGAGGACCTTGAGCAGGCCACCCAGCGCCGAGGTTGTTTCGGCGCCCACCCGCAGGAATCCGGGTACATACAACAGCCAGAGCGCCGCCAGGGCCACGAAGACACCCGCCAGGAGACGGCTGCCCCGGGTGCGCCGTTCGGGCGGCAGCCGATAGAGCAGGAGGGCGCAGGCCACCAGCATCGGGACGGCGATCAGCGCCTGCACCGCCATCAGCGGGTCGAGATTGGTGGGAACCAGGTACACCGCCAGCACCACCACGCCGACCATCCCGAGCGCGGTCGCGACCCGGTTCCGGGAGAGCGGCTTCCGGGTCACGAAGAGCCAGGTTCCCATCAGGAGGCACAGGAAGAACCCGACCTTCCCGCCCATGTACAGGGCGTACAGCCCGGAGACGAGCCGGGTTTCGTAGCGCTGAAAGGACTCGATGGGGAGGAGCGGAAGGAGATAGTACCGGATCAGCAGGGCGGCGACGGCCAGCGAGATGGCTCCGAACGCCGCGACCCAGCAGGTCATCCAGCGGCGGCCGCTGAGACTGCGGAGCAGGACCAGCCCGAGCCCGAGGCAGAGCAGACTCCCGACAAGCTGAAGCACGACGCCGATCCAGGAAACGACGGCGTTATTCGCCAGGTCGAGAGGCATCCCCTAATCTGTCACATCATCCGGCCGGGCGCACGGGTCACCGCTCAGTCGGAGGCTCCCACGTACAGCTCGCTCCCGCGCGAGCGGAATTCGCGGGCCTTGTCCGCCATGCCGGCCTCCAGCTGGGCCAGCTCCCGGAGATCCTGGGTAATCCGCATGGAGCAGAACTTGGGGCCGCACATCGAGCAGAAGTGGGCCACCTTGGCGCCGTCGGCCGGGAGCGTCTCGTCGTGAAAGGCCCGGGCGGTAACCGGATCGAGCGCCAGGTTGAACTGATCTTCCCAGCGAAAATCGAAGCGGGCCCTGGAGAGCGCGTCGTCCCAGGGGCGGGCGCGGGGATGACCCTTGGCCAGATCGGCGGCGTGCGCGGCGATCTTGTAGGCGATGACCCCGGCCTTGACGTCGTCCTTGTCGGGGAGGCCGAGGTGCTCCTTGGGCGTCACGTAGCAGAGCATGGCGCAACCGTACCAGCCGATCATCGCCGCGCCGATGGCGCTGGTGATGTGATCGTATCCCGGGGCGATATCGGTGGTGAGCGGGCCCAGAGTGTAAAAGGGTGCCTCGCCGCACCAGTCGAGCTGCTTGTCCATGTTCTCCTTGATCAGGTGCATCGGGATGTGTCCCGGCCCTTCGTTCATCACCTGGACATCGAACTCCCACGCGATCCGGTTGAGCTCGCCCTGGGTCTTGAGCTCGGCGAACTGGGCGGCATCGTTCGCGTCGGCGATGCTGCCGGGCCGGAGCCCGTCACCCAGGGAGAACGAGACATCGTACGCGGCCATGATCTCGCAGATCTCGCGGAACCGGGTGTAGAGGAACGACTCCTGATGGTGCGCGAGGCACCATTTGGCCATGATCGCTCCGCCCCGGGACACGATCCCGGTCACCCGGCCGGCGGTGAGCGGGATGTAGCGCAACAGCACCCCGGCGTGCACCGTGAAGTAGTCGACCCCCTGCTCCGCCTGCTCGATCAGCGTGTCGCGATAGATCTCCCAGGTCAGCTCCTCCGGCACGCCCCCCACCTTTTCCAGGGCCTGATAGATCGGCACGGTCCCGATGGGTACCGCGGAGTTGCGGAGGATCCATTCGCGGGTTTCGTGAATGTTCCGCCCGGTGGAGAGGTCCATCACCGTGTCGGCGCCCCAGAGGCTGGCCCAGCGCAGCTTTTCCACCTCGTCGTCGATCGAGCTCTTCACCGCCGAGTTGCCGATGTTGGCGTTGATCTTGACGTGGAAGCCGCGCCCGATCGCCATCGGCTCGAGCTCGGGATGATTGATGTTGGCGGGGATGATGGCGCGGCAGCGGGCCACTTCGGCGCGGACGAATTCCGGCGTCAGTCCCTCCCGGAGCGCCACGAACTCCATTTCCTCGGTGATCTCGCCCTTGCGGGCGTAGTGCAGCTGGGTGAGCGGCGCCGTCGCTCGGAGGGCGGGAGGACGGGAGGACGGGAGGGCGGTCGGCTCCACGCCACGCGCATTGATCCAGGCGCCGCGCAGATTCGGCAGGCCGTCCCGCACATCGAACCCCTCGGGTCCGCTGGTGTCGTAGACCCGGAGGGGAGGCTCGCCGCCGGACAAGGTGATTTCCCGCATCGGGACACGAATCCCGCGAGACCCTTCCAGGTACACCTTGCTGGAATTGGGGAAGACCCCGCGATAGGGATGGGGCGACGAACTGGATGGCGTCGAGAGCAGGGACGGAATGCCGGGGGCTGCCATGGTGAGCTCCTCACGGAAACGAGGAGCGCCGGCCGAGTGATACGAGAATTCGACGGCCCGCGCTCCCTACGCCGGTATGAACCGGGTCAGGTTCCAAGGGTGACGTCTCAACCGGCCCACGGCCGATGCCCCTGGCGGTATCCGTAATATAGCGCCGCTCAGCGCCGCCTTCCGAACAGCCTGAGCAGGAACAGGAACAGATTGATGAAATCCAGGTACAGGCTGAGCGCGCCGAGGATGGCGTAGGAGCCGGTCTGTCCCTCGGGCAGGGCCAGCGCCATCCCGCGAAGCCGTTGGGCGTCCCAGGCGGTGAGCCCGGTGAACACGATTACCCCGCAACACGACAGCACAAACTGGAACATGTTGTTCTGCCAGAAGATCCCGACGATCGAAGCGAGTACCACCCCGACCAACCCCATCATGACGAACTGGCCCAGCCCGGTGAGATCTCGCTTGGTGACCGTGCCGTACACCGCCAGCGCGCCGAACATCCCGGCCGTTACCAAAAAGGTCGTCGCGATCGATTCGCGCGCGAACACCAGGAGGATGAAGGAGAAAAACACCCCGGTGATCGCAGAGTAGAGCAGGAAGAGCAACGACGCTGTGGTGGGGGCAAGGCGCTGGATCCGTGCCGACAGGAAGATGACGATACCCAGCTGGGCGATGAAGATTCCCCAGAACGCAATCCGGTTGCCGGCGATCGCCTGGACCAGCGAGGGTGAGGACGCCACGGCCCACGCGGTCACCGCCGTCACCGCCAGCCCGGCGCACATCCAGCCGTACACCGTGCGGAGGAAGGCCGTCAC
>DASYPZ010000440.1:0-1636 GCA_036006105.1 Gemmatimonadales bacterium | reverse complement strand
GCGGTCTGGTGGATCCGGCAGGCCATTCTCCAGGCCCTGGCGGAACAGAGCCGGATCGTGCGGGTGCCCCTCAACCGGGCCGGTACGCTGCACCGGATCACCCGGCGGTCCTCCGCGCTGCTGCAGGAGCTCGGCCGGGAGCCGACGCCGGCAGAGATCGCGGAGGGGATGGACATCGACATGGAGGAGGTCCAGAAGACGCTCTCCATTTCGCAGAACCATCTCTCGCTCGACGCCCCGCTCACTCCGGGCGAGGACAACCGGCTGCTGGACTATCTGCCCGACACCCAGAATGCCGGTCCGGATGCGGAAACGTTCGAGCACGCCCTCAACCAGTGCATCGAGGAAGTCCTCAAGGGCCTGAAGGAGCGGGAGGCCAAGATCCTCCGGCTCTATTTCGGCCTGGACAGCCCCGAACCGATGACGCTGGAGGAAATCGGGGCGCTGCTGGGCATCACCCGGGAGCGGGTGCGCCAGATCAAGGAAAAGGCGCTGTCCCGGCTCCGCCACGTGAGCCGCTCCAAAGCCCTCGAATCCTTCCTCTCCTAGCATGGCCGGCTCTTCTTCGTTCGATGTCTCGACCGGCGCCGACCTCCAGGAAGTCGACAACGCGGTCAATCAGGCGGCGAAGGAGATTTCCCAGCGGTACGACTTCAAGGGCACCCACGTCACCATCGAGTTCGATCGCGCGACGGCGCTCATCAAGCTCCACGCGGACGACGAATTCCGCATGAAGCAGGTGCTGGAGGTGGTGGAGGCCAAGTGCGCCAAGCGCGGGGTCCCGCTCAAGAATCTGAAGACCGGAGACATGATCCCGGGCGCGGGCACCTCGGTGCGCTGTGAGATCACCCTGACCCAGGGGATTCCCCAGGACATCGCCAAGAAGATCCAGAAAGCCATCAAGGAGCACGGTTTCAAGAAGGTGCAGGCCTCGATCCAGGGCGACGAGCTCCGCATCACCAGCCCCTCGAAAGACGAACTCCAGTCGGTCATCGCCTTCCTCCGCTCTCAGGATTTCGAGCTCGAGCTCAAGTTCGGCAATTTTCGTGGCTGACCGGCGGGGCCGGGCGGGGCTGGCGGCGGTTCTCCTCGCCGCGGCCTGCGCGCGCCCGGAGGTCGGTCCGGGCGCCGCGCCGCTGACCGCCGCCCCGGACATTCGGGTTGGCATCGTCCCGGGGGCATCCTCGGTCAGCGTAGGTGGAGGCGTGGCCCTCATGCTGCGCGGTGGCGACGGGGGCGGCCTGATTGCCGTCCCGGCCGGCGTATCCGCCGTGGTGTCGAGCTCGCGCGAAGGTCTGCGGGTACGGTTCAGCACCGAGGATGTCGTCTCGTCCGCCACGCTGGTCGTGGAGCCGGCGGATTCGGGCAGTCCGGTTCGGCTGGGCGGGCGCGACTACCGGGGCACGGCGATTCTCTCCACCGTGCCGGCCGGGGTGATGGCGGTCAATCTGCTTGGAATGGAGGAATACCTTCGCGGCGTGGTGGGCGCCGAGATGGGCAAGCGCACCGACCAGGATCTGGCGGCGCTGCGAGCCCAGGCCGTGGTGTCGCGCACCGTGGCCATGCGCCGGGCCGGCCAATGGCGGGTCCGCGGGTACGACCTGCTCGCGACCGTGGCCGACCAGGCCTATGCGGG
>DASYPZ010000439.1:0-3240 GCA_036006105.1 Gemmatimonadales bacterium | reverse complement strand
CCGTGGGCGTCGTTCACCTTGAGCTTGGCGGTTTCGAAGTTGCGCGTCCGGAGCGAGAGTCGCGTCTTTCGGGTAAACGGATTGACCCACCAGAACCCGGCCTCCTTCACGGTGCCGGAGTATTTCCCGAACAGCGTGAGCACCTTGGCTTCATTGGGTTGAACCACCAGGAAGCCGCCCAGTGCGATGGCGGTGAGGACATAGATCGCCAGGCCCAGGACAATGCTGCGGGGGGTTGGAACCTGGGCGGCATTCACCAGCAGCCAGGTATTGATTCCCAGGATCCCGAGGGCCAGCAGCACCATGGGCAAACCGGGCAGAGGACGAATGACCTTCTCGCGAATCATGGTACGCGGCTCCGTTGGATTGATACCAATATGATATCACCAAGATACTATGGTGTCAATCCGATCACCGCCCATCCACATATATGTGGTTGTACAGGTGGCCGCCCCAACGTTCCAACGCCGGAACAACCGCGGGTGTCCAACGCTGCGTTCGATGGATTGGCGGCATCGCCACCGGAGGGAGTCCCCTGCAGGCTCAATTGGCCGTGACCCCCGCCGAAATCGACCGGGCCGACGTGACGCTTGCCGCCGCCGGTGATCATGCCGCGTTCGAGCGGCTCTATCACCGTCACGTGGCGCGGGTGCACAGCCTGGCGCGCTGGCTTCTCGATCCGGGGGACGCGGAAGATGCGGTGCAGGAAGTCTTCATTCGAGTCTGGCAGAAGCTGCACACCTTCGCGGGCCAGTCGGCGTTCGGCACCTGGCTCCATCGGGTGGCGGTCAATCTCTTCCTGCGCCGACGGCAGACGTCGAGCCAGGATCGGAAGCGCCAGATCTCGGACGAGGGGCTGATGCTGGCGGCGACCGGTGTGGCGGAACGGCCCGATCTCAGGGTGGCGCTCGAGGGCGCGGTGGACAAGCTGCCGGCCGGCGCCCGAGAAGTGTTCGTCCTCCACGACATGGAGGGGTACAAGCACGAGGAAATCGCCCGGATGCTGGAGGTCGACCCCGGCACCTCGAGATCCCAGCTCCACCGGGCCCGACTGCTGCTCCGGCAGCATCTGGCCACTTGAAACGGAATCCGAATATGCCCGACCGATACACCAATCAGCTGTCGGCCTATCTCGACGACGAACTCGACAGCGCCTCGCGCGCGCGACTCACGGCCCACCTGCGCACCTGTCCCGAATGCACCGGGCTGCTGGCCGATCTGCGGGCGATCGTGGCGGTGGCGCCGGCCTACTCCGGCCGGGAGCCGTCGCGCGAGCTCTGGCCCGAAATCGAAGCCCGGCTCGGCGAAGCGGAGGTCATTGCGATCGGCGGTGCCCGGCCCCCGTCGCCGGCATCCGTCCGGCGCTTCGGCTGGCGTGAGCTCATCGCGGCGTCGATCGTGATGGCTGCGGTCGGAGGCGGAGCCGTATACCTCGCCCTCGGCGGGCGGTCCGGACCGGATGCACGATTGGCCGTCTCACCCGGGGCGCCTCCGGCCGTAACGACGCCGTCCCCCTCCGGCTCGCGCAACGTCGCGTTCGCGGAACGGGAGTACGACTCCGCGGTACGCGATCTCGAGCAGGTACTGGAAGCGGGACGCAGCCGGCTCGACACCGCGACGGTCCGCTCGGTCGAAGAGAGTCTCCAGAAGATCGACGCCGCGATCGCCGAAGCCAGGGCCGCGATCCAACGGGATCCCTCCAACGGGTATCTCAATCGTCAGATTGCCGCGAACATGCGGCGCAAGCTCAACCTGCTGCGGGTCGCGACCAACGCGATCGCCGCGCGAACCTGATCAGGAGCATTCCATGCTGCTTCCCATGCTGGCCCTGCTGGCCCTCCAGGCTTCCCAGGGATTCCAGACCGACACGACGGTGAACGTCAACCAGGGGACCCGCCTCAAGGTGGAGAACCAGGGAGGCGACATCATCGTGAAAACCTGGGAAAAGAATCAGGTCCGCGTCCAGGCGAGTCACTCCCGCCGCACCCACGTCACCATCAACCTCGGTGGTGCGGTGCTTTCCCTCGAGGCCGAAGCCGACCGGGGCCCGTCGAACATGGTGGACTACGAGCTCACGGTACCGGCCTGGATGGCGCTGAGCCTGGAAGGCATGTACGCCACCGTGAACGTGAAGGGGACCCGAGCGCCGATCGAAGTCGAGACCATCGACGGTGACATCACCGTGGAGGGCGGCGCCGAAAGCGTGAAGCTCACCTCGGTACAGGGGCGGATCTCGGCGACCGGATCCCGGGGACGCATCGAGCTCAACACGGTGAGCGACGATATCGAGGCCGCGGATCTCCAGGGCGACATCGTCGCCGAAACGGTGAGCGGCAGTATCACGATCGCGAAATCCGACGCCAAGTCGGTCGAGGTGCAGACAGTCAGTGGCGAGCTGGTCTATGACGGCAAGATCGTCGACGGGGGTCACTATTCGCTGCTCACCCACAGCGGGGAGATCGCCGTCTCCGTGCCCGAAGGCGCCAACGCCACGATCGCCACGGCCATCGGCTCGGGCGAAGTGCGCGCCAGCTTCCCGCTGCCGGCCTCGGAGCGCCCCAGCCGGCGCCGCCAGACGTTTCGCCTGGGCACCGGGAGCGCCACGGTCGAGCTCGAATCCTTCAGCGGGACGATCTCGCTGCTCCGGCCGTCGGAGCTGGCCGGGCGCCTGGAGCGCCTGCTGCAGCGGCGGGACGAGCGGGAACGGGTCAAACACAAGGCCAAGCCCGATCACGATGGTGACGACGACGACCAGGGAGGAAACTGACCATGCGGCTGATCTCGCTTGCGCTGGCTGCCCTGATGGTGACCCCGGCCCTCTCGGCGCAGCAACGGTCCGATCTCGACTTCCGGCGTGAGCTCGCCGCCGGGAAACGACTCTACATCCAGAACATCATCGGCGATATCAAGGTGGTCGGCACCTCGGGGCGGAGCGTGGAAGTCACCGGAATCCGGGTGAAGCGCCGATGGGGGAACCCCGAAGACGTCACCCTGGAGGTCGTCGAGCTGGACAACGGGGTCGCGCTGTGTGTCCGGTATCCGCAGCATCGGAGTCGCAACCGCCATTCGGACGACGACTCGGGCGATTCGAAGAATCCCTGCAGCAGTCGCGGGAGCTGGAACGATGACGGGGATCGCAACGACACCGAGATCAACCTCACCGTTCGGGTGCCCTCCGGACTGCTGCTCCGGATCGGCACGGTGAGCGGCGACGTGGCGGCGGAGAATCTGGCCGGTGAT
>DASYPZ010000438.1:0-13470 GCA_036006105.1 Gemmatimonadales bacterium | reverse complement strand
GCGAGTGGGCTGGCGCGGCGGGATTCGGGTGGCACGGATCCCCCAAGATACCGACGGTCGCTATATTCTGCGCTTCCCTTCGTAACGAAAGTGCAGCCATGCGCCGACTCGCGCTTGCCGGTGTTGCGGCCCTCTCACTGGGGGCATGCCGTCCCTACGACAACTACGCTCCGCTGCAAAGCCAGGCCGGGCTGGTCCCCGCCGAGCAGTTCGCCCGGTATGGCCACGAGCAGGCCGAGATGGTCGCGATCGGCCGCTCCCTGGCCAAGTGGAAGATGACCGCGGATTCCGCGGGATTTGCCGACCAGACCGCCAAGGCGGCCTGCTTTGCGCGGCGATTCCCCGAGGTGGAAACCGTGGACGCCGATCCGCTCGGCCACCGGCTCACCATCCGGTTCAAGAGCGGCTGGCGCGCCGCGGCGGTCCCGGTGGATGATGGCGTCGAGCCCGAAGCCACCCCGGGGATATCGCCCCTCGGTCCCAGTCCCTGTCCGTAGCGGTCCCCAGGTAACACCCCCCGACCCGGAGCCCTCATGAGCGACGCCGCCCCGTCCCGTCTCGACGACTACCTCGATGTATTCGTGTCCCCCACGGCGCTCTTCACGCGCCGCAGCGACGGAAAGTTCGGGCAGGCCCTCCTGGTGCTGGTGGTCCTGAGCGCGGTCCTCTTCTTCGCGACCAGGTCCGCGATGGCCCCCATCATGGATGCCGAATTCGCCAAGGGGATGGCCGGTGCCCTGAAGTCCAATCCGAACATGACCCCGGAGCAGATGGAGACGGCCAAGAAATTCGGCACCCGGCTGGCACCGATCTTCGTCATCCTCGCCGTCACCGTCGCGCCATTCGTGCTGGGGCTGGTCATCTGGCTGGCCACTAAGGTCGTGGGCGGGGCGCTCAGCTACGCGCAGGGTGCCACCATCGCGGTCTTCGCGTTCTTCCCTCGGCTGATCGATTCCATCGCCGGCGCGGTGCAGGCGCTGCTGATGGATGAATCCAAGCTCACCTCGCGCTTCAGTATCAGCCTCGGGTTGGGGAGGTTGCTCGATCCGGCCACCACCAACCCGTATCTGATGGCCCTGGCCGGACGGGTCGACCTGTTTACCCTCTGGGTCACCTTCCTGATCGCGATCGGCATCAAGGTGATCGCCAAGGTCAGCACCGCACAGGCGATCGCCGGCGCGGTGATCACCTGGTTCATCGGAGCCATTCCGGTGCTCTATCAGGCCATGAAGCAGGGGTAGTCCGCACTACGGGGTGGGAGGCGGCCATGCGACGCCTCCCATCCGCGCTACCCCCATCGTACGGGCCATCTCCAGCCACTCCGTTGTCGACATCACGTTCTTCGACCCGTCCCGAAACTCCGCCAGCGCCGCCTCGATCGTCGGACCCTTGAGCGCACGGGGCACCCGGTCCGAAACCAGGATGTCCGAGATGATGTCGTGCATCATGTGGAGGTTGTCGAAGATCGCCGCGGCTCGCGGATGCCGGGCCGTGAATCTCGGCGCCACCGCCGCGGTCATCGGCATCAGCGCGGGGAAACCGGACGGCCGGGTCTCCAGCATCGACCAGAACCGTCTCAGGGTCTGATCGACCCCGGCTTTTCGTGACTGGGGAGTTTCGGCACCGATCAGCGGCTCGTAGAGGCCCACCTGCAGCCAATGGTAGGCCCAGATCAGTCCATTGAACTCGGCAAACCCCCGCCGAAATCCCTGGCTGTAGTAGGCGTCCTCCATCAGGGACATCGATTTCGGGTTGGCCGTGAAGGCCAGGTCCCGGTTCCCCAGGTAGTAGTCGGTGAGCCGCTCGATCATGGCGTCCTTCCGCGCCGGAGGCATCCGCTCGTCGGCATAGACATCGTAGATCTGCCGGTGCAGCAGGTGAGCCCAATCGAACATCTGTTTGGCGCGCCACACCATCCGGGCATAGGAGGGCATGACCGCCTCCTCCGCGATGGAAAAGCGAGGCGGATGGCGGAGCAGATCCTCGGTCAGGAACTCGAAATCCCCGGCCAGGCGCTTGCCGGCCGTCGCGGGTTCGCTCCATAGCCGCTCGTAGAGGATCGCATGCCCGTAGTCGAAGGCGTTGAAGAGCCGCGCCGCTTCGGGATAACGCCGCAGGAATTGCCAGTTGAATGCGCCGGGGAAGTAGACCTGCTCGGTGCGGCGCTGCGCCGCGGCCGGCCCGTTCAATGCCAGCAAGCCAACGACAAGAAAGAGCGATTTCATTGGCCCCTCACCGGCATGAGAAACCCGACCGCGAAGGCATGCGAGATGCCCAGCGTCAGCACCGTCGCCGCGTGCTCATGCCGCTGGAATTCCCACCCGAATCCAACATCGAGGACCAGGGTGGGCGCGAGTTGCCGGCGAATCCCCCCGGCAATCGAATACCTGGCGGGCAGACCTCGTCCTCCGGACGACACCGTCCCCTCGGCCACGAGCAGGGTACTGCTGCGGATCAGGGTCTGGTCCAGGGCGGCGCCGACCCACCAGCGCGGGATGGACAAGGCTGCGCCGGGAACGTCCGGCGTATCCAATGCGGCCAGCGCGTTCAGGTGAACCCGACGGGATCCGAAGGAACGGGTGGCCAGGCCGGCGACCGAGATTCCGGCGCCATGCCCGGCTGCGGCTCCTGCGGGGAGCGATGCGTCCAGGCGAACCGCGAGGCCCGGGCGAGTGACGCGCTCGGTCGAGAGATTCACCAACAGCGAGCCGCCGATTCCAGCCAGCCCTCCGGGAGCACCGCCCGACCCTGCGGCAACGACCAGCGGCATTCGCACCGCAAAGTGCGCCCCCCGAGCGAATCCGTACATCAGCTCCGGCTCGAACAGGTGACGCGAATCCGCGCCTTCGCCGATATGCCGATACCCGCCGCTCAGCTCGAAGCCATAGCGCTCGAGTGGATAGGCATCCTCAACCGCGCTAGGGCGGCCCTGCTCCAGGTTTCGGTAATCGGTCTGGGCAACTGCCCGTGGAGTGATCACCACCCCTGCCAGGGAGGTGATCAGCAACGTCAACTTCACTTGGACCTCGTTCCGTCAAGGTGAGAAATGGACGCTCACACCAGTCGGACGGGGCCTTGGGGCGGAGGGGTGGGTGGCTCGATCGAAGTCGGCGATACTCGAACCGAAAGCTGTCCTGGTTGGGGGGCCGCCTGCCATAGAGCGGGGGAAGCGACCTCCACCAGGACGCCGGCGAGCAGGGATCCACAGCTCGACTGGGCGCCGCAGCGGGCAGGCGGACAGTGGGGGCAGGGATCCGATCGGTGATCAGGGCTATTATTCGGAACGGCCCCCTGGTCATCCCGATGATGGTGCGTGGCCACCGCCGTTCCGGAACAGTGGTCATGCCCGCGCGGTAGCGCTCCCGGGAGCAGAAGCGCTGCCGAGAGAAGACCAGCTGTTATCGAGTGAATCCCGCGCCTCGCCCGCATCGTCTGAACGATAGTGGCCGGTGTCGTTTCCGGCACCCCAACAGAGGGTACCATGACAAAACCAGTCAACCGAATCCTGGTCGTCCTCGGCGTTTTGGGGTTTGTGGCATTCCTGGCATGGTCGACTGTCTCGGCGCAGAAAGTGGAGTGTCGGGTCTGTGTCGAATTCGCGAATGGCCGGAATTGCGCCACGGCCTCAGGAGCCGATGAGAAAACCGCTGGCCAGAGCGCCCAAACCACGGCCTGCGGCCCACTTGCGGCTGGTATGGACGCCACGATCGCGTGTGGGAACATCGTTCCGGTTATCCGCCAATGCCACGTCAAGTAGCGGCACGACGTATGCGTCAACATTAGCCGACAAACCGCAGGCATCAGGAGGCTATGGTACAGGACGACCGGCAGCTGACCATCAGGGAAATGGACGAAGGGGAGGAGTTCGCCGCCTGGCTGAACGACCTCACCGAGCGCTACGACGACGGTCGCACCGACGACGCCGTCCAGGAGCGGCATCTGGTGCTCTCCGACGAAATCGGCGACTGGATCGGCGGACTGCGCTGGTCGGTTCGCGGCGGCGTCGCCCAGGTCATCGACATCGGCGTCCTGCCCCGCGAACGGCATCAGGGACACGCCCACCGGCTGCTGGCCGCATTCGAAAACCGCGCCGCCGAGCAGGGCGCGCATCTGCTGGAGTTCTGGACCGACAACGTCGACGAGGAGGCCATCCTCTCGGTCATGGGCTGGCATCGCATCGTCAGCCGCGATAACTACATCGGCGGGCGGACCTGGTACCTGCTGGAAAAGCGCCGCGCCTCCTGAGTCCCCGGATCGATCTCATTTTTCGCGGGCTTGCGCTCCTCGCATTTGCGGGAGCGCTTCTCGTTTTGGCGACCGATTGGGCGGTACGCCATCGTCGCCTGGCGGCCTATGCCTGGTGGCCTCGCACCGTCCGCCGAATGGCGGGACCCTTCCTGACTCCGCTGGAACGCCGGCTCAGGCGCGCGGGGGCAAACCCCGTCGATGCTCCGCTGTGGCTGCTGGGGGCCGTCATGGTCGCCGGCCTGCTGATTATCAATCTGGTCGGCTGGCTCGCCGGGTCGTTCGCCGTGCTGACGGCGATGCAGGGCGCGACTCCCGCCGCCTGGATCCTCCTGCTGCTGAATGGAGCGATCTGGCTGATCATGGCGGCGATCATGGTCCGCGTGATCGGCTCGTGGCTAGGGGTGGGACGCTTCACGGGCTGGATGCGGCCGGTGTTCCTGCTCACCGACTGGATCATTCTGCCGATTGCGCGGCGAATGCCGGCCATGGGCATGATCGATCTGAGTCCCTTTGTCGCGTATCTCCTCCTCCTGGTGTTGCGTGCCCTCCTCGCGGGGGCCGCGCAGTGAATCCCCTCGATGCCACCAGGGATGGCGTCCGCATCCAGCTCCACATCCAGCCCCGGGCGACGCGAACCGAGGTGGCCGGTACCTTCGGCGATTGCCTCAAGGTTCGCCTCAAGAGCCCCCCGGTCGATGGGGCGGCCAACGCGGAGCTGGTCCGGTTTCTGGCTGAGCGGCTCGGAGTCGCGAGGGTTGACGTCGAGCTGGTCGCGGGGCACTCGGGGCGCCGAAAGACGGTGCGGGTCCGCGGCGTGACACTGGGAGAAGCAGAAACACGACTGGGGCTCGCGACGGATTGACGCCCTTGCTATGATTCGCAGGTCCGGACAATCGATCGTGGCGATTTGCGCTGCTTGCGGCCACGTTAAATAATCGCTAAAACGCCGCCCGGGGCCGTTTTAGCTTCGGGATTTTCTATTCGTGGAGGCCGACTCGCAGGTGCCCAGCTCTACCCCGCAGGACCGTCAGCGGCAGGATCGGCGATCCGCCCGGCTCGAGCGTCTTGTCCCGCTCCTGACCGAACGAATCCTGGTGCTCGACGGGGCCATGGGCACCATGATTCAGCAGCATCGGCTCGACGAGGCAGGCTACCGCGGGACCCGGTTTGCCGATTGGCCGTCCGACCTCAAGGGGAACAACGACCTCCTGGTCCTGACCCGCCCCGAGATCATTCGCGAAATCCACACGGCCTACCTCGCGGCCGGCGCCGACATCATCGAGACCAATTCCTTCAACTCCACCGCCGTGGCCATGGCGGACTACCGGATGGAGGGGCTGGCCGGGGAGCTGAACCGCGAGGCGGCCCGGCTCGCGCGTGAGGCGGCCGACAGGTTCGAGGACCGTGAACCGGAGCGGCCGCGCTATGTCGCCGGGGTGCTGGGACCGACCAACCGCACCGCGTCCATCTCGCCCGACGTCAATGACCCCGGCTTCCGCAACGTGACCTTCGAGCAGCTGGTCGGCGCCTACACCGAGGCGATCGACGGGCTGGTCGCCGGCGGCGCGGACCTCCTGCTGGTCGAGACGATCTTCGATACCCTCAACGCCAAAGCAGCGATCTTTGCCGTGGAGAGCTTCTTCGCCGCGCGACAGATGCGGCTTCCGGTGATGATCTCGGGCACCATCACCGACCAGAGCGGCCGGACCCTCACCGGACAAACCGCCGAAGCCTTCTGGCATTCGGTGATGCACGCGCGCCCGATCTCGGTAGGACTGAACTGCGCCCTCGGGGCCCGGGCGCTCCGACCCTACGTGCAGGAGCTCTCCCGGGTGGCGCCGGTCTTCCTGAGCACCCATCCCAACGCCGGTCTTCCCAACGAATTCGGCGGCTATGACGAGACGCCCGAAACCATGGCGGAGACCCTCGGGGAATTTGCCGCGCACGGTCTCGTCAACATCGTGGGCGGATGCTGCGGCACCACGCCGGCCCACATCGCGGCCATTGCCGACGCGGTCCGGGGGATGCCTCCTCGGGTGGTGCCGGACATTCCCCGGCGGCTCCGTCTCTCCGGGCTCGAGCCCCTCACGGTGGGCCCCGACACCCTGTTCGTCAATATCGGCGAGCGGACCAATGTGACCGGCTCCCGGCGTTTCGCCAAGCTGATCCTCGACGGCCGGTACGATGCCGCGCTAACGGTCGCCCGGCAGCAGGTGGAGAGCGGCGCCCAGATGCTCGACGTCAACATGGATGAGGGTCTGCTCGACTCCGAGCGGGCGATGGGCACCTTCCTTCGTCTCATGGCCGCGGAACCCGACATCAGCAAGGTCCCGGTGGTGGTGGATTCGTCGAAGTGGTCGGTGATCGAGGCGGGCCTCCGCTGCGTGCAGGGCAAGAGCGTGGTGAACTCGATCTCCCTCAAGGAGGGAGAGACCGAGTTCCTCCGCCAGGCCGAGCTGGTGCGGCGTTACGGGGCGGCGGTGATCGTCATGGCCTTCGACGAAGCGGGGCAGGCGGATACCGCCGAGCGCAAAGTGGCCATCGCCCGGCGGGCGGTCGGGTTGCTCACCAGCCGGGCCGGCTTTGCGCCGGAAGACATCATCCTCGATCCCAACATTTTTGCCATCGCCACCGGGATCGAGCTGCATGACAACTACGGCGTCGAATATTTCGAGGCCACCCGGCGGATCAAGGCCGAGCTGCCCGACGTGCACGTGAGCGGAGGGGTCAGCAACGTTTCATTCTCCTTTCGCGGCAACGATGCCATCCGCGAGGCGATCCACGCGGTCTTCCTGTACCACGCCGTGAAGTCCGGCATGGATATGGGGATCGTGAACGCGGGCGCGCTGCCGATTTACACCGACATCCCGAAACAGATTCTCGAACGGGTGGAGGATGTGGTCCTGAACCGCCGCCCCGACGCGACCGAGCGGCTGCTGGCGGTCGCGGAGTCGGCCAAGAAGACCGAGGCCCGAGCCGAGGATCTCGCATGGCGGAGTCTCCCCGTGCGCGAGCGACTCTCCCATGCCCTGGTCGAGGGCATCGACGCCTTCGTGGTCGAGGATACCGAGGCCGCCCGGCTCGAGCTGGGCCGGCCCATCCGCGTGATCGAGGGTCCCTTGATGGACGGCATGAACGTGGTGGGGGACCTCTTCGGCAGCGGGAGGATGTTCCTCCCCCAGGTGGTGAAGAGCGCCCGGGTAATGAAGAAGGCGGTGGCCTATCTGATCCCGTTTCTCGAAGCGGAGAAGCAGGCGCTGAAGGACGCGGGCGGCACGCCCGACGCGCCCTCCAAGCCCAAGGGCAAGGTCCTCCTCGCCACCGTCAAGGGAGACGTCCACGATATCGGCAAGAACATCGTGGGCGTGGTCCTGCAGTGCAACAACTACGACGTGATCGACCTCGGCGTGATGGTGCCCTGCGCGAAGATCCTGGACACCGCCGTCCGGGAGAAGGTGGACGTCATCGGCCTCTCGGGGCTGATCACCCCTTCGCTGGAAGAGATGTGCTTCGTGGCGGAGGAGATGACCCGGGAGGGATTTACCCTGCCGCTGTTGATCGGCGGGGCCACGACCTCGCGGGTACATACCGCGGTCAAGATCGCGCCCCGGTACGGGCATCCCGTGGTCCACGTGCTGGACGCGTCGCGCGCGGTGGGCGTCGCTGGAAGCCTGCTCAGCGAGACGTTGCGAGCTGGATTCGTGCACGGGGTGGCCGGCGAGTACGAGGAGATCCGTCGTTCCCGCGCGGAGCGCGCCGCCGGAGACCGGCTCGGAACCCTGGCCGAGGCGCGGGGGGCACGATTCGTTCCCGATCCGGCGGGTCCGCCGCCCCCGCGCCCCAGTTTCCTCGGAACCCGGGTGTTCGAGGAATACCCGCTCGAAGAGCTGGTTTCGGCCATCGACTGGACCCCCTTCTTCCAGACCTGGGAGCTCCCCGGCCACTACCCCGCGATTCTCACCGACCCCGCCACGGCGCGAGCGGCGGCTCCCCTGTTCGCGGACGCGCAGCGATTGCTGGACCGGATCGTCCGTGATCGCCTGCTCACCGCGAAGGCCGTGGTCGGCTTCTGGCCGGCCAGCGCGGTGGGAGACGACATCGAGCTCTACGGAGACGAGAGCCGCGGGGAGCGCCGCGCGGTGATCCATTCGATTCGCCAGCAGATGGCCAAGGCCGCCGGACGCCGCAACTACGCGCTGGCGGATTTCGTGGCCCCGCGCGAGTCGGGTGTGATGGATTACGTGGGGGCCTTCGCCGTCACCACCGGGCATGGACTCGACACGCTGGTCGAGGAGTTCGAGCGCGGCAACGACGACTACAGCGCGATCCTCGCCAAGGCCCTCGCCGACCGACTGGCGGAGGCCTTCGCCGAGCGAATGCACCAGCGGGTGCGCCGCGAGCTCTGGGGCTACGCACCGGACGAATCGCTCGCCAACGAGCAGCTCATCAAGGAAGAGTACCAGGGCATCCGACCGGCCCCGGGCTATCCGGCGTGTCCCGACCACACCGAGAAGGGAATTCTCTTCGACCTGCTCGATGCCGAAGCCCGCATCGGCGTTCGACTGACCGAGAGCTTCGCCATGACGCCGACCGCCGCGGTCAGCGGCTGGTACTTCTGGCACCCCGAAGCGCGCTATTTCGGGGTGGGCAAGATCGGGCGCGACCAGGTCGAGGACTACGCCCGCCGCAAGGCCATGTCGCTCGAGGAAGCCGAGCGGTGGCTCGCACCGAATCTGGGCTACGAAAGAGGATCGCGGTAACCGATGCCGACGCTGCGTGAGCTGCTGAACGACGGCCGCACCCACGTCTTCGACGGGGCGATGGGGACGATGCTGTACGATCGCGGGATTTTCCTCAACGTCTGCTACGACGACTTGAATCTCCGCCAGCCCGCCCTGGTCAGCGAGATCCACCGCGCCTACGTGAAGGCCGGGGCCGAGCTCCTGGAGACCAATACCTTCGGCGCAACCCCGCGCAAACTGGCCCAGTACGGCCTGTCCGACGACACCGAGCGGATCAACCGGGCCGCCGCGGAGCTGGCGCGCGCCGCCTCGGGCGGGCGGACCGCCGTGGTGGGCGCGATCGGCCCGCTGGGAGTTCGCATCGAGCCTTTCGGAGAGACCTCGGCGGCGGAGGCGAGCGCCGATTTCACCCGGCAGGTCCATGGGCTGCTGGACGGCGGAGTCGACGGATTCATCCTGGAGACCTTCAGTGACGTGGATGAGCTCCGCGCCGCGTTCGAGGCGATCCGGCGCCTGACCGATCTTCCGGTCATCGCCCAGATGACCATCGGCAACGATGGCCGGACCCACTACGGCACCGAGCCTTCGGTCTTCGGTCCGTTGCTCGGAGCCATGGGCGCCGACGTGATCGGGGTGAACTGCTCGGTCGGACCCCAGGGAATCCTGGAGGCCGTCGAGCAGCTCGCGCCGACCATCACCCGGCCGATCTCGGCCCAGCCCAACGCCGGGCTGCCTCGCGACGTCGGCGACCGGAAGATCTACATGGCATCCCCCGAGTACATGGGGAACTATGCCCGGCGCATCGTCGAAGCCGGAGCCCGCTTCGTGGGCGGGTGCTGCGGCACCACGCCGGAGCACATCCGGGCCATCGCGGGGTACGTGCACTCGGTGGCGCCGCGGCACGTGAGCGGCACGGTTGCCGCCGAGCCCGCGGCGGTCGGCGTGGAACCGGTGCCGCTGGCCGAGCGCTCTCGATACGGGGCCAAGCTCGCCGCCGGTGAATTCATCACGACGGTGGAGATCGTGCCGCCCAAAGGAGTGGATCCCGCTCCGATGTTCGAGCAGTGCCGTGCCCTCAAGGCCGCCGGCGTCGACGCGGTCAACGTTCCCGATGGCCCTCGGGCCCAGAGCCGCATGGGCGCGCTGCTCAGCGGACTGATGATCGAGCGCGAAGTGGGTCTGGAGGCGGTGGTGCATTACTGTTGCCGCGACCGGAATCTGCTGGGGATGCTCTCCGATCTGCTCGGTGCGGCCGCGGCGGGACTCCGCAACCTGCTCCTGGTCACCGGCGACCCGCCCAAGATGGGTCCTTACCCCGACGCGACCGCAGTGTTCGACATCGACGCGATCGGCCTCACCAACCTGGTGGCGCGGCTCAACCGCGGGCTCGATCCCGGAAACAATCCGCTCGGCACCCCAACCCGGTTCGTGATCGGCGTCGGAGTCAATCCGGCCGCCCCCGATCTCGATCGCGAGCTGCGCCGGCTGCACTGGAAGGTCGAGGCGGGCGCCGAGTTCGCCATCACGCAGCCGGTCTTCGATCTGGCGCAGCTGGATGTCTTCCTCAAGCGCATCGAGTCGTTCCACCTGCCGATCGTCGGCGGCATCTGGCCCCTGGTATCGCTGCGGAACGCGGAATTCCTCGCCAACGAGGTGCCGGGCGTGACGGTCCCCGACGAGATCCTCTCCCGGATGCGGCGAGCCAGCGAGCGCGGCCGCGAACAGGGACTGGCGGAGGGAGTGGCCATTGCGCGGGAAATGCTGAGCGCCGTCCGCGACCGGTTGAGCGGCGCCCAGGTCTCCGCACCCCTCGGCAAGGTGCCCGTGGCGCTGGATGTGCTTCGTTAGGGAGTAGGGAGTAGGGAGTAGGGAGTAGGGACTCATGGCCTGCGAAGCGCGTGGTGGAGACTGTTCAGCATTTTGCCAACCTCGTCCGTCAGAGAGAGAATGCGGTTGGTCTCCTCCTCAAACTCGTTGTCGACCCGGGCCAGTAGCATGAGTTGCGTCTCGAGTTCCTTGAGTGATCCATTCGCAATCGAAATGAATCGAACGAACTCTCCTCGCGACCGACGTCCACGACCCTCGGCGATGTTCGACGGAACCGAAACGGCCGAGCGTCGAAGCTGGTCTGCGAGCGCAAACCATCTGGGACGATAGAGTCGAGTGGTCAGATCGAAGACCTGATGCGCCACGACCATGGACTTCTGCCAGACAAGAAGATCGCGATAACTCGTGACCAAAGCCGCCATGGACCACTCTAAATCCACGGCGGCTTGAGTTTAGAACCGTTTTCACTCGCGATAGCTACTCCCTACTCCCTACTCCCTACTCCCTACTCCCTGCTTCCTACTGTTTCACCGCCACTCTCCTCGACAGCGTCGCGATCATCTCGGTGAGTCGCACAAACTCTCCCCGATAGCCGTCGCGGTCCGTCCCCCGCGCCGCGCGGGCCTGCGCCAGGAGCGCCTCGTAGCTCAGCTTGCCTTTGTACTCCGAGTCCCGCAACAGCATCCCGACCCCCGCTACGGCGCTCGCGAATCGAAAAGACTCCGACGGATTCCGGGTCTCTCCCTGGACGGTGTGCGCAAGCAGCCGGCTGGTCGATCCCTCCGGTTGCTTGTAGCGCAGCTTCACGGTCATCCATTCGCTCTCGTGTCCCGCGACCACGGCCTTCCGCTCCGGGGCGTCGTTCCGCTGGTACTTGAGATGGTCGACCTGGCCCACCTTCACGTCGAGGGGACTCCCGGTCGGCACGATTTCATAGAGCGCGGTGACCGCGTGTCCGGCGCCCAGATCGCCGGCGTCCTTGGCATCGTCGTTGAAGTCCCGATCGGCCAGTACCCGATTCTCATAGCCGATGAGTCGGTAGGCGGCGACCCGCGCCGGGTTGAACTCGACCTGAATCTTCACGTCCTTGGCCAGGGTGAGCAGCGTCGCCCCGAGTTCCTGCACGAACACCTTGCGGGCCTCCAGGACATCGTTGACGTAGGCGTAGTTACCGTTCCCCTTATCCGCCAGCTGCTCCATCTTGGCGTCCTTGAGATTGCCGGTGCCGAAGCCCAGCACGGTCAGGAACACGCCATGACCGCGCTCCTCTTCGATGAGGCGGGTCAGCTCGCCGTCGCTGGACACGCCGACATTGAAATCACCGTCGGTCGCGAGGATCACCCGATTATTTCCCTCCGGCAGAAAATTCTCCCGTGCGGTCCGGTAGGCCAGCTGGATCCCCGCCGCCCCCGCGGTGGAGCCCCCGGCGGAGAGTCGCTCGATCGCGTCGAGGATCAGATCCTTCCGGTCGCCCGCGGTGGAGGGAAGCACCATGCCGGCCGCACCGGCGTAGACCACGATGGCGACCCGGTCCTGGGGGCGGAGCTGCTGGACCAGAAGCCGGAACGCCGCCTTCACCAGCGGCAGCTTGCGCGGGTCGTCCATCGAGCCCGAGACGTCCAGCAGGAAGACCAGATTGTTGGGTGGCAGTGCCTCCATCGGGATCCGGCGCCCCTGCAGACCGATCAGCGCGAGCCGATGGCCCGGGTGCCATGGTGCCGCCGAGAGCTCGGTGGTCACGGAAAAGGGCGCGTCGCCGGCCGGATCCGGATAATCGTAGGGGAAATAGTTGACCATCTCCTCGATGCGCACGGCGTCCTTCGGCGGGAGCTGCCCGTCGCCTACGAACCGACGGATGTTGGTGTAGGACGCGGCGTCCACGTCAATCGAAAAGGTCGACAGCGGAGTCGCGCTGGGCGACTGCCAGGCATTCTCGTAGATCCGGGCGTACTCCTCCGTGTTGAATGTGCCCTGGCCCGCGGTCGCTCCCCTCAGGACGGCGAACGGAAGTGACGTACTCCGCTTCCCTTCGTTGACTCCCGTGACGACCAGTTCGTCCAAGCGGAGATGGTCCTCCTTCAGCACAAAATCGGCGCGGGACACGGTGCCCTCGTTCACCCTGACGGTGCGCGTCTCCGGGCTGCGCCCGAGGAACCGGGCCACGACCACCACCTCACCCACCGCCACGCTGTCGATGCGGTAGGCTCCGTTGCCGTCGGTCACCGCGCTGCGATTGCCGCTCCGGACAGCCACCTGCGCGCCCACGATCGGCAGGGCCTGCTCGGTGACTACTTTGCCGGCGATCGTACCGATGGCGGCGGTTCGGCTGCTGGTTCTCGTTGCGGGAATCAGCGGCGCCGCGAGCGCACCGGCGATCAGGAAACTTCGAAGACGGCTCATACGTCCTCCCTGTGGCGAGTGGGACCTGTTTGACCAGCGGGAGATGCGCCGACCGGGCGAACTTGCACCGATACCACGCATGCCGCTGGTCTCCTTGCCCCGACGCACCGAATGCATCGTTCACGCCGCCGTGCAACCGCTTGCCGGCGTATCGGTTGACTCCCCGGTCACGAGAAGTTCCCACCCGAAGCGACACGGATCCCGTGTCGGGACGACACGGAGAACGAATGTTGATCGACGGCGATCATCCGGG
>DASYPZ010000437.1:0-14899 GCA_036006105.1 Gemmatimonadales bacterium | reverse complement strand
GGGTCCCCGGCCGGTGACTGCAGTACGATGGGAAGCAATGTCGGCTCGAGGGCAAAGGCAAACCCGCCGAGGCCGATTCGGCGGCCGCGGTCACCCCTCAGGCGTTCGCTGGAATACCAGCTCGAGTGTCTCTCCCGCCGGTACGGCCCGCCAGCGGCCGACCAGATCGGACAGCCGGTTCCGGATCTCCTCCAGCTCATCGGGCGTGATCCGGCACGTATCCGGGGTCCGGTGCTGGGCCGCGTAGAGGCTGGCCTTGTCGTTGAAGTCCGCCGCGGTCCACGCCACGCCGCCGGCGCGCTCCGTGTCGAGGAATCCGACCAGCAGCTCGGAGGGATCCATATCCGCGGGCAGACGACCCTTCGGCCATGGCGCCCCGAAGTCGGTAAGATCCCAGCCGTCGGCCACCAGGCCATAGAATCCCCGGCGATGGCCCAGCACCGTCTCTACCGCATAGTGCGTGAGATCGTGAATCGGAAAGAATCTCCCCTGCCGGCCATCCTGGCGTTGCCAGGTTGTTGACCCGTCGGCCCGCTGACAGCTCAGTGCGGCACCGCCGTCGGTCTTCTTCTTGATCCTGATCAATAAATCCGGCATGGGAAATTCCGAAGGAGATCCATCGGGTCCATCGACTTCACGCGGACCAGGTCGGCTAATATCCCAGCCCGTCCCTCGAGAACAGCGGGCCGGGAGCCTTGCCTTCCGCCGTCGCCCGAAGCCGGAACATCAGCCCGCCCCAGGTGGTGTTGCACGACACGAAGTAGTCCGTGGCCTCCCGCCAGTCGGTGTGAGCAAATCGCAGGGCAGTCCCTGTCCCGCTCGGAGCCAGCTCGAAAGTGAGACGGGTGCCTTCCCATTCCTTCCCGGTTTCGCACACCCAGCTGGCGCGGTTGGGCGAGAGCTGGGTCTGGGGCCGCAGACGGTATAGCGTGGCGCGATTGAAGAAACCCAGATCGACCGCGCCGTCCGGCCGCACCACGACATCCTCGGCCCACCATTCGGCCAGCCCGGGCCCGGTAGCCACCAGGGGGAACAGCACCTTGGGCGGGGCTGCGATCGTGATGAGATGCGAAATGTCAGCCATGGGGCCTGCGCTGGTGGAGGGCCTCCTGGACCCGGGCGACCGTGGCCGCGGGATCCTTCACCTCGACGACCAGCCGGCGATAGCGTTCATGCTCGAGCTCGAACACGATGGTTCGCTCCGGATCGTGTACATCGAAGAAGATCGCGCCCTCGTGCTGATAAAAGGTTCCCGCGGTCAGCAGGCCGGGGATGTTCGTTCCCGCCAGCCGGAACCCATGCCACCAGCCGAGCGCCGGCTCGGAATCCTGTCGCACGCTCACGATGTGGGCCAGCGGAAACTCGAGCTGACTCCTGAGGGCCCAGAGCTTGTCCCAGCCTTGTACCTCGAACCGGATTCGGTCTCCCTCGAAACTGATATCGACCACAGCGATCTCCCGGACGTCGAGCTCTGGCTACGTATGAGGGTCACTCCGCCAGCACGAAGGTGCAGGCAACCGACCGACGCCGGCGCCCCGGACCCGGCTTGAGCTTACGGAGAATTCCGGGATGACGCCACCTGACCTCGGCCGGGTCGATGCAGACCCCTCACGTCAGGGCCCGTCCCATTCGCACGAACTTCACCGCCCGTCCGTCGGGCAAGGTTTCGACGACCGGTTCCAGATCCTCGTAGCCGAGTGCCCGGTATAGCGGCTGTCCCGGCAGGGTTGCCATGAGCTCGGCCCGGCGAAACCCGGCGGCTCGCGCCTCCCCCTCGCAGTGGATCAGCAATCGCCGTCCCAGCCCCTCTCGTGCGCGCGCCGGGTCGACAAAAAACGCGCGGATCCGGGCCGCTTCGGTGGCCGGGTCGAGGACCGGATCCAGCCGGTCTTTCGCCTGATCTCCGCCGAAAAGGGTACGGCGTCCACTCCACCCTCCACAGGCCGCGAGGTCCGTGTGCGATTCGATCACATAGTAGGTGCGGTCGATGAGGAGCTGGGTGTCGACGCCGAACACATAGGTGATCAGCGACTCGATCTCGGCAGGGTCGTAGTACCCCCGACTCAGCTTCCGGGCCGACTCGGCGATGAGCCGGTTGAGCGCAGGGACTTCGGAGAGGAGTGCGAGGCGAATCCGATCCACCGGAAAACGCGGCCTAGGGATACATGCAGGCCGACCAGACCTTGGTCACGCCCTGGGTGAGACTGAACGGGCCCAGAACCTGTTGCAGGGCGGAGATGGTGATGCTGAGCGTCAGGTGGTTCCCGGAGACGGTGCCGGTGAACAGGGCGGGATACTGGACGCTGCCGGGAGCGACACCGGTGAGCTGCACATAGGTGCCGGTGAGGGTGAAGTCTCTCGGCGGAATGGCCTGAGTGATCTCGCCGTAGGATCCGTAGCAGCCGCCGGAGGCCAGGATCCGGACGGTTGTCGTGCTCTCGTTGACGGTCAGGCTGGCTTGGTCCGAACCCCAGACCGACGGGTGGTCCGGTGCGGTGGAGGCACAGGCGCCGATGAGCGCCGGAAACACGAGCACGATCGAGAGAGACCTGGTTGCGGACATAGGTCATCTCCTTTCTATCCGGAATGATAGCGAATCGGCGAGTTCCGGACCGACCCTCTACCCGCCCCCCTTCTTCAGCATGACCGCCAAACGGCATTCGAAGTCCGAGGGGATATAGAGCTCGATCTGATAGGGAACATGGCCGGGCGCCGTGATCCGAAGCGTATACTCGCCCATACCGATCGCCGGAATATCCCAGGACCCATGGCGATCGGTTTCGGCCTTATACGTTGCGTGATTGAATTGCGTGTTGCCACGCAGCTCGATCCTGGCCTGGATGGCGCCCTCGGACACCTGGTTATATGTGAAGTCGTCGAAGGCGACATATCCGTGCATCAGGCCCCGTCCGGACTGGAGTGCCGGGCGGGCCCCGGTGAACAGCAGCAGGGCGAGCGAACCGGGAGCGGCAAGGGCGCGAAGAAGATTCATGGGACCAGCTCTCCAGGTCTGGGGGGAAGCCTTCAGCCCGCCATGGACACTCTCCCGCCGGCGACGGGGGCGGTGCGCCGGAAGGCGATCAGAAACAGGAGCGCGAGGACGAGATCGACGAACCCGAACCCCGCGGTCACCGGGGCAATCCGATGCTGGAACAACAGGATGACGGCTACACCGCCGAATCCGAGCTTCTCGAGCATCCCCGGAATCATCGCGAGGCGGTAGCGCGACGGGTCCCGCGAAATAATCAGGAAAAGCACCTGCCACGCGAGGCCTACGCCGATGAAGCCGTAGAAATACTCCGGGTGGGTGATGGGCGGTGGATCGTCCCGCCCGATCCGGGCCTCCAGGAAATATTGCGGCAGGAGTGCCAGGATCCCGTAGACACCGGCCACCAGAAAAAGCCTCCGTGCGAACTGCATCATATCCTCCGTGAAGGGTGGTACTACGATCATCTGAGTGCGCTTTGCGCTCAGGTCTTCCCGTCGGTTGCGGCCTGCACCGCCTGCCGAAAGTCGAGCGGAGCCTGGATGCCGGGAAACGGCTCCTGGGTGCCGCCGGTCCCGATGACGACGATCTGGCCATAGCCGAACAGCCGGCCGCCCAGGCTCTGCGACACGGTGATGCCCTCGATCTTGGGAAGCAGCAGCTCCACGGAGCGCGTGTTCAGCACTCCGAGTTTGATGATGACCCGTTTGGTGGTGACGGCAAATTCGGAGGAGCGTCGCTTCAGGAACGGCACCGCGAGAATGACCAGCGCGGCGACGGCGGGAAGCAGGGCAAGGAGCTTGGTCGTGGAATTGAGCGCCAGGACCGTCAGAGGAGCCAGCAGGATGACCACGACGAGTCCGGGCAGGCAATACAGCTTCCAGTGCAAGCGGGTCCGAAAGGTGACCGTCTCACCGCTCAGGAGGTGACGATCGACGTAGCTCATGGGGCTGGCCTCAGGCCGTGACGGGAAAGCCGCGTGGTCAGATGCCGTTTCACGTCGGGCCATTCCGCGGCGAGAATGCTGAACAGCACCGAGTCGCGAACCGTTCCGTCCCGCCGGGCCTGATGATGGCGAATGACGCCATCCTGGTGAGCGCCGAGCGCGGCAATGGCTCGTTGGGAGGGAAAATTGAAGTTATCCGTCCGCAACCCCACCACCTTGCACCCGATCGTATCGAACGCGTGACCGAGCAGCAGCAGCTTGCAGGCGGTATTGACATGGCTGCGGTGCCAGCTCCCGGCGTACCAGGTGTAGCCGATTTCGACCCGATCGATGGAGGGGACGATATCGTGATATCGCGTGCTCCCCACGATGGCGCCGGTGCCCAGCTCGCGCACCGCCCAGGGCAGCATGTGGCCGGCCCGCTGTCCCTCGAGAGCGGTCGCGATGTAGGCGCCGGTTTCGGAGGGCGAGGGCACCGAGGTGTACCAGAGCTCCCACAGCCGTCCATCGGTCGCGGCGGCGGTCAGCGCGGCTTCGTGGGCCGGCGCGAGCGGCTCGAGCCGCACCCCGTGACCTTCCAGTGGGACTGGAGCCAGGTGAATCACGATCTGCCTCGCCGTCTGAAAGCCAACATACCCGTGTTAACGCGAGCCCACAGGGGCGGTACCCGTACCCGCGGCGCGCAGACTCACATGGATGACCTTGTCGATGGTCGCATGCACGGTTCCCGCGGCATCCACCAGCTCGACCTGGAAGGCCCGATCGACCTTCGGGGTTCGGGTCAGCTCGTGGCGAATCTCCTCCAGGACGCCTTCGGTCAATCGAAACGCCGCGAAGAGACGGGTCCGCCCGGGACGCCGAAACCGAATCGTCGCGGCCTTGTCCCAGACCGTGTAGGCCGGCCCCAGGGTCCGGAGCAGCATGAGCATGTACACCGGATCCACCGCGCCGTACAGGCTGCCACCGAAGATGGTACCCACGTAGTTCCGGGTCCGCCACGACAGCGGCACGGTGACCCGTACCTCGAGCCAATCGCGGCGAATGAAGGTGACCCGGGCCCCGGTTCCTCGATAGGCGGGGAACCAGTTGAACCGCCAGCGAGCGAGACGCGTTCCCCACGATTCGGTCACCAACGGATCATTTCCCCGGAGCGGTGCCGGCCTTCGGCGCCGCGGCACCGGCCCCCTCGACATACGCCAGCGGTTTCTCGAACGCCGGGCGGGCGTTGTAGGCGTCCGACCCTCCGGGCGGGATGGTCAGGTATTTCCAGTCGGGGCCGCAGATGGCATGCGCCACGTACACGATCTGCCCCACGTGGTAACAGATATGCCCGAGAGAGCGGTTCAGCGCCTCGTGCACCGCCAGTGGCTGGCGCCGAATGGTCACGGAGACGTGCAGGTCCGCGTCGCTGAGCGTCGACAGCGCCGTGGCGAGGGCGTCCCATCCGGTGCGCCATTTCTCCATCAGCACGTCGCGCGTGACGGTCCTGGCGCTGAACTCTTCTTCCCGCCGGCGCCACGGCTTCTCGCCGTCCGACGTGAGAAAGTCGGTGAACCGGGACTGCAGATTGCCGGCGATGTGCCAGCAGATGGTGGCCAGGGAGTTCCCGTTGCTCGGACCCGGCGCCGACAGGAGGGGCTCCGGCACCTGGGCGAGGGCTTTCTCGGCCAGCGTCCTGTAGCGGAGGTACTCGGCTTCGATCGACTTGATCAGGATATTCATGGTGTCAGTGACTCATCCACGGGTGAATGAAGGTTGCTCCTACAGGTCCGCCAGGATGTCGCGGGTGCTTCGCACCGTCGCGAACTCGCCGTGAAGACTCGCCAGCTCCACGCGGTGGATCAGATCGGCGTCGTACCGGGCACCGTCGGGGCCGCGGCGCTCGAAGGTCGCGGTGGCATCCTCCGCCACGGTGACCGAGAAACCGAGGTTCCCGGCCACCCGAACGGTGGTCGAAATGCAATGGTCGGTGGTGAGTCCGGCGACCACGAGCGCCCCGATTCCATGGGACCGCAGGTACGCCTCCAGCCCGGTCCCGATGAACGCGCTGTTGACGTGCTTGCGGAACACCGGTTCGCCGGACAGCGGCAGGGCCTCGGCCTTGAACGCGTGGCCGGGGGCGTCTTCCCGCAGCGTCGAGTGCGGTTCCAGCGACAGGTGCTGGACATGAATCACCGGCCGGCCGGTCGCTCGCCAGGTCGCGAGCAAATCGGCAATCCGCTGCTCCGCCTGGGGATTGTTGCGGGCTCCGAGGCGGGGGTCGTCCAGCCCCTGCTGGACATCGACCACCAGCAACGCCGTGCTGGATGACGCGCTCATAAGGCTCCCCCGGTCGAAGGCACCTGCGTTGCTGGCGGATTCGCCGCGGTCACGAAGGCGTTCATCTCCGCCTCGAAATGGGCCTGGGTGACGGATTCGTATTCGGCCGCGGCGCTCGGGACGGAATCGTTCCAGGACCCCATTCCACCGAAGACCCACCCGCCGGCGGCCGCGGCCATCAGCCGGCGAGCCGGGAGCGAGTACCCCCGCTCCGGCAGAAGGTCGGGATAGTACGGCACCGTGGGGCTCGGGGCCGACAGCATGGCCAGCGCGTCGGTGAACCGGGGACTCCACTCCTCGAGACCGTTTCCCGCCGCAAAGCTCCCGATCCGCCGAAGCGATTCTGCCAGCTCCAGCACGGCCTGATGGAGCGGCGTCGACGGTGGAACCGCGCCGGGTCCGGTGACGGTGGCGCCGTGGTAGGTGACACTCCAGATCGCCTGGTTGGGATGCTGCGGCTCGGTAACCTCCCACCGTGCGGTCCAGGTCTCATCGGCGCCCCGATCAAACGTCGCAAGCAGGCCGGCATGAACGCCGCCGGCAAAGGCCGCGTCGAGGTACTCCGGCAGGTTTCTCCCGGGAATCGCCTGGCCGGTCCGAACGACCGTCAGGCGACGCAGACCACGCTGCCGGAGCTCGCGCCACCAGGACGCAATGTCCAGGGCGATGGGACCGGTCGATCCCGCGGGTGCCGGGGAGCGGACGAAGGAGAGACGGTTGACGTACCGGAGGGTCGAGTTGCCGGTCCACAACCCTGCCGGGGAGTCCGGCGCAAGCAATGCGGCATTGCCGTGCGCCGCGATCGCGATCAGTTGAGCGAGCTCCCCGTTCATCGGGATCCTTCGGTCCGCGGATGAATACCACGCCGTCGTGTCGAGGGAATATGGCGAGACAACTCGCGCTGCCAAGAGCTGTAGGACGTGGTCTGACACCAAGAGGGGAGAAAGTCGGACAGGCGAGGTCAGAGCGTCCCGATCCCCGGTTTGTCCCGATCAGGGTATTCTGTCGGCCGCGGTTCACGCTGGCAGGCTTTTCAGGGAGGTACCGGTGCCGTCTCCGACAATGACCAGGGCTCGAAGCATCCTGGGCGGGCTCAGCCTCGTGTGCGCGGCGCTCAGCGCCTGCTCCGATTACAAGGTGACGGCGCCCCCCGATCCGGTCACGCCGCCACCGCCCCAAACGGTGCAGGTCGCGTATTGCGGCGGCCTGGAACCGGACTGGGTCGCGTTCCAGGACGGCGATGGCCCCTGGACCCGTGCCGAGCCGGCGCTCGTGGGGGGGATCGTCACCTTCCAGCACGCCTTCCAGAGCAATCGCGGCGGCATCGCGACCAAGTCGCGCGGTGGACTCGGGATCTCGATTCTCTCGGTCCTGTATGGCGGACCCGCCGAGCTGGCGAACGCGGGTAACACGCGTGCCCTCTTTTGCGACCTCGCCCTGTCCAAGACCCTGCTCGGCACGGTCGCCGGTATCGATGCCGACGAATTCGCCACGATCAGCGGCGGCCTGCAGTCGCACACCCAGGTGACCCTCGCCGCCGGAGCCGATTTCGCGCTCAAGTCCCTGCCCGGAGGACCCCACGACCTGATCGGCACGCGGATCACGGGGGCGCAGGGTCAGGCGGTGGTAACCAGGATGATCCTGCGCCGCGACGTCGACCTGCCGGACAGCACTACCCTGCCGGTGTTCGACTTCGCCGGCGCGGAGGCGTTTGCGCCGGCCACCGCGACCCTCACGCTCGAGGGCATCGGCCTCGAGAGTCCGAGCATCGGGGTCCAGCTGCTCTCGGAAACGAGTGAGATTCTGTTCTCACCGGTACCCAGCGCATCGGCGGCGGCCATCCGCCCGTATTCGGCGCTGCCCCTGGACCGGCTTCGCGCCGGTGACCTCCAGGCGTTGTTTGCGTCGACCGCAACCACCACCGGCAGCCGCTTCGCCCGGGTGTACTTCCGGGCGCCCACGGACCGCACGCTGGCGCTTCCCGCGGCACTGGAGCGGCCGGCGTTCTCTCTGGCCGAGGCCGCGCCCTTCCTGCGTCCCAGCGCGCGGTTTGTGCCTCAGGCCGATTTCGACCGCTCGGCGAGTGTCGTGTATCAGCAGGGTTCGAACCGGTTCGTGACCGTCACCATGACGGCCGGGTATGCCGCACTCACCGGAGGTCAGTATGAGCTGGTCGTCCCGGATCTGTCGGGTACGCCCGGGCTCGATCCCGCCTGGCTCCTCCACCCCGGCCTTCCCCTCTATCGGACCGCGGGCCGGGTCGGTGGGACCCTCGACACCGGAATCGGGATACGGCCGCATGACGGGGCGACCCAGCGGAGCGCGTTCGTCTCGGACACGATCCCGGGAACCTGACCCCCGTGCGGCTCAACCTGACGTGCGGGTGACACGGGTGGCTGTCTATCCAGCCACCCGGTCAGTATAGAGAGGAGTCCGAACCCGAAGCAGGTGCCGAAGACTGCAGGCCTCGTTACACCACCGCGCCGAAGAGCCGCCCGACGAGAGCGGTACACGCCATCGCCACGGCCCCCCAGAACACGACCCGTACCGCGCCCCGGAGCAGCGGCGCGCCGCCGAGCCGAGCCGCTACGCACCCGAGGGCAAGCAGCAGTCCGAGGCTCACGATCACTTCCCCCCATACCAGGAAAGCAATCGGAACGACGGCCGCCAGCACCGTGGGGGCGCCCGCGCCGATGGCAAAGGAGGCGGCGGACGTGATGGCGGCCTGAATGGGTCGCGCCCGGGTCAGCTCGTGGAGACCGAGCTCGTCCCGGGCATGTGCGCCGAGCGCGTCGTGCATCATCAGCTGGCCCGCCACCTGGATCGCCAGGTCGCGCTGCAGTCCCCGGGACATGTATATCCCGGCCAGCTCATCACGCTCCGCCTCCGGCGCCAGGGCGAGCTCGCCCCGCTCCTGAGCGAGATCCGCGAGCTCGGTATCCGCCTGGGAGCTGACCGAGACATACTCCCCGGCCGCCATGGAGAGGGCCCCCGCGACCAGGCCGGCAACGGCGGCGATGAGGACCGCCGACCGGCTGGGCTGGGCAGCGGCCACGCCCACGATGAGACTGCTGGTCGAGATCAGTCCGTCGTTGGCGCCCAGGACGCCGGCGCGCAGCCAGCCGATCCGTCCACTGCGGTGCACTTCACCGGTCATCGGGAGGCTACCGGGGCGATGAAAGCAGGCGGCCCCAGCGAATCGCCGTCAGGAAAGGCAGCGGACGCCAGGACGACGGATCGTAGCTGAAATAGATGAAGAGTGGTTTCCCACGGAGGTTCTTCCGCGGAATGAATCCATAGTAGCGGCAGTCGAAGCTTTCGTCCCGGTTATCACCCAGGGTCATGACGGAGTCCGGTGGGACGACCAGCGGCCCCCAATTCCGGAGGTCCGGGTGGTAATGGACGGTGTCCTGGCCCACATAGTATCGAAGCTGCCAGCTCCGCATCTGAAGCGCGGTGGCCTCGTCGATACTCGGCGGCTGCTCCGCCAACTGGACCCAGGGTTCGGCAAGCGGCGCCCCGTCCCGGAGCAGGCGCCCCTGCTTCATCGCCAGGGTGTCTCCGGGAAGGCCCACCAGGCGCTTGAGCAGGAGCAGATTCTCGATGGGTGAATGGATCACCACCATTTCGTCGTGCTTCGGCTCTCGAATCGCCGGGAGGTGCCGCGAGGTGAGTGGTATCTCGGCGCCATAGAGCAACTTGTTCACGAAGAGAAAGTCGCCCACCAGCACGGTCCGCTCCATGCTGGAGGACGGCACGTGAAACGCCTGAATGAGGAAGGTGCTGAGGAAAAACCAGACGACCAGCGCGACCGCTATCGATTTCGCCCAGCCCAGTGCCCATTGGGTAAAACGCGATCCGGAGCCGCGGGGCTCGGGCGGTGGAGAAGCGGACATTGCGAGCGTTACCCTGTCCCTGAAGATGAAGCCCGATGCTCGAGGCCCGGCGCAGGGTCCGAAATGACTCCGCGCTCCCGCCCAAACATACAGCATGGGCGAACCGTCCGGGTCGGATCTCGTGGGTGACAAAACCGAATTCCCCAGCCGCGCGGCCCGCGCTCCCCGGTGACGAGCCTACCCTGGTCACCCCATCAGAGCACCGACGGATAGATCTCGTCGGCGATCCAGTATTGGGCCAGGACCAGCGCGAACAGGGTACCCGCCACCCACAGAATCCAGCGCCAGCGGCGCCAGGTGTCCCGTCCGGAGGAATCCTGCAGGGAAAACTCCACCAGATAGGCGGCGCAGTAGCAGAGATTGGCGAGTCCGGTGAGGACGAGAATCTCCGGGAGATGAGGAGCGACGACAGCCGGCCGAAAGTGAGGCCAGGTTCGCACCACCCAGACTCCGGCGAGGGCAACGAGGACCAGGTTGTACAGGATCCGGCGCGGCTCCCAGAACCGTAGCGCGTCTGTGAGGGTGAGGCGAAACGCGCTCGGTGGAACCCCATGATCCGGGGATGGACTGGCTTCGGGAGAAGGCGCCACGGTGCCTCCGAGCTGAACGGGGCAATGAAGAGATTATTATTCGATCAAAGTACTTTATGACACAGAGTTTGGCAAATCTCTCTGCTCAGGAACGCGGAGTGGGATGGTCGGTCACCACGGGAAGGAAGGGAGCCCAGGGCCCGATCGCGTCCCGATACTGTTTGGCCATGACCCGCGCCACCTGCGCGAGATGGCCGAGGTCGTGAACCACCCAGGCCGCCAGCAGCTGTCGCAGGGTCACTCGACCCAGCCCGGGATGGACGCCCGGGAGATCCAGTTGCGCCTCGGTCAGATGCCAGGAGCGCAGCACGATCAGATTCGCGGCCCGGAGCTCGGCAAACTCGGCCAGGAGCGCCTCCAGCGAGCGCTTCGCGTTGCGGGCGCGGTGACGGAATCGGTCGTACGGCTCGAACACCGGATTGGCGCTTTGGGCGAGGATGATGCCGGCCCGCGGGATCCAGTCCGTCTCTTCCCCGTCGATGAGATGACCCACAACATCGAAGGGACTGAATGTTTCGGGACCCTCGTTCGTGCGACTCCATGCCGCGTCGATATCGCCCAGCAGGGCGCCCAGAACACCGGGCGTACGACGGAGCACGTCGACCGAGCGCTCAAGATGAAATTGCATCGTCGCCTCGCACTGCATGGAGAAAACGCGCATAGCCGATCTCAGCGGCGTTCTTGGTGAGCTCGACATTGGCCCAGGCGACGACATCGCCGAAGGGCCGTTGCTGAAACGGCCATCGGGTGCGCCCAGCCAACTGCAGATCCTGCTCGGTCAGCTGCTCGAGCGCGTCCCGCCACTCGAGATGCAGCGCGCCCAGCCGGTCGATGACGGCGCCGGCGTTGCCCGGCCAGGTGATCCGTTCCCGGGAAAGCGTGGCGTCCCCGAACGAATGGTTGAGGACCATGGACCACCAGAACTCGACGTGCCATGTCACCCAGGCGATGCTCGGCGGGCCGAGGTCATACCCTTCGTGGCTGGGCCAGTCGGCGTGCCATCGGCCGTTCGCGTCCTGGTGAACGTGCAAACCCCGGCGAGCCGGCCGCCAGAGACATTCCTCCGTGGTCAGGCCGTCGAGATGGATGGCGGCCAGCTTCCAGGCCATGTCGAGCTGCCGGACCAAGGTGCCACGCAGATCATCGGCCATACGCAGAATCTCGGAAGGGGCGAGGGGGCGGGGACCAGCCCGGGGTCGCGACAGGGGCGTTACCGGCTGGCGGGAATCACCGGGCGAATATTGAGCCGGTATCCGAACCAGATGAGCGACAATCCGATCAGCTCGGTCACATAGAGAACTTCCACGTGACCCAGCCGGGTAGCGGTTCCGCCAATACCGGGCAGGATCGCTCCGATCGCGATCAGCGCGTTGCCGATGAACCGGTGCCGGGTTTCTCGCTTGCGGCTGTAGCGAATGGCCGAGGCGATCGCGCCCCCGATCAGAAAGATGACCGCATAGGTATTCACCACCGGACTGAGGAGTCGCACCCAATGCCATTCGAGCACCGCTCCCGAGAGGCGATGGACCTCGACCTTCGAATAATCCAGCGGGCTCAGGAGCACACAGATCGCGGCAATGCTGACGTAGGTGATGAGAGCCACGGTCAGTCGGTTGGCCGTTTTGCGGCGAAGGAGCAGGTAGACCGAACCCTGTGCCAGGGGTGACCCGCCAAGCAGCGCCCCCGAGATGTACCAGGCGCGAAATATCGCCGCGTGCCACCCGGTAAGCGTCGTCAACGCCTCCGTCAGCGTACCGACTCCGTAAATCGCCACTCCGATGCTCCAGCACAGGAGATGGGTGGCGGTTGGGCGGGTGCGATAGCGGGTCCAGAGACTCCAGGAAAAGGGGACCGTGAGAGCGGTCGTGACGATCGGAAGGTAGTGAACCGGTTGAGGCACTTCGGTCGCCCTTATCGGGTGAGGAGTGGGAAGAGCGATCTACGTCGGCGCCAGGGAATCGTCGAGCTGGTGCGCCGTCATTCCGATGCGATCTCGGGTGTGCCTCGCGCGATCGCAAAGAGCAGCACGAACAGGGCCTCGCAGATCAGAGAGGCGACACCCATTGGCTCGAGCCACGCATCAGGTTCAGCCGGGAGCCCGGGCAATCCGATCGTGCGGCTCGCAATGTAGGCCAGGATCGCGCCTCCGGCGATGAAGAGGCCCAGCAGCCAGCCCAACGCGCGCTGACCCCGAATGATGCCGATCGCGGCCAGCAGCGCACCGAGACCATTGCCCACGAAGAGCAGGCCTTTGTAGGTCGCTTCGCCGAATGCGTCCTGGGCTTCAACAACATGAATCAATCCGGTGCCCAGGATGGCCACTACAGCCAGCCACTTCACCGCGGGAGAAGGCGTCGTCATGGGTAGACCTCGTGTTGGAGACACTTCCTGTTCTTCGCTTCGGATTCGAAGATACCCTTCGGCAATCGGCGCCGGTGCAGCGTGTTTGCCGGCTAGGCGCGCAGGCCCGGGCGATCGCGGACGGTCATCACGGTGGACACCAGGAGCGCCACTGCGGTCTCCGCTCCGCCGGAAACCGCCACGATCTCCGCCTGACACACACTGATGGTGTAGCCCGCCCGCACCACCCTGCCCCGGGCGATCAGCGCGTCACCCTGGGCCGGCGCCATCAGGTTGATCTTGTACTCGATCGTGAGAACGGCCGCGTCAATCGGCATCAACGAAAAGGCCGCGTAACCGCACGCGCTGTCCCCGATCGCCGCGACGGCGGCGGCGTGAACGAACCCGTGTTGCTGCGTAATCTCGGGACGAAACGGGAGCCGGATCTCGACCGCGCCGGGTTGGACCCCCGTCAGCGTGGCTCCGAGGGTCGCCATGAAGGCCTGGCGCTCGAAGCTCGCCCGGACCCGTTGTTCGAAATCGTCGTCCGCCGCTGCGTCGGGTTTCATTGGTGCGGGGCCGCCGGACCTGGTTCCCCGGCGCGCAATACACCCACTCCCCCTTTGGTGGCATCGGCAAAGGCGTGGGTGACAAAGGGATAGAGGCCGGTTTCCGCCAGCCGCAGCTCGAAGATGGCCCCGCCGCCGACGGGAACGTTCCAGGTTTGCATCCCCTCGAACGGGCGCCCGAACCCATCGGCGAGCACCCGATCGAATATGGCTCCCACCACATGAAACGAGCTGATCCGATTGGGGCCGGCGTTCACCACGAATAATCGAATCGGCTTTGCCACCCCGACCGGGATCGGATGGGTGGCGTATCGCGAGGCGACTCCATTGAAGACGACATAATCGGGAAAGGCGTTCAGCACTTTATCCCACGCCATGCTCCGAACGGAGTCCTTTCCGTTCGGTGGCCCCATGTAAAACTCGCTCTGGACCAGGACAAACTCCTGGGCCGGCGGCCGGGGGATTCGGGGGTCGACGATCAGGGCGCCGTACATGCCGTTCGCGATATGGGTCGCGACCGGGGCCGTACCGCAGTGATACATGAAGACGCCCGGGACCCTCGCCACGAATCGGAATTGAATGCTGTCGTGGGGCATGACGTTCCGGTACGCGCGATCCGGCGCGATCTCGGCCGCGTGAAAATCCATGGAGTGGGGAATCGAGGCGGCGTTCACCAGGGTGAAGTCCACCGTATCACCGACCGTCACCCGGAGGGTCGGGCCGGGAACCACCGAATCGAAGGTCCACGCCTCGTAGACCACACCGGGAGCGACCTGGTGACGGACGTGAGCGGTCACGAACCGAATGCGGCGATGGTGACTTCCCCCGGGCGGCGGGGCATCGGCGGCGCGATCCGGTGCGGTCATCACCGGTCCGATGGGAGCCTCTCCGTGAGAAATCGAGGCGGGAGATTGGAGCGGCGCCGTACTTCCGGACGAAACGGTACCCGTACGGTCGGTCGCGGCGGGCGGGGCCGGTCTGGTGCAGGACGCAGCCACCCAGGCCAGGAGAAGCAACAGTCGATGATGCATGGTCGTACCTCCACAACCGGACCCATCGGGGATGCTACGATTCCACGATATACTCGCTCTGCACCAGTCCGCTGAGGTACTCTCTGGTCGCAATGTGTCGGAGGTTGAGGTCGCGCTCCAGTGGACCAAACAGCGGGACTCCGGTACCGATCAGGACCGGAACTCGGGTGATGATGAGACGGTCAATGAGTCCCGCCTGCAGGAACCGTTGAATGGTAATCC
>DASYPZ010000436.1:0-5893 GCA_036006105.1 Gemmatimonadales bacterium | reverse complement strand
CAAGGACAAGGCCAAGCTGGCCTCCGTCAAGACCGACCTGCGCAACATGATGACCGCGCAGGAAGCGTACTTCTCGGATTATTCGACGTACGGCACGTTCGCCCAGCTCCAGGGCGCCAGCAACTTCACGCTGTCGACCGGTAACACCGGCGCGGCGGCGGGCGCGACGAGCGGCTTCACCGCGACCGTGACCAACGCCTCCATCAGCACCGGCTTCACCAAGTGCACGGTGCAGGTCGGCGCGGGCGCCACGTCGGGTGTCGACGGCGTCATCATCTGCAGCTGAACCAGACTCGGATGCTGGCCGGGGGGCGGCGGCTGGAAGGCCGTCGCCCCCCGGCTCGCAATCCGGGGTTGCACCGGATCCATGACGTAGCGGGTTAACCATCAGCGACGGAAAGGAGGTCGAACAATGCGTGGTCGGGCGGGCTTTACGCTGATCGAACTCCTGATCGTCGTGGTCATCATCGGCCTGCTTGCCGCGATCGCCATTCCGAAGTTCGGGTACACCAAGCAGAAGGCGTACACCTCGACCATGAAGTCGGATCTGCACAACCTCGCCACCGCCGAGGAGAGCTACTGGACCGACAACGGTGTGTATTACGGCGGCTCGGTTCCGACCTCGCAAATGATCTACTCCCCGAGCGCCAATACCACGGTCACCATCAATATCGCCACCAGCGCCGGGTGGTCGGCTACCGCCACCCACCTGAACACCGTGGTGACCTGCGCGCTGTACAGTGGCCCCGTCGCGCCGCCCTCACCCGCCACCGTAGAAGGCCTGATCGCCTGTCAGTAGCGGGGAGTTTCCCGCGCTGCCGCGACCCATCCCATGCGCATTCTCATCGTCGACCCAGAGGACACCCTCCGCCAGAGCAGCGGTTCCGCGCTCGAGGCCGCGGGGTACGAGGTGCGGCTCCGCCGCGAGCCCGAGGCTGCGCTGGTCGAAGCCCAGGCGAGCGCCGTCGAAGCGCTGCTCCTCGATCTGGATGCCGGCGAGGCGGTCGTGCTCGGATTCCTGCGCCGCTATCGGTCCGGAGGCGGATCCGGCATCGTGATCGTCACCGGCGGCCCGATGACCGCGGCCCTGGCCGCGACCGCGCTGCGCGAGGGAGCCGATGGATTCGTACGCAAGCCTCCGGTGGCCGATGAGCTGCTGCTGGCCCTCAAACAAGCCGAGGAACGTGAACGCCTGAGGCAAGAAGTCGCCCGGCTACGCGCCACCCTCGGCGCCAGGGGCCTCGAGCCCCTGGTGGTGGCCGAAGATCCCAAGATGCGCGGCCTCCTCGAGCTCGCGGCCCGGGCGGCCGCCGCCGATGGCGCGGTGCTCATCACCGGCGAGCAGGGCACCGGCAAGGCGCTCCTCGCCCAGGCGATGCACCGGTTCAGCCGCCGAGGTGACGGGGCGTTCGTGGCGGTGGACTGCGATGCCGCACCCGACCTCTTCACCCCCGCCGACCCCCAGACGCTCTGGCGCTCGGCCAACCGGGGCACCCTGCTGCTGGAAGAGGTCGTCTCCCTGTCACAGGACAGCCAGACCAACCTGCTGACGCGGCTGGGCGGCAAGAGCAACGGCAACAGCGGATCCGAAGCGGATGTTCGCGTCATGGCGACCTCGCGGCATCCCTTCGATCACGCGGTGGGCGAGGGACGCTTCCGCCCCGAGCTGCTGCAACGGCTCAAGGGTGTGCTGATTACGCTTCCACCCCTCCGCGAGCGGACCGAGGACATTCCGGCACTGGTGGCCCACTTCGTTCAGCAGGTGGCCTCCCGGACCGGACGCCCGATCAGTCTTACGCCACAGGCATTGACCAGCCTCACCGGCTATGCGTGGCCGGGGAATGTGCGCGAGCTGCGCCAGATCGTCGAGCGCGCCGCGACCCTGTCCCCCACCGGCAGACTGGACCGTTCCGACTTTCCGATTCTGGCCTCCGAGGGTCATGGTTCCCACGCGGCCGCCGGTGGCTACTCGCTCAAGCCGCAGGTGGAAGCCGTGGAGCGTGAAGCCATCGTCCGCGCACTCGCCGCGGCCCAGGGCACCCGTCGTGAAGCGGCCCGTCTCCTCCAGGTGAGCCTCCGGACCCTGTTCTACAAGCTCCGCCGGTACAGCCTGGAGTAAGGCGGTAAGGCGGTAAGGCGGTAAGGCGGTAGGGCGGTAGGGCGGTAGGTGACTTCCCGCGCAAATCCGACTCAAGGCGCACGAATCTGATGAGGGACCTTCGGGTCCCTCGTTGTGTATTCAGGCCATGCGCCACCTCCGATCCGGATTTACCCTCCTCGAAGTCCTGGTGGCGCTCTGCGTCATCACCATCGGTCTGCTCGGTCTCATGGGAACGCTGGGGCCCATCGCCAGGCTCGCCGGCCAGGGGCGCGCGCATGGCCGGGCGGCCGAAGCCATGCTGTCACGCCTGGACCTGCTCCGGGCGGAGACCCTGGCCGGCGGACCCGCCTGCCTGGCGCCCGGCTCCGGGACGCTGGTTCGCCCCGACGGGATAACCGAAACCTGGTCCGCGTCCGTGGTTGGTCCCTCGGTGCAAATCCAGATCGTCGTCGGATCGGATAGCCTCATCACCAGGTTTCCCTGTCCATGAACCGGCGCGGATTCAGTCTCCTCGAGCTGCTGATTGCACTCGGGCTGACCAGCCTGGTCGCCCTGATGGCGTGGTCCATTCTGCAGCGGGCCGCGTTCCAGCTCCGGGACCGGTCGGAGCGGATCGGACTGGAGCACGCGCTTCGGGTTGGTTCGTTGGCCGGGCGCGCGCTGCTGGAACCCCTCGGGGAGGATTCCACCGCCGGGGCGGATCTCGCCCTCGCCGCACCGGATGGGCTCGTCGCCCGCGCGGTTCGTGGCAGCGGCGTCGTCTGCGCCGCGGGAACCGACTCCCTCACGGTGCGCAGCGGGCCAGGCTGGTGGACCGAGCTCCGCGCGCCGAGCGGCGGGCGGGACAGCGTCATGGTCGGCACGGTGGCGGGTCCCGACCACTGGATCGTGACCGCGCTCGACGCCGGGCCGGTGTCAGGCACTTGCCCGGACGGTACGCCGGCGCGCGTCTTTCTCGCCCGACTCGTTGCCGCGGATCTTGCCGCGGTCGGTCCCGGCAGCCCGGTGCGGGTCTTCGAGCCCATCGAGCTTCGGGCCTACTCGTCCGGAGGCGCGATCTGGCTGGGCATGCGGGGCGCAGGATCGGCGGGTTCGATCCAGCCGCTGGCGGGGCCATTTGCCGGTGGCGGAGTGCAGTTCAGCTATTACTCCCGTGCCGGTGCTGGCGTCACCGCGAGCGGCGGGGTGAGCCGGGCCGGTCTCGTGATCACTGCCGTCACCGAACGGGCCGCCGGCGTCGGCATCGCGCGGGCGTTTCGGATCCGGTCCGACAGCGCCGGCGGATCGATCCTGCTGCGGAACGCGCCATGAATCGTCGCGGGGTCGCGCTGCTTTTCGCCGTCGCCGTGATCGCGGCGCTCGGAATGATCTCGCTCACCGCGTTCGGACTCGCCCGTCTGGAGCGGGAGGCGGGTCAGGCCGCCGTCGCGGAGGCGCAGGCACGCGGGGCGGCCGAAGCGGCCCTCGCCGATGCCTTGGGAGGCTGGCCAAAATCCCAGACCCCGGTGGTAGCCGGACAGAACACGGTCCTTACGGAGGTGACCCTGCCGGGCCCCGCGTCCGGAGAGTGGGTAGTTCGCGCGCTGGGAGGTCCAATTTTCGCTATCCGTGCCAATGGCGTCAGGTTGAGTGCGGCGGGTCAACCGATCGCCTCGGTGGTCATCGAGGAGCTGGTCCGGCTCGATTCCCTGGCGCCGGATTCCCTGATTCATCCCCGAAAATACCCCCTGGGTTGGAGGCTTCTGCCCTAAGTGCCCGGGGCACGCAAGGTTCCCTTTGATGCAGAGCGAGAGGATCATTGCGAAACAGCCCGGCGGCGCCCTCAGACCCCCTCTTTAGTATCGACTGGGTTCAGCATCTAAAGCGTTTCCGCACAATGCATTATGAGCCGAGCGCTGGTGAGTGGCACAGCCGTTGCCCGCTCGGTATTCACCTGCGTGCAATACCGGACAGGGACTGGCGGAACAGCCGCCGAACTGACGCCCGATTCACATGCCATAAGTTACTGATTTATAAATACTTGCTTGATATCACCTCAAGCATGTTAGTAGCTTGACAAAAGATTGCGCGACTAGTAGCGTAACCGACACTCCTCTCGGAAAATCGAGCCCTTATGGGACTGTTCAGCCGGACGAAGACCTCGGTCGGTCTCGATATCGGCAGCGGGCTGATCAAGCTGGCTGTCGTTTCACACGGGTCCGGCGAGCCGGTCCTCACGAAGGTCGCCTTCGCCTCTTTGGTGGATGACGCGATCGTCGAAGGCGAGGTCATGGACCCGGGCATCGTGGCCGACGCGGTGCGGGGTCTCTTTGCGTCCGCGGGGATCAAGCCCCGTCAGGTCGTGACCGCCGTCGGCGGCCGGGATGTGATCATCAAGAAGATCCCGATGGACCGGATGAAGGAATCCGAGGCCCGCGAGGTCATCCGCTGGGAGGCCGAGCAGCACGTGCCCTTCGACATGGACAACGTGGAGCTCGACTTCCAGATCCTGGATCCCGATGGCGAGGGTCTCCAGATGACGGTGCTCCTGGTCGCGGCCAAGCGGGAGCTGATCGACAACAAGATCGCCTTGCTCGCGGAAGTCGGCGTCGGTCCCAGCGTGATCGACGTGGACTCCTTCGCGCTGCACAATGCGTTCGAGCTGAGTTATCCCGAGGGGATGAAGGGCGTGGTCGGCCTGGTGAACATCGGGCACGAGATGACCAACGTGAACATCCTCGACGACGGCATTCCGGTCCTGACCCGCGACCTGCCGGTCGGTACCCGGCGGTTTCGGGAAGACCTGCAGCGGGAGCGGGGGCTCTCCGCCGAAGAGGCGGACAAGCTGCTCCAGGGTTTCGAGGCCAGCGATGTGCTGACCCCGTTCCTCCAGAGCCGCGGAGAAGAGCTGGCCGTCGGTATCGAGCGCGCTGCGGCGTTTCTGCAGACCGCGGCCCGGTCCTCGACCGGCTTGACCCGGCTCTACACCTCGGGCGGCGGCGCCCGGATTCCGGGGCTGACCCGGGCCCTCGCCGACCGGCTGAAGCTGCCGGTCGAGCTCGCCAATCCCATCAAGCGGTTGCAGGTGGGAGACGGCGTGTTCGACGGGATGAATATCGATGAAGTCGCGCCATTGCTGATGCTCCCGGTGGGCTTGGCCCTCCGTACTGCGGCTTGAGCCCCGCCCTCACGCACCGAAGGCGTCCATGATCACGATCAACCTCAAGCCGGGTTCCAAACGGGCCAAGGCAGGCGGATCGCTCGCTGGCGGGATCGGCGCGCTCAAAAGCCTCCCCGGGCGGGTCAAAGACCCGTGGCCGATGGCCGCACTGATCGTGGTGGCGATCACCGCGATCGGCCTCGCCCTCATCGGGTTCGGGTCCGCGTCCAAGGTCAGCTCGCTGGAAGATCAGCTCACGACGGCCCGGGCGGAAAACCGCCGGTTCAAGACGTTCCTGGTGGAAAAGAAGCGGGCCGAAGCCGCCCGCGATTCGGTGGTCCAGCAGATCGCCACCATCCGTTCGGTGGACGGCGATCGCTACGTGTGGCCCCACATTCTGGACGAGGTGACCCGCGCGGTTCCCCCGTTCACCTGGCTCACGTCGGTGACCCCGATTCAGGCGCCGGTCTCGCTCGACACCACCGCCACCATCGTGCCCTCGGCGGTGTCGTTCCAGGTGCTCGGCCGGACCATGGACATCCAGGGGTTCACCCGTTTCATGCGCCAGCTGGAAGATTCGCCCTGGCTGCGTGACGTGACCGTCGTGAACACCACCACCGAAATCGACCACGGGCGGGCAGTCACTGCGTTCA
>DASYPZ010000435.1:0-25518 GCA_036006105.1 Gemmatimonadales bacterium | reverse complement strand
AGCGCTCACCGCCCAGCTGCATCCGCATTTCCTGTTCAACACGCTGAACGCGGCGGTCGCGCTGGTGCGGACCAGCGACAACGTCAAGGCCGCGAAGGTGCTGACCCAGCTCGGCGACATCCTGCGGCACCTGCTCCAGACCGCGCCGACCCAGGAGGTGCCGCTCCGGGAGGAGCTCGCGTTCCTGCGGCAATACCTCGAGATCGAGCAGACCCGCTTCAGCCATCGGCTCACCGTCTCGATCCGGGTGCCCGAGGAGCTGCTCGACGCGGCGGTGCCGAACCTCATCCTGCAACCGCTGGTCGAGAATGCCATCCGTCATGGCCTCGCCTCCCACGACCGCGCCGGGCTGGTCGAGCTGTCGGCGGAGACCGCGAACGGCATGCTCCAGCTGCGCGTCGAGGACGACGGGCCCGGATTGCCGGCCGGCTGGAGTCTCGATCGCTCGGTGGGCGTGGGCCTCGGCAACGTGCGCTCCCGACTCGGGCATTTGTATAACAGCCCCAGCGGCCTGGAGCTCTTGAACCGCGCCAGCGGCGGCGTCGCGGCCATCATCACGATCCCGCTTCGGACCATGCCCGCCACCCGGGACGCCCGGGCCGGAGAGGCGGCCTGAGGTGACGCCGATCCGCACCCTCCTGGTCGACGACGAGCCGCTCGCCAATGCGGGCCTGCGCGCATTGCTGGCCGGTCAACCCGATGTGACCGTCGTGGGGGAAGCGTTGAGCGGTCGGGATGCGGTGCAGATGATCGTCGGCCTCAAGCCCGACCTGGTCTTTCTCGATGTGCAGATGCCCCGGCTCGACGGCTTCGGGGTGCTCCGCGCGGCGCTGCAGCAGATGCCCGACGGCCTCCCCCGGGTGATTTTCGTGACCGCCTATGACGAATTCGCGGTCCAGGCCTTCGAGATCCAGGCGCTCGACTACCTGCTCAAGCCGGTCGACGAAGGCCGGCTGCGCGAAGCGGTGCGGCGGGTCCGGGAGTCATTACAGGCCACCCGGCGCGATCCCCGGACCGACACGCTGGCGCGCCGAGTGCGCGCCCTCCTGGACGAATACGGCACCCAGTCCGCCGAGCCGGAGCTCCCGGCCGGCCGCTACCCGACCCGGATTCTGGTCAGCATCGGATCGAAGAAGCTCGGGGTCGAAGTGGGCGACATCGACTGGATCGGCGCGCGGGACTACTGCGCGGAGCTGCACGCACGAGGACGTGCCTACGTGATCCGGGAGTCGCTCGCCTCGCTCGAAGAGCGGCTCGATCCGGCGGTCTTCGCGAGGATCCACCGCTCCGCGATCGTGAACCTGACCCGGGTGACCGGCCTGGAGCGACGGGCGCTTCGGGGCGCGACGGTCACCCTGGCGGATGGATCGCGGCTGGCGGTGAGCCGGAGCAGGCAGGCGCGGCTGATCGAGATGATCGGGTCGCGCCGATAGATCCGGAAACGGGCGATGTTGGTGAAACCCGGATCGAGGTCCAGTTACCGGCCGGGCTCCTGATACAAGCCGATCACGTTGCCCGCCGGATCGCTGACCCAGGCCGTGATCTCGGGAGCCTGGGCTCCGAGCGGCTGCACCACCCGGCCCCCCGCGGCCGTGACCGCCTCGACCGTCTCGGTCACGCTATCGACCATCACATACAGCAGCAGGCCGGGCGTGGTGGCCGGCGGCCTGCCGAGTACCCAGGCGCCGCTCACCTGTCCGACTCCATCATCGAAGGCGGTGCTGCCGTTGCCGCGCTGCCGGATGGCCCAGCCAAAGACCTTCTGGTAGAACTCGGCCGAGCGCCGAATGTCAGTGGCGGGAATCTCGACATAACAGATCTTCCCGTTGGATGGGGTCGGGGACATCGGGGCCTCGGTGGCTGATGATCGCTGGAGTCTAATGGCGCGAACGCCGTCGGTGGTCAGAAGCCGGTAAGAGGGCTTCCGAAACTCCGCCGCCGGGACCGCCGTCCGGTCTACCACGGTGACCCGCAACGATTTGCCATCCCGGTCGGTCTAACCCAATATGCTCAGAACCATATGGTGAGACCGTTGGCGGAGCGGGTCCAGGAGGCACTGGGGGAAGGTTACGCGGTGACCGAGGAGCTGCCGGGTGGCGGCATGTCCCGGCTCTTCGTCGCCGAGGACCGCACGCTCGGCCGTATGGTCGTCGTCAAGCTGCTGCCCGAGGATCGTCTCCCCGGTCTTTCCCCCGACCGGTTCCAGCGCGAAATCCGCCTCACCGCATCCCTCTCCCACGCCAACATCGTCGGCATCCTCGCCGCCGGCGTGATGGAAGGCATCCCCTACTACATCATGCCGTTCGTGGAAGGCCGCTCGCTGCGGAACCTCCTCGACGATCGCGGGGCCCTGTCGGTGCGTGAGACGGTGTCGATCCTGCGCGACGTGGCGCGGGCCTGCGCCTTTGCCCATGCCAAGGGCATCATCCACCGCGACATCAAACCCGGCAATGTGCTGCTGGCCGGGGGCGCGGCGGTGATGACCGATTTCGGCGTGGCCAAGGCAATCACCTCGGCGGCGGAGCGCGCCAGCAGCACCAGCGACGGCACCCTGACCCGGGCCGGATTCACCATCGGCACGCCTGCCTACATGGCGCCGGAGCAGGCCGCGGGCGATACCTCGATCGACCATCGCGCCGATCTCTATTCGTTCGGGGTCATGGCGTTCGAGATGCTCTCCGGCAAAGTCCCCTTTCACGGCAAGACCCCGCGCGAGCTTCTCACGGCGCAGCTGACCCAGGCTCCGCCGCCCCTGAGCGCACTCCGCCCCGACATTCCTCCCGCGCTGGCCACGCTGATCAAACGCTGCCTCGCCAAGAATCCGGACGATCGTCCCGCCTCGGCGGATGAAATCCTGGGCATCCTCGAGGATCTGCCGGTCGGCAGCGGCAGCCAGCCGACCCTCCAGGCCGTGCGGGTGCAAACCCGGCGCTTTCGCGGTGTGCTGATCCTCCTCGCCGTTGCGCTGGTCGCCGCGATAGGCGTACGGCTGGCCCGGGGAACCGGCGGTGGCGCCGCCGCCCGCAGCACGGCGCCCGTCACCCTCGCGGTGCTGCCGTTCGTGAGCCGCAGCGCCGACTCGGCCGACGCCTATCTGGCCGAGGGGCTCACCGATGCCATCGCCGCCGCGCTGGGTCGCGATTCGGCGCTTCGGGTCGCCTCGCGCCTCGCCACCGCGGAATACGCCGAGCGCACCGCGCCGCCCCGCGCCATCGGGCGGAGCCTTGGCGTCGCGGCGCTGCTGGACGGCTCGGTCCAGCGCCAGGGCGACCGGATCCGGGTGACGGTGCAGCTGGTGGACACCGAGACCGGCGCGGCCCTCTGGTCGGAGAGCTACGACCGGCAGAGCGCCGATCTGTTGCAGGTGCAGGTGGATATCGCCAACGCAATCGTGGCCGCGTTCCAACGCCAGCGCGGCGCGGCGGCGGCACCGGCCGCCGATACCAAGAGCGGTTTCCGGGTTGCCGAAGCGTACGACCGGTACCTGCAGGGCAAATACGCCTTCGGCCAGCGCGGCGCCCCGATGCTGCGCGAGGCCATCGATCATTTCAAGGCCGCCATCGCGCTGGATTCGAGCGCCGCACCGGCCTATTCGGGTCTGGCGGACGCCTACGTGCTGATGCCGCTGTACGGCGATATGCCGGTGGACTCCGCGCTCAACCTGGCGCTGTTCAACGCCGATCAGGCGGTCCGGCTCGACTCGGCTTCCTCGGAAGCAGTGGCGTCGCGGGGCATCGTGCGGATGCATCGCTGGGAATGGGGCCCGGCCCGAGCCGATCTGGAACGCGCCGTGAAGCTGGATCCGAGAAACGCGGCGGCGGTGCAGTGGCGCGGAGAGCTGCTGCTGATGACCGGCCATCCCACCGAGGCGGCGGACGCCTTCCACGCGGCCACGGTCCTCGATCCCAAGTCACCCATCCACATGGCGCTGTACGGCGTGGCACTCTCGCTGCTGCACAAGCCGGACTCCGCCAATGCGGTGGCCAAGGCGGCGGTGCGCCTCGACCCGGCACTCGCCGCGGTCCGCCTCATGCAAGGTGCGGTGTTTCTTTTCAACGGAAAGGCGCTGCAGGCGGTCGGCAATCTCGAGGCCGCATTGGCGCTGGAGCCGGACAACGAGCAGGCGCTCGGACTGCTGGCCTATGCCTATGCGACCCTGGGAGATCGCAAGCGAGCCCAGGAGCTGATCGGGCGGCTGACCGCGAATCCGCTCCGGCCCAACACCTGGTCGGCGCTCGCCAAGGCGTACATCGGGCTCAAGGAAAACGCCAAGGCCCTGGACGCGCTGGACAAGGCCGTGGCCCACCACGAGCCCTTCTTTACCAGCGAGCCGCTCGACTCACCGATCTTCGCGCCGCTCAAGGACGAGCCCCGCCTGGCGCAGGCCCGGCGCGCGGTGGGACTGGGTCAATAGCAATTCAGATTTCTATTTCCCCGAAATCAGATACATCCGTCCCGAGCGGAATCCGTTGATGTTGCTCCAGGAGGATGTGACCAGCAGGTCGGGAATCCCGTCACCATCGACATCGCCGACGCCCGTCGCGTCGAACCCGAGGGTCTCGCCGGGAATCCGGCCGGTGATGGTCCGAAGAATGGTCCCGTCCTTGCCCGAGTAGAGATAGATCTTCCCGCCCGATGGCGCGACGCCGGAAAATTGCCAGGCTCCGATCAGCAGGTCGTCGTACCCGTCACGATTGACATCTCCGGCCTCGGCCGAGCCGATCCCGAATCCATCACCGGGTCCCTCTCCGGTCAGCGTGTAGAGCCGGTGCCCGTCGGCGCCCGAGTGGACGTACACGCGCCCGGTGGAAGCCCCCTTCGCGGCGTTCGGGAAATCCGATGCGTAGATATCGAGGACCTTGTCGCCGTTCACGTCGCCGACCACCGAAACGAATCCCCCGCCGAGCGCCACGCCGGTGGAGTCGGATTCGATGGTAAACCGGGCAGCCGGCGCGGCGCCCTGATAGACGTAGACCCGCCCGTGATGTACCGCTCCGGCGCCGGGAGCACTCACCACGAGCGGGGTCTGGCGGCCGCTCTTGAGACCCGAGACGGTAGTACCGAAGGCGTCTCCGGGATGCTCGCCTTCGAGGATCCGGAGCCGGGAACCGTCCTTTCCCGAAAAGAGGTAGGCCCGGCCGGTCCCCTGACCCGCGCCGGATGCCCCCACGACCACGTCGGCAAATCCATCTCCGTTCTGATCGCCGGCTCCGGAGACGCTCCCCCCGAAGCCCTCGTTGGCCGAGTCCGGCGCGAGGGTGAGGAGCAGCCGGCCATCCCGGCCGGAGTAGACGTAGGCTCGGCTCGACCCGGGGGCACCGGCGATGACGTCGGCGATGCCGTCGTGATTGACGTCACCGGCGCCCTCGACGCCGATGCCCAAACTTTCGTTGCCGGTGCCGGTCTGGGTCCAGAGGAGTGTGCCGCTCTTGCCCGAGTACGCGTACACCCGCCCCGGTCCGGCGGGCTGACCATTCGCACCATAGGTCGGCGCCGAGGTCACCACGTCGCTCACCTTGTCTCCGTCCGCGTCGCCGATGCCTCGGGCGATCCAGCTGAACTGGTCGCCCTTGGTCTCGCCCACCCACTCATGGAGGACCCGGACCGGCTCGACGAACGGATTCTTGAATTCGCCCGGGGCGAACATCGCCGCTTCGAAGCGCGGATCGGCCCGGATGCCGCGGAACATCGTGTCGGCCTTGGCCAGATCCATGTCGAACGCGCCCGATGCCTTGAGCTTCTCGAGCAGCGCGAGCGCCTCGCCGGTATTGCCTCGCTGGGCCTGGACGCTGGCCGCGTTGTAGGTGGCCTGCATCCGCATCGGGCGGGGGAGGTTCGGCGTGAGGTAGATGGCCAGCGCCTTGTCGAGATCGCCCTTCTGGCGGTAAGCGTTCCCGAGCAGCAGCCGGCCGGTCATGGCCTGGGGGTTTCGCTGAAAGAACCCCTCGAGGGTCCGGATTGCCGAGTCGGCATCGCCGGCGCGGAGGGCCGCCTGGGCGACGGTCACCTCGGGCGGCACCGCGGTGCCCGGCTGGGCCGCGGCCGGACGGGCAAGGAGGGCCAAACCGGTGACGTGAAGCAGCGTGATAAGGCGGGTCGGGAGAGCGATTCGAGCCATGACGGAGCGTCCGTTTGATGAAGACAGGCAGTGCCGGATTGTGGGTGGGAGAGGCCTCCGCGGCTATCACGCGATTGCTCGGTCCGACCAACCGGTCAGATCCGGTTTTTCCGCAGCTCGCTCAGGGGATAGAAGGTTCCCCGCCAGACAATGCCGCCCTGGGAGAGATTGAGCACCAGGGCCCGCACCAGGATCCAGGCAAACAATAGATAGATGAGCGGATAGAGCAGCACCGCCCGTCTGGGCAGCCCGGCTTCATGGGCCACGAACAGATGCACCAGCAGCTGCACCAGCACGGCCCCCGCTCCCAGCAGGCGGAGCAGTCCGGAGCCGAGCGCGAGCGCCGCCAGCGGGGCGAGGCCCACCACGATGTACACGCCGGCGCCGAGAATCATCCAGAGCGGATTGTACTGCACCACGGAAAACGAGTTCTTCATCAGCCCGTCGATGGTCTCGCCGATGCTGCGGTACCACTCGACCGACACCATCCCGCGCCCCGCCAGCGCGTCCTGCCGCGCTCCACTGCGTTTCAGGATCTTGCCGAGCTTGATGTCATCGTCGGGACGCAGCCGGATCGGCTCGTGTCCGCCGGCCCGGGCGTAGGCGCCGGCCCGAACCAGATTGAACGCGCCGACCCCGACGAAGCTCCGGCTCCGGGGATCCCGCGCCTTCCAGGGCCGGAGCGCCATCCCGAAGATGACGATGCCCACGCACACGAATCCCTTCAGCAACAGACCCGGCATCAGCGTGTCGGGCAGGATCGTCAGGTGATCGACGCCCCGCCGCTCGGCATACGCCACCGCGCGGGAGACCGCGTCGGGAGCCATGATGATGTCGGCATCGGCAAAGAGCAGCCATTCACCCCGCGCGGCCGCGGCGCCCAGCGCCAGCGCATGATTCTTTCCGAGCCAGCCGGGCGGCAGCTCGGTGATGTGCACTACCCGGAGACGCGCGTCTCCGGAGGACAAGGCGTCGAGAATGGGGCCGGTGCGGTCGGTGGAGCGGTCTTCGACGGCGATGATCTCGAGGGCGGGATACTTCTGCGCCAGGAGCGAGCGCGCCGCGGCCTCCACATTGCGCTCTTCGTTTCGGGCCGGCACCACCATCGAGACCAGCGGTGCCGGGCCGGCAAGCGAGGGAAGATCCGCCAGTCGCTCGATCCTGGAGATACCCCGCACCAGATCGATGCCGCTCAACACCAGGCCGAGCAGGAGCGCCAGCATGGCCCAGGCCAGCGGGGTCACGTGGCTCAGGGACGCTTCCGGCCCCGCGCCCCACTGGCCCAGTCGTCCCACATGCCGAACTGCTCCATCTGGGCCTTGAGATCGGTGCTCGTCACCAGCCGGTCGATGTCGGCGCGGCTCTGCCGGCCCCAGGTCACCGGCATCTCGGCGAATCGCAGCGTCATGGCGGCGAGGATCGCGGCATTCAGGCGGAGCTGCTGCTGATCCACCGCCCCGAACTCGTCGCTCCGCGCATGGTAGTTCGGCCCATAGTTGGCGGATTCCTGATTGGCCACCAGGTTGGCGACGCCCTCGAGCATGAAGTCGTAATTGTCGGTGCCCACGATCGGCGCATTCACCTGGGCAAAGGGGCCCAGGCCGCCCACCGGTGCCAGCGCCTGGTCGACCGCGGGCAACAGGTCGGCACGGCCGCCGGTGAAGAATCCGTTGATCCGTCCGGTGCCGATGTCGATGCTGGTGGTCATGACGTGCTTGTCGAGCTCGGCGGCGTGCGTTTTGGTATAGCCCCAGGAGCCGTACATCCCCTGCTCTTCTCCGCTCCAGAGGACGAATCGGATCGTCCGGGTGGGATGAATGCCAAGTCGCTTGATCTGCCGCGCGATGTCCAGCACCATCATGGCGTTGGCCCCGTTGTCCAGCGCCCCGCTGCCCAGATCCCAGCTGTCGTAGTGGGCCCCGATCAACACGATCTCCTCGGGCCGGACACTGCCGCGGATTTCACCCACGACGTTGGCGCTCTCGTAGGCGGGACCCCGCTGCAGGTCGAGCACCGCGGTGAGCGACAGGCGGGTCCCCGCGCGCAGCAGACGCAGCGCGCGGAGCGCCGCATCGCGTTCCATCACCAGACCCAGGTGGTCGTGATTCTGGAATCCCAGATTCATGTTGTGGCGGTAGAGCAGATTGTGGGGCCGCGATCCCATGTACACCACGCCCAGGGCACGGGCCCGCCAGGCACGGGCTTCGATCTGGCCCGATTCGGCATACTCGCGGAACAATCCGTCGATGTCCTTGAGCTCATCCTGTTCGATCAGGACCCAGGCGCCCGCGGCGGCGGACCCCAGCGCGGCGAAGGCGGCGGAATCTCCCCGCCCTCCGTCGAGGAGCGGCCCGGAGCTTCCCGATACCGCCGTCCCCATGGAGAACGGCAGCGCGGCGACCCGGGGAGCAAACCTCACCTCCGGGCCCTCGATGGTGGCGGCCGCCGAGCGCTCCAGCCACAGACCCGGCATGGGGAAGGATTCGGTGCGGGCCTCGATGCCCGCCTCCCGGAACCGCGCCAGCGCCCACTCGATGGCTCGGCGATTGGCCTCCGAGCCGGTGGCCCTGCCGCCGAACCGATCGGTCACCAGCTCCAGGTCGCGAAGCATGGGCGTATCGCCCAGCATCGCACCGGTGAGGCGGGAGACATCGGCATCGGTGGACTGGGCGTGCAGCTCGCCCCGGGCAAGAGCACCGGCGAGACAGGCCAGGCCGATGGCGACGGCCCGGAGAGATGTGGTCATGGGGAGGGCGTCTCCGGGTTAATGGGACACGTGCACGGTCCGGAGCATCTGCCGCAGCGTGTCGAGCGTCGCCGGGAGCGCGCTCCAGCCCTGCGCGAATCCCCGGCGCGTAGCGGAGATGATCCAGGCCGAGGCCATGACCGGCCTCCGCGAGAGGCCGGCGAGGCCCCCGCTGGCCAGTCCGGTCTCGGTGTGCGCATCGAAGCCGGACCACTGGTCCTGGTGCACGTCGGCGCTGTCCACCGTGATGCAGTCAGCCTGGCAGGAATCGCTGGACGCCATCTGCGGGGGCCAGCCCCGAACCGAGGCGGAATCGGCCGGCCAGTCGAGCAGCTCGACGCTGAAGAAATCCGCGAGATCTTCTCCGGTGCTGGGAGAGGACCGCTGCCAGGTGTGGGCGTCGAGCCGAGTGAATCCCGGCGCCAGGCAGAGGGTCAGGGTGGAATCGGCGGTGGCGCTTCGGGGCCAGTCGGCTGGGCATGCGGGGGGCGCGGAGGCCGCCTGCTCGGCGCGGCCACAGCCGAGCATGGCAAGCGCCACCGTGAGCCCCGCGAGGGACCCGGTCCTCTTCATTGCATACTCCGTTGAGCGGGTCCTCCAAACTACTCAACTTCGTCCGATCCTGAAGCCGGGACCCTGACCCGCTCGGCCTCACTCCCCCCGGAGCACCACCGCCGGTTCCACTCGCCCGGCCCGCCGCGCCGGCAGCCAGCTCGCCACGAGGCTCACCCCACCCAGGAACGCCAGCATCACCAGGTAGGTGAGCGGATCGGTGGCGGTGATGCCGAACAGGAACTGGGCCAGATACCGTGCCAGCAGCAACGACCCGACGAGCCCGATGCCGACACCGATAGCCACGCCGGCGAGGCTCTGCCGCACCATCATGCCGGTGACCGACGCGGGATTGGCCCCCAGCGCCATGCGAACGCCCATCTCGCGGGTCCGCCGCGCCACCGCGCGAGAGGTGACTCCATACATGCCGGCGGCGGCGAGCACCGCGGCGATGACGCCGAAGAGGACGATCAGCACCGCGCGGTAGCGCTCTTCCCCGAAGGACTGCCTGATGAGGTCGGTCATCAGATCGGAGCCGAGGAGCACGGCGTTCGGATCGACTTCTTTCACTGCGGCACCGAGACCGGCCACCAGCGGTGACGGATCCCGCCGGCCGCGCACCAGGATCGCGAGCCCGGCATTGCTGCGCTGGGCCAGCGGCGCGAAGACCATTGCCTCGGCGTCGACGGAGAGCCGGCTGAACCTGCTGTCGCCCACGATGCCGATGATCTCGCGCCACTCGCCCTTGAACTTGATCCGCTTCCCGATCGGAGACTCGGAGGGCCAGTCCCGCCGCGCCAGGGTCTCGTTGATCACCAGGACCCGGGGTGCGCCGGCACCGTCGTCTCTGGTATAGACCCGGCCCTTGAGGACGGGAATGCCCATCACCTCGAAGAAGCCCGGCAGCGTGGTGCGCTGCTGGGCCTCGTGGCGCGGCTGGCCAGGGGGGGCGACCTCGGGTTCCCCCTCGACCTCGAACGAGGTGCTGCTCGATCCGCGGCCGAAGGGATAGGTCGTGATGGCGGTCACGCCGGCGACGCCGGGCAGCGCCCCGATCCGGTCCGCAACCTCGGCGTAGAAGCGGCTGATCGACTCCGCACCGGGAACGGCGCCGGGCACCAGCACCTTGAGGACGAGCAGGTTGTCGGGGCGGAAACCCGGGTCCACGGCGGTGAGCTTCTCGAGCGTTCGCGACAGGAGTCCGGCGGCGACCAGCAACACCACCGAGAGCGACAGCTCCACCGCGATCAAGGATCGCTGGAGACCACCCCTGCCCCGCTCGCTCTGACCGCTGCCCGCGCGCAGGATGCCGGCGGGATTCGATCGGGCCAGCGTCAGCGCCGGGGCCATTCCCACGATCATCCCGACCAGCAGGGTAACGAGAATGGCAAAGGCCAGCACCCGGAGATCCATGCGCACGTCCAGCAGTCCGGGAATGTGGGGCGGCGCCATGGCCACCAGCAGCCTGGTGCCGCTCCAGGCCAGCACCGTGCCCAGCGCCGAGGCCCCGGCGGCGAGCACGAAGCCTTCGGTGAGCAGCTGTCCCACGATGCGTCGGTGCCCTGCACCCATCGCGATCCGCGCCGCCATCTCCTGCTGTCGGGTGGCGGCCTCGCCCAGCATCAGGGTGGTCACGTTGACGCAGGCAATCAGCATCAGCAGTCCGGCGGCGCCCAGCAGGAACAGCAGGGGAGTGCGCACGGTGCGGGTCTGATCGCCCTGCCAGTCCTGAAGCCGCACCCCGTAGGCATCCCGGGTCCGCCCGTCGCGAAGCAGGCCATCCAGCTCCTGAGACGCGGCGGCGACCGAGACGCCCGGCTTGAGACGGGCCAGCGCGTCGTAGTCGCGATTGCCGCGCTCCTGCGCATTCTCCGAGTCCTGCCCCACCGGAATCCAGAACGGGCTGGTGGCTTCGCCGTGGTCGAGCGAAAGCCCCTTGGGCAACACGCCGATGATGGTGTAGGTGCCCTCATCGAAGTGGACGGGCCGTCCCAGCACCGCGGGATCCCCGCCGTAACGGGCCTGCCAGTTCTCGTAGCTGATCACCGTGACCGGCGGTCCACCGACCGCATCCTCCCCCGGCAGGAAGAACCGACCGAGCACGGGCCGAACCCCGAGCACATCGAGGTACGAGGCACTGGCGGTGGAAAGCGCGACCAGCTCGTGCGTGGCGCCATCGGACAACATCTTGGCGCCCCAGCCCTGGATGGCCACGGCGCTGAAGGATCGCTGGGCGACGCGCCAGTCGGTGTATTCCGGAATCGAGAACCCGATCTTGTCCCAGCTCCGCGAGAGGATCGGATCCTTCTTCCAGCTCGGGAAGGTCTGCCACACCGCGGTGAGCCTTGCCGCGTCGCGGAACGGCAGCGGGCGAAACAGAATGCCGTCCACCACGGTGTATATGGAGGTGGCGGCACCGATCCCCAGGGCCAGGGTGGCGATGGCGACGGCCGCGAACCCGCGCCGTCGCAGCAGCGTGCGGAGCGCGAACCGGACGTCCTGCGTGAGTGGGGTCATGGTTTGGTTGGTGAAGTTCCTACTCTGATTCCCCAAACGCCAGAACGGTTGTCGATCACCCCGGGAATCTTGACGAGCATCGAAACATTGCGTACGATATATCGTACAGTATGTCGTTAGGTATGTCGCAGGATCTATCTTCAAGAGGTGTAATATGCATAAACCACGTGATGACTGGGGTTTAGGGGATTTGGCCGACCTTTTCACCGGACCCGGAATCTTTGGATTCAGGATGGGTGGGGGCCGTCAAAGGCACCGCCGCGGCCCGATGTTCGAATCGGGAGAGGTGAAGTTCGTCATCCTCCGGCTGCTCAAGGAAAAGCCCAGTCACGGGTACGAGCTGATCAAGGCCCTCGAAGAGCGCCTGGCCGGCTGCTACACCCCGTCGGCCGGCACCGTCTATCCAACGCTCCAGCTCCTCGAGGACCAGGGCTTCGTGCGGGTGGTGGAGGAGGGCGGCAAGAAGGTCTACCACATCACCCCCGAAGGTGAAGCGTTCCTCGAGTCGAACAAGGGCACCATCGACGACATCTTCGACCGGGTCCGCGACACCGTGCGCGACTTTGCCGGCGGACCGATGGGCGATCTCCATCACGCCTTCGCGCGAGTGGCCAACGTCACCTACAAGCGGGCCTGGCGCTTCGGCTCCGGACACCCCGCGGTGCCCCGCATCGTCGAGATCCTCAAACAGACCGCCGATCAGATCGAGAAGGAGTGGGAAAAGCCGTGACATTCATCTCCGGAATTCCGAGCTGGATGGTGATGGTGTTCGGATTCATGATCGTGAGCCAGGTCCTGCGGGCCGTGTTCTGGGGAGGCCGGAGTCGGTACCGGAAGTGGGAGCAGTTCGGCAACCGGGGCGTGGAGCGCCTCGAGGCATCGATCAATCAGCGCGACGTGGTGATCGAGGACCTGCAGCAGCGCCTGAGCGAGCTGGAGTCCCGGCTGGACTTTACCGAGCGCATGATCGCCACGCGCAGCGGCGAGCACGCCCAGGATCAGGCCCGCATCGGCTGACGCATACCCGACCCGGGAGTATCTTCACGCCATGGTGAACGGTCTCGCCGTCGAGCTGCGCGGTCTCCGGAAGGCATACAAGGACGTCGTCGCCGTGAACGGCCTCGACCTCGAGGTGCGCCCCGGCGAGTGCTTCGGCCTGCTCGGCCCCAACGGCGCCGGGAAGACCACCACCATCGAAATCTGCGAAGGGCTCACCACCCCCGACGCGGGAGAGGTCCGGGTGCTGGGCCGCGACTGGGCCACCGGCGGCGGCGCCCTGCGTGAGCGCCTCGGCATTTCCCTCCAGGAAACCCAATTCTCCGACAAGCTGACCGTCTCCGAAACGCTGCGGCTGTTCCGGAGTTTCTACCGCCGGCCGCGCCCGCTGGCCGACGTGCTCGACGCGGTGCAGCTGGGCGAGAAGCGCAATGGCCGGGTGGGGCAGCTCTCCGGCGGGCAAAAGCAGCGACTCGCATTGGCCTGCGCGCTGGTGGCCGATCCGGAGCTCTTCTTTCTCGACGAGCCGACCACCGGCCTCGACCCGCAGTCCCGCCGCCAGCTCTGGGATCTCATCGAAGGCGTCCAGCGCGCCGGTCGCACGGTGGTGCTGACCACCCACTACATGGAAGAGGCCGAGCGCCTCTGCGACCGGGTGGCCATCGTGGATCACGGCAAGGTGATCGCGGCCGGCTCCCCGCGTGAGCTGGTGGCGGGACTCGGCGCGCAGCATGTCGTGGAATTCAGTCTCGGAAGCCCGCCCTCGCCCGGCGGCCCGACTGACCGGCCGACCGTCTCGGATGCGGAGCTGCTCGCCCTGGACGGCGCGGTGAGCGTGCGCCGGACGGAAGACCGCTGCCAGGTCGAATCCACCCACGCGCATCGGACCATCCCGGCGCTGCTGGCCCTGCTCTCGGCTCGCGGGTTACCCCTCGCCGAGCTGAGCACCCACAGCGCCTCGCTGGAGGATGTCTTCGTCCATCTGACCGGAAGGCAGCTGCGCGATGCCTGAGCCCCAGCGCCCCTGGTCGGATCGGCCCCTCGTCCAGCTGGTGCTGGTCCGGCTTCGCGAAGTGATCCGCGAGCCGGAGGCGATCTTCTGGATCTTCCTCTTTCCGGTGCTCATGACCGCCGGCCTCGGCCTGGCCTTCCGCAGCAAGCCCGAAGCGGCCTCGAAGGTCGCGGTGCTGGCCGGCTCGCCGTGGAGCGGGGCGACCGCCGATCGGCTCAAGACCAGCCCGTTGATCGAGGTCCAGGTGCTGGACGACTCGGCCGCGGCGCGGGCGCTCCGCACCGGCAAGGTGGCCATCGTGGTGGTGCCGGACTCCGCCGCGGTGCGCTACCGCTTCGACGATACCCGTCCCGAGGGCATCGCCGCCCGGCGCCTCGCGGACGATGCGTTGCAGCGGGCCGCGGGACGCTCCGACCCGGTGGCGGTATCGGAACAGAAGATCCGGGAGCGCGGGTCGCGCTACATCGATTTCGTGGTGCCGGGACTGCTGGGCATGAACCTGCTGGGCAGCGGGGTCTGGGGCATCGGCTTTGCCGTGGTGGATGCCCGCCGGAAGCGGCTGCTCAAGCGGCTGATCGCGACCCCGATGCCGAAGTCGGCCTACCTGGCGTCGTTCATCATCTCGCGGATTTCACTGCTGGTGGTCGAGGCGGGGCTGCTGATCGCGTTCGGCGCCCTGGTCTTCGGGGTACCGCTGCGCGGTTCGATCGCGGCCCTGGCACTGATCTGCCTCACCTCCTCACTCGCCTTCGGCGGGCTCGGGCTGCTGATCGCGTCGCGCCCTCGTACCGTCGAGGGCGCCTCCGGGCTGATGAACCTCGCGATGGTGCCGATGTGGGTGTTCTCGGGGGTATTTTTCTCCTCCACCCGGTTCCCCGCCGCCACCCAACCCTTCGTGCAGGCGCTGCCGCTCACCGCCGTCAACAACGCCCTCCGAGCCAACATGCTGGAGGGCGCGACCCTGGCGCAGGTGGCGCCGGAGCTCGCCATCGTCGTGGCGTGGATGGTGCTGACCTTCGCGATCGCGCTCAAGATCTTTCGCTGGCAGTAGCCCACCGGCTCAGGTCTTCTTGGCACCGGAGAACAACGCGGCGAAGGGCCTGCCGTCGAAGGCCGATTCCACATGGCGGATCCGGCCGTCCTCGACCTGGTGCCATTCGGCCACCAGGGTAGTTGCCTCGGCCGGCGCCGTGGTCTCGAGCTCGAAGAAGACCGCGGCCTCGTTGCCTTCCGCTATGACCGTCCGGATGTCGAGCCGGATGGTGATCTGCATGAGCCCCGTCAGCGCCGCGAGGTAGGCCTCCGCGCTGGGATAGGTCTCGAAGAGACCGACGAAGACGAGGTCCTCGTGCAGGAAGGTCCGGGCGGCAGGAAAATCCCGCCGCACCACCGCCCGGTAGAAATGTCTGACTACCTCACCCGGCGAATTCCGCGTGGTATTCATCCGGCTGTGCGTACGCGCGGCTTTTTCGCCCAGGTGTTGAGCGGCTTCCCGGTTTCCAGGAACGATTTCAGGCTGGACAGGACCCGGGGCCAGCCTTCGGTGATTCCCTGCTGCATGTCGGAGCCCTCTTCGAGCTCGTCATGGGTGACGGTGAGCTTGATCATGCCGTCCACCGGCTCGATGTCGAACGTGACCCGGCTCTGCTTCGACGGATCGTCGGCTGCTTCGGGGTCGGCCCAGGTGAGCACCAGACGAGTCGGCGGGGTACAGGCGAGGACCTTTCCGACGATGTCGACGTGGTGGGTGCCGTCCACGCGCTGATGTTCCCAGCGGGACCCCACCTTCCAGTCCGAGACATTCATCCGCCCCCAGTACTGCCGGGTGACCTCGCCTTCGACCAGCGCCTTCCAGGCCTCTTCCGGCGTGGTGGCGATGTACACGACGTACATGAACGTGGCTTTCTTCACCGCCGTCTCCTCTCGAGCTGCCTCTTGAAGTCTCCGAGCGCCCGCAGCCGGGGCCGCTCGAACTTGCGAATCCAGCGGTCGAACACTTCGTGGATCGGCACCGGATTCAGAAAGTGGAGTTTTTCCCGCCCCTGCATCACCGACACGACCAGGTTGGCCGCCTCCAGGATCTCGAGATGCTGGGTGACCGCCTGCCGGGACATGTCCAGCCCCACGCACAGAGCCGAAAGGGTCTGGCCGCTCCGTGCGACCAGCCGGTCGAGCAGCTCCCGGCGGCTCGAATCGGCCAGCGCCTTGAAGAGCCTGTCGGTATCGGTCATTCGTGAATATGCAAGGAAATACTTGCATGTCAAGCCGCGCCGCCGGGGCCGGGCCGATAAAGCGCAACCGACATCCCCCTGATAAGTTGATGGTCCGATCGATGGAAACCCCGAACCTGCCGGTCTCATGAAACCTGCGGACGACATCATCCTGCCGGAGCGATTCCAGATCGACCAGGAAATCGGTCGCGGCGGCATGGCGGTCGTCTATCGCGCCCACGACCGGCATCTCGATCGGTTCGTGGCGATCAAGGTGCTGTCGTCCCATCTCTCCCACTCGGTGGGCGCGGAACGCTTCCAGCGGGAAATCGCGCTCATGGCCAAGCTGGTCCATCCCGGCATCGTGGCGCTGTTCGATTCCGGGGAGTCGGGGGGCCGGCTGTACTACGTGATGCCGTTCGTGGCCGGGGAAAACCTTCGGGCCCGGCTGCAGCGGGAACGGCGCATGACCGCGGAGGACGCCGCCGCCTTCGGGGCCGACGTGGCGGAAGCGCTGGCCTACGCCCACGGCGCCGGCATCGTGCACCGCGACGTGAAGCCGGAGAACATCTTCACCGTCGGGGGCCGTGCCGTTCTCGCCGACTTCGGGATCGCCCACATCGCCAGCGAGCGGGCCGAGGCGCAGGGGACGCTGACCCAGGCGGGGGTGGTGCTGGGCACCGTGGCGTACATGAGCCCGGAACAGGCCGGCGGCGACGCGCGGCTCGACGGGCGCTCCGATCTCTACAGCCTGGGCTGTGTGCTCTACGAGCTGGTGACCGGAGCCCCCCCGTTCACGGCCGAGACCCCGATGGGGGTGCTGGTCAAGCACATCACCGATCCGCCTCGGCCTCCGCGGGAGCGGAATGCCGGTGTGCCGCACGCGGTGAACAACCTGATCATGCGGCTGCTCGCCAAGGAGCCGGACCTGCGCCCGGCCTCCGCGAGCGACGTGGCCCGGGCCCTCCGGGCCGGAGACCTGACCACCGAGACGCTTACGCTCCCGGTGCAGCCCAGCGAAGCCGATCGTCTGGTGGCGGAGGGGCTCAAGGCCATCTACCAGAGCGTGAGCGCGGGCGCCGCGGCCCGCTCCCACCTCGATCAGGCCGGGGCCTATCTCAAGCGGGCTCTGACCCTCGATCCGCACAACGCTCGCGGGTTATGCGCCATGGCCAACTGGCACTACACCATGGGCCGTCATGGATTCCACCCGGCGGAGGAAGCCAACCTGAAGGGGCGGGAGCTCCTCCTCGACGCCCTCGCGGCCGACGACCGTTGCTCCGAAGTGCACAATTCGCTGGCCAAGATCGCGCTCTACTACGACGATGACTGTTATGCCGCCGCGCGGCACATCGAGCGGGCGGTGGCGCTGGCCCCGGAGGATGCCGAGGCGCTGCGATTCCAGAGCGTCGTGTACAAGGTGCTGGGGCGGGTCAAGGAGGCGCTGGAGGTGGCCCGTGCCGCCACCACCCACGCCCCCGACGCGCCCTACGTCTGGAACTGTCTGGGTGATGCGCTGCTCGCCGCCGGGCGCAACGCGGAGGCGGTCGATGCGCTCCGCCGTGCCGTCGGTCTGCAGGCGGGGTACGGACCCGCGCTGGAGCGGCTGGAGCTGGCCCATGTCCGCCTGGGTGAACACGAGCGGGCGCTCGAGATCCGGGCGTCGCGGCTCCGGCACGCCAAACAACACGACCGGGCCGACCAGATGCGCCGGGATACCGACGAAGCCGGTGCCGCCGAAGCCCTCCGGCGCGATCTGCGGCGCGAGCTCGAAGGCCTCCTGGAGCAGGCCGGACGCACCGATCCCTTCGCCGATCCCTCCCTGACCCGCACCCCGGCCGACCAGATCGTGCTCACCTACGCCGCGCTGGGCGAATGGCAGCAGGCCATGGACTGGGTGGAACGGGGCTATGAGCGGCGTCCGGTGCGGCTCCGCCGCGTGCTCACCGAGCTCCCCTTCGACCGGCGCGGCCTGGCGGTCGATCCGCGCTACGCCAGGCTGCTCAGGGCCGCGGTGCTCGAAGACCTGCTGTAGCCGGCTACTCCTCCCGCAACGCCTCGACCGGATCCACCCGCGCCGCCCGGCGCGCCGGGATGTACGCCGCCAGGATGGCGCCCGATGCCAGGACCGCGACGCCGGCCACGATCGTTACGGGATCGCGCGGGGTTACGCCGTACAGCACTGTGGAAAGCAGCCGGGCCAGGACCAGGAATCCGGCCAGCCCCACCGCGAGACCCACCAGCGTCAGCGCAAGGCCGCTCCCCAGCACCATGCGAATCAGATCTCCAGGGACGGCGCCCAGCGCCATCCGGATGCCGAGCTCATGGGCGCGGCGGCTGGTGCTGTAGCTCAGCACGCCGTACACGCCGAGCAGCGCCAGCAGGAGAGCCACCACGGCGAATGCCGACAGGACAACCATGGCCAACCGACGAGCGCCCAACGACTGATCCAGACGCTCCTGCAACGGGGTGACGTTGTATACCGGAAGATTGCGATCGATTTCGGCCACCTTCGCCCTGGCCTCCTGCATGACGGCCGCAGGATCCTGGCGGGTCCGAACGGTCAGGTAGAGTCCCGAGTACCACGGCGCCTGGCTGTAGGGGTAGTAGATGACCGGCTTGGCGTCCTCGGTGAGGTCGTTGTGCTTGATGGTCCCGACCACGCCGATGATGGTGGAGGTCGGGCCTTGATTCAGACTCTGTCCGACCGGATTCTCGGTGCCGAAATACTGTTTGGCCAGCGACTCGTCGATCACCGACACCATGGGGCTGCCGTTCCGGTCTTCCGGTCCGAACAACCGGCCCCGAATCAGCGGAATCCCCAGTGTCTTGAAGTAGTCTCCCTGCGTGAAGCGCATGTCGGCGTGGCGCTCCGGCTGCCCCGGGTCGACCGGCTTCCCTACGATCTTGAATGTGCTGCTGTTCTCCCCGCCGCCGAACGGCAGGTCGCTGATGCCGCCCACGGACTCGATGCCGGGCAGGGCTCCGAGCCGGGCGCTGATATCATCGAAGAATCCGGCGCGCTGCGGCGGCTGGTAGGTGGTGGACGGCAGCGTCACCTGGAAGGTGAGCACGTGCGCGGGCTTGAAGCCGGGATCGGTGGCAAGGAGCAGCGCGAGGCTGCGGATCAAGAGGCCGGCACCCAGCAGCAGCATCAGCGAGAGAGCAACCTGGACCGCCGCGCTGATCCGCAACAGGCGATTCCGTCCCGGGCCCGACGAGCTCCCCCGCCCCGAGTCACGCAGCACCCCCTGCACGCTTGTCCGGCCGGCCCCGATCGTCGGCACCACGCCGAAGAACAGGACGGCGACCGTGGTCACCGCGGCGGTGAACGCGAGCACCGGCGAATCGAGATGGAGATCACGGAGAGCCGGGAACTCGGCGGCCTGCATCCCCCGCAGCGCCCGGATCGCCAGAAACCCGAGGCCCAGCCCGAGTGCCCCGCCAACGCCGGCGAGCAGCGCGTTCTCCACGATGAGCTGCCGCATGATCGGCCAGCGGCCGGCGCCCATCGCGGCGCGCACCGCCAGCTCCTTCGACCGCCCGGACGACCGCACCAGCTGCAGGTTGGCCACGTTGGCGCAGGCGATGAGCAGCACCAGGAGGACCGCGATCATCAGCAGTATCAGCAGCGACTTGAGCTCGCCGGCGAGATAGTCCACCAGGCGCTCGCCGGAGAAGGAGAAATGGTATTCCGGAGGCGGCGACTTGCCGGGATCCTTGGTGTACTGCGCGGTGAGCCCCTCGAGCTGCGCGCCGACCTGTGTGGGCGTGATCCCGGGCCTGAGCCGGCCGATCGCCGTGATCATCCACGGTCCCTGCTCCCGCATCCGCTGGGTGATTTCGAGCGGAACGAAGACCTGGGCCCGCTGTGGATATCGGAAGGCCGCCGGGAGCACCCCGATCACCTGAAAGTTCTGGCCATTCAACTCGATCGATCGCCCGACGACCCCGGGATCCCCGCCGCCCCAGCTGCGCCAAAAACTGTTGCTCAGCACCGCCACGTTCGTGTTACCGTTCTGGGCATCCTCGGCGTGGTAGAAGCGGCCGACGGCCGGCGTGAGTGAAAAAAGATCGAAGAATCGGCCCATCGTCTGGGCCCCGGACAGACGCTGCGGCTCTCCGGAGCCGGTGAGATTGAAGCTCGCCCCGCTGACCCCGGCGAACACCTCGAACAGGTCGGTGCGGGCCGCGAGGTCCTCGGCTTCGGACGGCGTGAGCTGCCCCCCGACGAGATGGATCCCCGGCATGTTCTGATGCACGACGTACAGCCGGTCCAGGAAGGGGACGTCGAGCGGACGGAGCAGCACCCGGTTGACCGCGCTGAAGATCGCGGTGTTGGCACCGATACCCAGCGCCAGCGTGAGCACCGCCACCAGGGTGAAGCCCGGACTCTTGGCCAGCGCCCGCGCGCCGAACCGCACATCGCGCCACAGCGCCTCGAACGTGTCGCCCAGGGTGCGCTTCCGCGCCATTCGATAGTCGATCTTCTCCACCATGGCCCCGATGGATGGGAAGTCACCGAATCGAGCCCGTGCCTCGCGCTCTGCCGCGGCGCGGGACATCCCGGCGGCGACCAGCTCGTCGATGCGCTCCTCCAGGTGAAAGCGGAGCTCGTCGGATACCTCGCGCTTCACGGCTCGGCGCCCCAGCGGCAACCGAAAGGCCCGGCGCAACCCCTCCCATCGGCCGCTCACTGGGCACTCTCCGCCCTGAGCACCAGGCGCATGGCTTCACTGTACCGCGACCATTTGCTGATTTCGGTGCCGAGCTGACGGCGCCCCGCCGCGGTGAGCTGGTAGTACTTGGCCCGCCGGCCCTTCTCGGTATACCCCCACTCTGCCTCGAGCCACCCCCGTTCCTCCAGCCGATGCAGCGCCGGATAGAGCGCGCCTTCCTCGATCTGGAGTCGCTGGTGCGTGGTCCGCTCGATCCAGCGCACCACGCCAAGTCCGTGAAGTGGGCCCCAGCTCAAGGCCTTGAGCAGGAGCAGATCGAGCGTGCCGCGCAGGAGGTCGAGATCGGCGGGCGTCATGGGAGTCCCTGAGAAAGGGTATCATAACCTAAGGTTCTTAGGTTATGACGCAACCTCGCGGAGAATCGTTGCAACCGGGGGTCGGGTCGCCCCGTATGTCAGGCATACCCTCCCCGGATACCATTGATGCTGCGCCAGATGAACGTCGCGATGACCGCCCTGATCCTGTTCTGTTTCGCGGTGGAACCGGGGGCCGCCCAGACCTGTTCCCCCCTGTCCGGAGGGCCCTCCGCCGCCGAATGGATCAGCCGGGCCGTCGCGGCCGTGGGTTCCGACCGGCTGAACGGAGCAGTGCTTGCGTCCGAGGCGACCGTCTCCGACAGCTGGAACTATCAGTCGGACCGGCCCTGGTACCCGCCCTACCTGGCCCTCTATACCCGGCGACAGTACTGGTATGACCCCGCCAGCGGAGTCGAAGGCTTCGCCACCACGCCGTCCCGGGGGCCACGGACCGTCTTTCTCGATGGACCCTCGGCCACCTTCATCCGCCGTGATACCAGCGCCACACCGATGCAGCCGCAGCACGCCGCAACCCGAAAGGACCGTCCGCTCAACCCCTGGAGCGTGCTGTACGACTGGCGCGCCGCGGCCGATGCGCGGATTGCCGGGCGCTGCGTCTATCGGGAATACCCGCGGATCGCGCTGGCGCGCGGCACCGGCGTCGCCGAGGAACGGCTGCTGATCGACCCCAAGACCGCCTTTCCGGTGCTGTACTCCCGAATCGAACCCCACTACCTCTGGGGCCAGGTCCGGGCGGAGTACATCTGGACTACCTGGCAGCAGACGGGTGCGGGTTACTACCCGCTCCAGTCCTACCGTCTGGTCGACGGCCTGGAAGAGGCCACCCGCGCCCTGGTGCTCTCGGGGCCGGGCGGAGCGGCTGCGCCGGTCGCGAAGGACAGCGCGCCCGATCTCCGGATCCCCGATCCGGCCTTGCGGATGACGCCGGTGCTCGACGCGTTCCTGGTCCCGACCAATCCCGACACCATTCGCGTCGCCCCCAATACGTTTCTGCTCAAGAATCGCGGTTATGCCGAGATGGTGACCCTGGAGCGGGACACCGTCTTCATGATGGAGGCGACCCAGGGCGATGAGCGGGCCCGGCAGGATTCGGTCTGGATCGGCCGGCTGTTCCCCGGCCGCCACCCGATTGTCGTGGTCGTTACCGACGTGGCCTGGCCGCACATCGCCGGGGTGCGATTCTGGGTGGCCTCGGGCGCCACGATCATTTCGCATCCCACCAGCAGGCCGATACTGGAGCAGGTCGTCAACCGGCGCTGGACGCTGACACCCGATCGGCTCGAGACCCACCGAGCCGGGCATCCGCTCAAGTTCATGCCGGTCGCTGATTCGTTGCGGCTGGCGGGGGGTCGAGTCGCGCTGTACCCCATCGACGGCATTGGAAGCGAAGGCGCGCTGATGGCCTGGCTTCCCGGGAGTGCCACGCTCTGGGGCAGCGATTATCTCCAGGACCCCACCGACCCGACCCTGTACGTGACCGAAGTGGTCCGGGCAACCCGCCGAGCCGGCATCACTCCGAAGCAGACGGCGGCGCAGCATTTTCCCCTCACTCCGTGGGAGAAGGTGGCGGCGCTCGCCCCGGCGCAACCGTGAGGCAGCGGACCGGGGCCCGTCGAGGCTCCAGCCTTGATCGGGCCCCGGTGTATTTTCGGGCGTGAACCAGCCGACCCCATCCGAAGCGCTCCCCGATCTCGCCGCCGACGCGGCGAGAGTGGCTGCTCTGGTGCTGGCGGAGGATGGTTCCCTCGATCTGACCACCGCGGTGGCGGTACAAAGCCCCCGCGCCGCGCGGGGCCGCATCGAATGCCGTCATCGCACGGTCGTGGCGGGCCTTCGCTATGCCGAGGCGGTGGCACGGGCGGCGGGGTGTTCAGCCGGGTGGGACGCCTCCGAAGGTGCGGTGAGCGAGCCCGGACCGATCGGACACCTCGAGGGTGATCTCGCCGAGATTCTCCGGGCGGAGCGTCCGTTGCTCAATCTCCTGCAGCGGGGCTGCGGCATCGCGACCGCCACCCGGGACTACGTCCTCGCGGTGGCGGGTTTCGATTGCCGGATTCTCCATACCCGGAAGACCGCGCCGGGCCTTCGCCTCTTCGATGCGGCCGCCGTGGTGGCGGGAGGTGGCGGGGTCCACCGGCTCGATCTCTCCCGCACCATCATGATCAAGGACAATCACTGGCGCGCCGTCCACGAAAACGGGGGCTCGCTCGCGGAAGTCCTGGCCGAGGCGCGCCGGCGCGGAGCGCTGGCCTGTCAGGTGGAGGTGGAAACCGAAGCGCAGCTTCGAGAGGCGTGCAGCGCGGATGCCGATCGGATCCTGGTCGACAACCAGACCCCGGCGACGGTGCGGGAGTGGGGCGAACTGGCCCGATCCCTTCGGCCCGGGATCGCCCTGGAAGCCACCGGAGGCATTACCCTCGACAATGCCCGGGAGTATGCGAGGGCCGGCGCCAACTATTTGTCGGTGGGAGCGCTCACCCACAGCGTCAAGGCGGCCGACATCGCCCTGGAGCTGGGGTGAGCGGTTCAGCAGGTTAGATCAGAAGCCCCGTCGAACATCCACTCCGCCGTTGGTCGTGATCACCCGAATCGTGGGACCGCCCTTCCCGAGATCGGTGGTGATGCGCCGCCCGATCTTCCCCTGTACCGTCACCGGAAAATCGATGTCGACACCGCCGTTCACGGTCCCGGTTTCCAGGTGGGCCGAGTAACCCCGCGCCACCTGGAGGTGCACTCCACCGTTGGTGGTCACCGCATCGAGACCCTTCCCCACCCAGCCGTCACCATCGAGATCCACGTGCAGACCGCCGTTGGTGGTCTCGGCCACCACATCACCGTTGACCGACTCGAGGTGAATTCCGCCGTTCATGGTCTCCATACGGAGGGTGCCGGAGACATCGGCCACGGCAATGCCCCCATTCTGGGCGCGCATCTCGAGATCCATGCGCGACGGGACATCGACTTCGAATTCCACCGACCACCATTCTCTGCCGCGCGAGTCGGGCCCCTCGGCATAGATGCGTCCACCATCGGTGTGAATCTGGATCGCGTCGGCCAGGGCCTCGGCGCGCTCACGGGTCCGGGCACTGGCGGAGATCTTGGCGCGAACCAGGATATCTCGGCGGTTCGAGCCGTACACGGTGATGCCCCCATTGACACGTCCGTCGATCACCAGGGTTCCCCCGGGCGCCGCGATCGTCGATTCGGTCAGGTTGCATACTCGCTCCATGTCCCGGTCACCACCCCAGTCGGAGCAGCGGTCCCAGCCACGATCTCGATCGCGGCGCTGAGCGGAGGCGGGCTGGGCGATCAGGGCCACCAGAGCGGCCAGGGAGAAGGCGCGGAGGGCGCGGGCAGGGTGGGACATGAAGACTCCTGGGTCCGGGTTTCCCCAATAGACGGAAATCAGCCGGAAAGGGTTGCGTCCGGAGACCCAGGGTCCTCAGGCGGTAGGCGGACTAATAGACGTCGGGCTTGAGCTTGATATCGGCCCCGGGGCACTTGATCCGGTGGAACCGGACCTCGACACTCGGCCCGTCTCCCTCGTTCCTGGGAATCAGCGCGCCGTCCGTGGCCATCCGGTACATGATGCGCTGGGGGAACTTCTTCTTGGTCGGATTCTCGAAGAGGACGTAGTCGTCCACCAGAGTCTTCATCGGGTAGACATCGTCCTCGTTCTCACCCGCGGCCCGAGCGGCGAATACGACGGCGCCGGAATCGGTCACTTCGATCCGGCTGAACTCGAATCCGGTCGCGTGGCCCTTCTTGAGATAGCGGGTGGTCGAGAGGAGCAGGTTGTCCGACAGGGTCGACCAGTATTCCTCGACGTCCAGCCGGTCCTTGTCGCTCCCGAGCGTGCCGCTCCAGCATCCCGACATGAATTTGAGCTTCGAGATGTCCACCTTCGGCTTGGGCTTTTCCTTGGCCTTTTCAGTGGGCTTGGGTGCGGCGTGCGCCGTATCCTGGGCCGCGAGCGGGCCGGCGGTCAGGAGAGCGGCAGCCAGAGCGAGCAATCCGGGCGTTTTCATAGAGGTAGAAATCTGTCCTTCCGGGGTCGGGCCCCTGTGGGGTGGCATACACTGGACGCTTTCTTGGCCAGTCGGGTGCACAGAGTGGGGGTGATCGACTGGTCGGAGCAGTGGCGGGGTTGACCGCGACCATAAATGCTTTTACTCTTCAATCCGGATGCACGGATTGAACGAATGAGCGCCCCCGCCGTCTTCGAACGGCTGTCTGCCCTGGCTGATCCCATCCGGGGCCGGCTGCTCTTGGCGCTGGAGCGCCAGGAGCTCACGGTTCGTGAGCTTCAGG
>DASYPZ010000434.1:0-2786 GCA_036006105.1 Gemmatimonadales bacterium | reverse complement strand
GACGTAGAACAGGAACGAATCCGCGGCGCCCGAGTCGAACAGCGGCAGAATATGCGGGTGTTGCAAATGCGCCGTGGTCTTGATCTCGGTGAGAAACCGTTCGGCGCCGATGACCGCCGCCAATTCAGGCCGCAGCACCTTGATCGCGACCTGGCGATCGTGCTTGAGGTCGTGGGCCAGGTATACCGTGGCCATGCCGCCCTGCCCGAGCTCGCGCTCGATCCGGTAGCGGTCGGCCAGCGCGGCGGTGAGACGGGAAGGGCTCATCGGAGTGCACCCGCGACGAACCCGTTCAGCAGCAACCGAATGGAATGGGCCGAGTGCTCCGGGCTGGACATTCTAATGAGGAATCGCTGTCCATCAGGAGCCATGGCGTAAGGGCGGCCTGACAGGTTGGCCATCTGCTGAGATGCGATGAGCCTGGGAGGCTCGAAGCGTGGCGGAGATCCAGGCTGCATCCGCACAGAATGCAATCGTGAGCCGGAAGGAAATACGATCTCATCGCCGCTCCTCGACCAGGAGGGCACGTCGCCCTCGAGCTGGCCGGAGACACGGTAGACCTCTCCGGTGAGCGGATATGGCTCGACGTACACGGCGTTGTTACGGCCCAGGTACGCGACCCAGCGGCCGTCAGGGGAGATCGCCGGCTGGTAGGCACCGGCGCCGGTGGTATAGGAGATAGGCTCCGGCCGGCTCTTGCCATCGAGCGACAGAACGAACATGGAATCGGATGATGTCGATCCCAGGAACAGAAGCCGCCCATCCCTCGATGCGGAGGCGGGGAGGACGCGATTGGGTGCGAGGGTATCGACCCGGCCGGGTCGGGCGGGATCGATTCGGACCAGGCCGGCGCCGTTCAGGCAGGCATAGACCCCGCGGCCATCGGCGGCCCAGCGTACCTCGGAAGAGCACAGTCCACTCAGCACCCGCTGTCGCTCGCCGTTCGACAAATCATAGGACCAGAGCTCGAGGCTGCCGGAAATCGCCGGAATCGCCACCGCAAAGCGCATCCCATCGGGGGCCACATCGCTCCCGAGAGAGTAGACCCGGGGAAACGCCAGCGTATCGAGCCGCCCGCTCCGATAGAGCCATGCCAGCGAGCCTACATCCGAATTGTTCCCCGTCACATAGGCCACCGCATCTTGTCCGACCGAGACCTGTCCATGCCCGGTCCACGACTCGCGACGAATCCCGAGGGCGACGATGGCCGGATCGTTCCGGGTTTCGAGGCGTTCGGGATCGAAGCCTACGGCGAGCAGCGTCCCATCGGTCCGGGTGTAGAGTAGAGCGCCATGCCCATCATACCGGGGCGTGGTGCCGATCAGCGCATCCTCGGGAACCGGCATGCCCTCATGCCAGGGCCGCGCGACACCCTTTCGAACCAGGATCCGGCTCTCACGTTCTGCGAACGAATATGCCACGAGGGCGTACGCGCTTTCATTCGCATAGACCGTGCAGAGGAGCCAACGCTCACCCGGCAGATAGGTGAGGGTTTTCCCATAACCCGGCCATGGTCTCGTGATTGTTTCCTGCTGCCCACCCTCGGAGGAGATCCGGTGCAGATTCGCCCCGGACGCGCTCAGGAAAACGATACTTCCTTGCCGGGACCAGGCCGCGCCGGCAGCTAACGTGGCTTCGGCGAGAATCGATACCGGCCCCCCCTTCGCAGGCACTTTCTTGAGCTGATTGTCCGCGAAGAATCCGATCCAAGCCCCGTCCGGCGAGAAAAAGGGGCCGAAGGCGCCCTCCGTGCCGTCGAGCGGAGTGACATCGAATCGATCGAGCGGTCGGTAGTACAGCCGAGGCCGCCGCCCGCCGCCCCCCACGTACACGAGGCCCTTCCCATCGGGTGACAGTGCCAGAGCGGTCTGCCCCATTCCAAGCGGCGCCTCGCCCACGAACTCGATGGGCATGGAATCAGGCAACACGAGATCCACTCGCCTGGCCCCGTCGTCGCGGGCCGCCCTGCCCGGGCGCAGCCAGCCCCACGCAGCCACAAAGGCCACGAGCGCAAGCGCGGTTCCCAGAAGCACGGGAAGCCGGGATGTCGCGGGGGCGGACATCGCTTTCGAGCGGCTCCTCGCTTCCCGCCTTCCCGTCTTCCCGCCTTGCATCACAGCCGCAAACTCGGCGGCACTCTCCCACCGATCCGCCGGCAGCTTCTCCAGTGCCGTGAGCACCGCGTCTTCGACCTGGGGTGGGATCCGGTCCCGCCGCGCGGTCAGGCCGGCCGGCTTCTCGGTCATCACCTTGGCGACGATGGACTGGGCGGTCGGGCCGGTGAAGGGCGGTTCGCCCAGCAGCATCTCATAGGTCATCGCGCCGAGAGCATACACATCGCTCCGCGGCGTGAGCGCCCGGTCCCCCATGGCCTGCTCGGGGCTCATGTAGTGCGGTGTGCCGAGTGACATCCCGGTTTCGGTCATGCGGCCGCCGGCTGAGCTCGCGGCCAGCGCGATGCCGAAGTCGGCCACCAGCGCGCTGCCGTCGTGCAGCAGGATATTCTCGGGCTTGATGTCGCGGTGGATGATGCCGTGACGATGGGCGTAGTCGAGCGCGCCGGCCACCTCCGTGGCAATCCGCACCGCATCCGGAATCGGAAGCTGCTTCTCCCGGTTCAACCGGTCGCGCAACGATTCCCCCTCGACGAACGGCATGACGTAGAACAGGAACGAATCCGCGGCGCCCGAGTCGAACAGCGGGAGAATGTGCGGGTGCTGCAGGTGCGCCGTGGTCTTGATCTCGGAGAGAAACCGCTCCGCTCCGATGACCGCGGCCAGCTCCGG
>DASYPZ010000433.1:0-4265 GCA_036006105.1 Gemmatimonadales bacterium | reverse complement strand
GAGTGGGCCCCTGGCCGTGGATGCGGGGACCTACAAGTTCAGCATTACTCCGCCGGGCGCCAAGGACCCGATCAACGACACGGGCAAGTACCTCTCACACTGGCGCAAGACCGGCGACAAGTGGCTGATGGTGGACAACATCTGGAACAGTGACATGGTCATGCCGACCATGGCGGCACCCAAGCCGTAAAGCGCGCGGCCTCGCGAGCCGGCGGGGAGGCTAGTCTCCCGCCGGTCTCCGCGGTGCCCCGGCGGTCGCGACCTCGGGCTCCGGGGTAAAGTCTTCGCCGGGATTGATGAAACGATTGCGTTCCAGGCGGAATTGCTTGTCGTAGAGCTGCCGGTAGCGGCCATCCGCGGCCAGCAGCTCCGCGTGGGTCCCCCGCTCGACGATCTCACCGGCTTCCAGGACCAGGATCTGATCGGCGCTCATGATGGTGGAGAGCCGGTGCGCGATCACGAAGGTGGTCCGGCCCGCCCGCAGGGCACGCAGACCGTCCTGGATCAGGGCCTCGCTCTCGCTGTCGAGGCTCGAGGTGGCTTCGTCGAGCAGGAGGACCGCGGGATCGGCGAGAATGGCGCGGGCGATCGCCACCCGCTGCCGCTGTCCGCCGGACAGCCGCACGCCGCGCTCCCCGACGATGGTGTCGTACTGTTTCTCGAAGCCGTCGATGAATTCGTCGCAGTGGGCCACGTGACTCACCCGCCGCACATCCTCCATCGTCGCCCCAGGCCGGCTGAACCGGATATTGTCGGCCAGGGTGCCGTCGAAGAGAAAATTGTCCTGCAGGACGATGCCGAGGCGGCTCCGATAGTCGTGGAGCCGGAGGCTCGCCAGATCCTTCCCGTCGAGGTACACCATGCCTTCGGTGGGACGGTTGAAGGCCATGACCAGGCTCATCAGGGTGCTCTTGCCCGAGCCGCTGGACCCGACCAGGGCCGTGGTCGAACCGGCCGGTGCCCGGAAGGAGATGTGTTTCAGGACCGGAACGCCCGGATTGTACTCGAACGTGACGTCGTCGAAGACGATTTCTCCGGCGACGCTGGGCAGGGGGAGCCGGGTGGCGTCCTCGTCGTCCTCGGTGCGCATGGAGCGGATTTCGCGGATGCGGTCCAGCCCGGCGAAGGCCTCGGTGACCTGGGTGCCGATGGACGCGATCTGAATCAGTGGCGCGGCCATCAGGCCGGTGAAGAAGATGTACATCACGAAATCACCCAGGGTCATCTTCCCCCCGATGATGTCGTTGCCGCCCACCCAGATCATCAGGGCGCCGATCGCGCCGACCACGACGGTCGAGAGCGCCGTCACCCCGCCCACACCGATCATGGTGGTCGCCACGTTGCGGAACAGGGAATTGATCCCTTTGGTGAAGACGTAGTCTTCCCGCCGCTCCGCCACGTAGGACTTGACGATCCGGATGCCGCCGAACGACTCGGTGAGCCGGCCGCTCACCGCGGCCATCAGCTTGTTTCGCTCCCGGAAGATCGGCCGCAGCTTGGTGAAGGCGAAGGCCATGCCGCCCGCAAACACCAGGAGCACGACCAGGGTCCCGGTAGTGAGCCGCCAGTTGAGCCAGAACAGCGCCCCCATGGCAATCGCGGCCTTGACCAGTCCGCCGGCCAGTTGCACCAGCCCGGTGCCCACCAGGTTCCGGATCCCCTCGGCGTCATTCATCACGCGGGAGAGGAGAATGCCGGTCTGAGTGGAATCGAAATAACGGACCGGGAGGCGCAGCACATGGGCCTGGACTTCGCGACGAAGGTCGGTGATGGCCCGCTGCGCCGCCACGCCGAGTACCCGCACCAGCGAGAATGAGGTGACGGCCTGGATCACCGTGGCGCCCAGCACGGCGAGCGCGATCGGCAGCAGCAGGTGACGCTGCCCGCCTTTGATGACATTGTCGATCAGGAACTTCGAGCTGGCCGGCAGCACCAGCCCGGCCACCTGGTTGACCAGCATGATGAAGAACCCGAGCGCCATCCGGCTCCGGTAGCGCCAGATGAGCTCCCGGGCTTCCCGCCACGCGACCCCGAGCGTGACCTTCTTTTTCTTCTTCTCGGGCTCTGCCATCAGGCTCCCCGGCGGGCGGCCAGCGCCTTCTCGACGCGCTGACGGAAATAGGCGAACAGCTCCCGGCCTTCCTCGCATTGGGTACTGATCCATTCGGTGTTGCGCAGGCTCTTGGGCGAGCTGGCCGCGCGCAGCTCGGTCAGCCAGGGCTGCACTTTGGCAAAGAGGAAGATGCCTTCACCGGCGTTCTCGGCCAGGTAGTCCGGGTTCACGATGCCGTGCCGGGCCAGGCCATAGGCCATTTCCCAGTAACCCACCACCTGGCGGAACATCGCATTGCTCGGATGGTCGGCCTTGGTGAGCGCCAGGACCTCCTCGGCGCTCTTGGGCCAGAACTCGGCCGAGAGCCAGCGCCGGGATTCGCGCAGGACCGGCTCGCGGCGGAGGTCGTAGAGCCGGAGCACCAGGTCGGCGTCATGGTGGTCGGGCGAATCCTTGATCATCGCGTTGCGGGTGCGGGGCACCGGAATGCTCATCGGGAGTCCTCGGGAAGCGGTGCGGAAGCCGGCGGAGTCCGCCGGCTCCGGAAGATCCGGGCCGACAGATGCAGCAGCTTTTCCCGCGTTTCGTCCAGAATTTCGTAGTAGGTCGGTATCGCCACCAGGGTCAGCACGGTGGAGGTAATCACGCCTCCGATCACCGCCACCCCGAGCGGGGCCCGGAACTGGGACCCCTCGCCGGTGCCCAGCGCGATCGGCATCATGCCGGCCACCAGCGCGAAGGTGGTCATCAGGATGGGCCGCAACCGGATGGCGCCCGCCTCGATCAGCGCGTCGCGCAGCGGTTTCCCGTCGCGCTCCCGCGACCACTTGGCGAAATCCACCAGCAGAATCGCGTTCTTGGCCACGATGCCCATCAGCAGAATGACCCCGATCAGGCTCATGATGTTGATCGAGGTTCCGGTCACCGCGAGTGCCAGCATGACCCCGATCAACGACAGCGGAAGCGACAACATGATCGCCAGCGGATCGACGAACGAGCCGAACTGGATTGCCAGGATCAGGTACATGAACAGCGCGGCCACCCCGAGCGCCAGAAAGATATTCCCGAAGATCTCGGTCTGCTGCGCGGCGTCGCCTCCCTGGGTGATCGTGACCCCTTCGGGCAACGGCAGGCGGGACACCCGGGCCTGGGCGTCGGCCATGACCTCGCCGGTGGAGCGGCCGGACGCATTCCAGCCTACGATGACCACCAGGTCCCGGTTGAGGTGATCGATCACCGCCGGTCCGAAGCCCTGGGTAATCTTCGCCACCTGGCCCAAGGGGACCGTGGTCGGGGCCGAGGTCGCGGACCCCGGGATGACCAGCGGCAGGTCGCGCAGATCGGTGAGGCGCTGGCGCGCCTCGGGGGAGAGTCGCACCATGACGTCGCGGGTCTCGCCGCTCGGATCCAGCCAGTCACCGGCGTCGATTCCGGCAAACGCCGGGCGCAGTGACTGGGCGACCTGGCCGACGGTGACGCCGAGGCTGCCCGCGATCCCGCGGTCCACGTCGACGCTGATCTCGGGTTTCTGGCCCTTGGTCGAGAGGGACAGGTCGACCGCGTTGGGCACCTGTTCGATTTCCGCCCGCACCTGTTCGGCCACGGCATTGAGCGACGTGAGGTCGGCGCCGCGGACCTCCAGCTGGAGCTGTTTGCGGCCACCGCCGATATCGGTGGTGAAGACCGCCAGCTTGACCCCCGCGACGCTCCGGATTTCCCCCCGCATGATGCCGGCGAATTCCTCCGCCGAGATCCGCCGCTCATGCTTGGGCGTCATCTTGACGTAGATCAGGCCCTCGTCAACTCCCCCCGTCTGCCCGGCACCTAGCGTCGTGTAGGTGTAGCGGATCTCGGGGTGAGCCCGAATCAGCCGGCCCACCTCCTCGGCCTTGCGCCGGGTGTACTCGAGATTGGAGCCCGGCGGGGTCTCCAGCTGGACCGTGAACTCGGACTTGTCGTCCACCGGGATGAAGCTGGTGCCGACCAGACCGAGCTTGGGCATCGCCAGCGCGAAGACGAAGGTGCCGACCGACAACGCGACCACGGCGAGCCGGTGATCCAGCGCCCACGCGATCACCCGCTTGTAGCGGATCGCCAGACGGCCGAAGGCGGCGTTGAACCGGTCGAGCTTGCGGGTGATCCACGCCTTCTTGTCCTCGGTCTGATGCGGGTCGGGCCAGTAGGCCGAGAGCATCGGATCGAGCGAGAACGA
>DASYPZ010000432.1:0-2344 GCA_036006105.1 Gemmatimonadales bacterium | reverse complement strand
TCTTCTTTGTGGTGACCTTCGCTCTCTTCACCGGCACCAGCAGTCTCTTCCCGTGGTGGTCCGTGCTGGCGGCAAACACCCTGTCCTTGATCGCCATGGGGTTCTATCTCCGGAGCCGGCACCCTGGACTGCAGCACCAGTATCAGCGGGAGCCGCTGGGCGCCTGAAGCTCGTTCAGGGCCAATTAGACAGTTTCTGCTCCAACTCTGGCGGACCGATTTGCCACTATGGCCGAATCGGCCATCCCCCCGTGGGCATGCGGGCTGCACGGTCGTCTCCCCGTATGGGAGGCGAAACTTCTCCCTCCCATCCCTAAAACAACCCAAGCTTTGGAGGGCACCATGTATCTCACGCGTACTCGCCGGGCCTCCGAGCCCGCGACCGATCTATTCAGCAGCCTGAACCGGCTCAACCGCATGATGGACGAAGCCCTGGGCAGTGGCTTCGATGGCGGCACCCTGGCAACGGCATGGATCCCCTCTGTCGACGTCGTCGAGGACCAGGAACATCTCAAGATCGTCGTGGAGCTGCCCGGGGTGCGTCCCGAGGACGTGAAGCTCAGCCTGGAAAACCAGGTGCTCACGATTCGCGGTGAGAAGCGCCAGGTATTCGAGGAAGACAAGGAGCGCTGGCACCGCTATGAGCGGAGTTACGGCAGCTTCGAGCGAAGCTTCACCCTGCCCACCACCGTGGACCCCGATCAGATCCAGGCCTCGGCGGAGCACGGGGTGCTCACCGTGACCCTGCCCAAGGTGGAGCGGGCGCGGCCCAAGGAGATTCCGATCAAGTCATCCAACGGGAAGGAGCGCCAGGAAGTCAGGACCCAGAAGTAAGTCGTAGGTCGTAAGTCGTTACGTCGTGAGGCGTGAGTCACGAGTCGCGAGTCATGAGAGGATCCCCTCAGCTTATGGCTCCGGCGTCGTGGCTCATGTCTCATGGCTCACGACTCATCACTTATCTTTCGGCCATGGCCATCTGTCGCACCTGCGGCGCGCCGCTCGGCACCGACGGCGCAGCTTGCGAGTACTCGGTTCCACTCGACCGGGCCCCCGGTATCGGGGACGCCGAGGCGATCGTCGGTGGCAGCCAGAGCATCGCGGAGCATGAGGTGCACATCGCCCGGTGGCGGGTGCACCACCCGGAGGAACGCGGGGCATCGCCCAAGGTGATGGCCTGGGCTCGCGAGCGGCTCGCGCGGGAGGGCCACATCGTGCCGGGCGCTTGACGAGCGTCGCCCGGAGAGTAGGTTCCCGCCTCCGTCCCCCCATCAAGCGGAGGAAACCGATGCGCTTCCCCGTTCTCCCGGCCGCCGCCGTTCTGCTGCTCGCCGGCTGTCCGCCGGCCGGATCCGGAGCCCCCGCCGAGCTGTCGGTCGCCGACAAGGCCGCCATCGACTCCATCGATCGCACCTTCGCGCCGATGGCGATCTCCGGTGATTACGCCGCGCTGGTCAAGGCGTACTACGCCGATGACGCGATCATACTGGCTCCGGGCATGCCGGCGGCAACCGGGCACGCCGCCATCGAGGCCGTGCTGCGAACATTTCCGCCCATCACGGCGTTCGAGCTGCATGGCGAAGAAATCGTCGGCGCGGGCGATCTCGCCTACGCGCGGGGCCGCTACACGATGACGATGGCCCCGCCGGGAGCGCCCGCCGTGGCGGATTCGGGGAAGTATCTGGAGATCTGGCGGAAGCAGGGCGGCTCGTGGAAGGTCACTCGGGACATGTTCAACTCCGATGTTCCTCCGCCGATGCCGGATATGTCTGCGAAGCCGGCTCCGGCACAGAAGCCGTAGGCCGGCCATCGCGCCGCGGAATCGGCCCGTAGAAGGCACGCAGTTCCGCGATATCTCTCTCGGCGTCGCCGGTCGGCATGACGGCGGCGCCGAAGCCTACCCGCTTCCGGCCGTTGTCGAAGTAGCCCGGCACGATGGGAACCTCCGCTCCCAGCGCAATGCGGTAGAAGCCGCTCTTCCACCGGTCCACCGGTTTCCGGGTGCCCTCCGGCGCGACCGCGAGAAGAAGCCGGTCGTGCTTCGCGAATGCTTCGACCATCTGCTCCACGAACCCGCCGGGGTGATGGCGATCGACCGGCATGCCTCCCAGCCAGCGCATCAGCGCGCCGAGGGGACCACGAAACAACTCGGCTTTGCCGATGAAGTGGATGTCCAGCCTGAGCGCGAACACGACCGCGATGCCGATGATGAAATCCCAGTTGGAGGAGTGGGGGACGGCGGTGATCACCAGCTTGGGCCGGTCGGGCAGGGCGCCCTCGATGCGCCAGCCGGTGAGCCGGAGAATTGCTCGGCCGATGGCGGCGCGGAGCGGCCCGCCGCGGCGGGG
>DASYPZ010000431.1:0-12568 GCA_036006105.1 Gemmatimonadales bacterium | reverse complement strand
CGATCGTGGTGACCTTGAGAGTATCCCGGTGCGAGAGGTCGGTCCAGACGCCCTTGTCCTTGGCGAAGACCTTGCCGCCGACCCGTCTGATCTCCCGCTTCGCGCCCCGGCCGTCTCCAGTGCCGGTCACGACGATCTCATCCAGCCGGAGCGCCGCCGCCTCATTGGCCGCCTGCAGCGTGCCGCTGCGGGAGAGGTCGGCGCTGGCCTTGGCGGCGTCGAACTCGCGCTCTCCGGTCCTGCTTCGCGCCGCCGCCGCGCCCGAGGTCATCGGCATCGGCGGCGGGGCGGACGCGATCGTCCCGGGCTCCTGCACCAGGTAGGCCGTGTACTCGGTGAGAATTCCATAGCGGAGACCCAGGTCACGCACCCGGTTCACCAACTCGGGCGAGGAGCCCTCGAGCCGGATCTGCCGGGTCAGCTCTCCGATGCGGCGAGAAGCCCAGAGCGGCGGGATGTACTCGTTACCGGCCTCGTGGCCGGCAAATTCCGCCGTCAGGGTGAACCGTTCCCGACGGCCATTGCGGGTGCCCTCGATCACCACGGGTCCGGAGCCCTGCCCGTGATACCGGGCCAGCACCACCAGCTCCTCGCCGAAGAAGAGGTCCGGCAGCACGGCGGGTGCCGTTTCGGTGAGCGATACCGGGGCGCTGACGATGCGAAGATCCATCAGCGCGGGGCGCGACAGCTTGGCCAGCACCCCGCCAACCGCATCGCCGACATCGGCACCCGGCGCCACATAGGTGGCACTGCCCCGGCCTTCCACCGCCAGGCGGTCCAGCAGGTAGGTGTTGACGTCATGGCCCACTCCCACGGTGAATATCCTGGTACGGCCGATCCGCCCCGACGCTTCCGCCGCGATCCGGTCGGGGGCCTGCTCTCCGATCGACGGGATCCCGTCGGTGAGCAGCATCACGACCTGCATACGCTCGTTCTCGGAAGTTCCACTCAGCGCCGCCTCGACCGCGCCCGCCAGGTTGGTGCCGCCGTTGGCCACCAGCCCGTCCACGAATCCTCGGGCATCGCTGACGGCATCCGACGTGGCCGCGGTGAACCCATCGCGGAAATGACGGACGCCATTGCTGAACGCAATCAGCCGGAATCGGTCGGTGGACCGGAGACTCCCCAGCGCCGCGAGCAGCGCGGACTTGGCCTGATCGATCTTGTCGCCGCTCATCGAGCCGGAAACATCGACCACGAGGGTGAGATCGCGGCCAACCGGAGCAGTTTCGGATGCCGCCGGCGGAGAGAGGAACAGGAGCGCGAATCCGTCGTCGTTGGGCTCGCGGTGGGTCAGCACCGTGCCGCCTACCAGACCGCGGCTGAAGGGCAGCACGAGGTCCACGTCGCCCTGGACCGGGGGAGCGACCGTGATGCGGAGAGTCCCGTCGCGGCGCTGCTGGGTGATCGCATTGGTCGGCGAGTAGGCGGTCGAGAATTCGGCTTCCCGGCGGACCTCGATCGACATGGTGACCGGCGCCTGGCCGCGGTCACCCGCGGCATACCGCACTCGAAGCGCGTCGGCCTCCCGGCCCAGGAGCTGGGTGTATCGGAGGGTGACGGTGCGGGTCTCGCCGGGCTGAACCGGAAACACCTGGGCCCGGATCAATCCATGTCCCACCAGCGTGAGCAGGGCGGGGTCCTTGAGCCGGCGGACGATGCCCTCGTAGATGGTGCGGGCCTGGTCCGCCGCCATCATCTCTCCCTTGAGCTCCTGCTCGCCCTGGAACAGGGAGAAGTCGCTGAACACCGCCTCGCCCGGGAGCGGGTAATGGTAGGTCCCTTCCGCGACGGTCGCCCCGGCATTGCGGAACCTCTCCTGCACTTCGAAGCGGGCGACTCTCCCATCGACCACGACCCGCACGCTGGAGCCCACCCGGACCAGCGCGGCGGGGCCTCGGACGATGGCGGGTCGCTCCAGGTCGATCCAACCCTGGGCGGCGAGTGGGGCAGCGGGAACGGCGAGCAGGAGCAGGGCCAGCGGTGCTCGGGACATCGGGTCCTCCCGGACTTGGGGTTCGGCCGGGAGATGCGGCTGCCGGGCATTGTTGCACAGCAGGGGTCGGTGACAGGACGCTAAGAGGCTAAGACGCGAAGACGCTAGGAAAGAACCCCCCGGGATCTGCTCCCGGGGGGTTCTTGTCTCCTAGCCTCTTAGCGTCGTGGCCTCTTAGCCTCTGACTACGGCTGGAACGCCACCTTCGCGGGAGTGGTTACCGCGATGGCCGAGGCCGTCCCGGTGCCCAGCTGTCCATACTGGTTGTCGCCCCAGCAGTAGACGATGTGGTCGGTGGTGACTGCGCAGGTATGCTGATCGCCCGCGGAGACGGAACTGAAGACCAGGCCTCCAGCAACCGCCGCCGGCGTGGTCTGATTGTTCTGGTTGCCGGTGCCGAGCTGACCGAAGGCATTGCTGCCCCAGCAGTAGACCGCGCCTGCGCTCGTGAGACCGCAGCTGTGGGCCTCGCCCGCCGAGATCGCCACGAACACCAGTCCACCGCTGACCGGCGCCGGGGTGCTGGTGTTGCCGGCCGCTCCGGTGCCTAACTGGCCACTGGCGTTGCCGCCCCAGCAATAGCCCGCGCCCGCCAGCGATACCGCGCAGGTGTGGGTGTAACCGGCCGAGATCGCACTGAAGCTGAGCCCGCCGGACACCGCGGTCGGCACGCTGTCTCGTGACGTTCCACCGTTGCCCAGCTGTCCCGTCGAATTGAACCCCCAGCAGTAGGCCGCCGAGCCATTCGTCAGGGCGCAGGTGTGCTGGCCCCCCGCCGCGATCGCCATGTAGCGAAGCGTGGCATCACCCGCGACTTCGGTCGGGACGAGCACGGAATCGCGCGGAGAGATCGGCGGACCCATGATGCCATCGCCGATCTGACCGTCTCCCGCGTAGCCCCAGCAGTACACCCGGTCCGACAGGGAAAGCCCGCAGGTGTGATTGCGGCTCACTGCCATCTGGCGGAACGAGACTGCGGTGACCAGCTGTTTCGGCTCGACCGACGCGACCAGCGAGTTATCGCCCAAACGGCCGTCGAAATTCACGCCCCAGCAGTATGCGACGCTGGAGAAGGTCACCGCGCAGGTGTGATACAGCGCGGCCACGATCTGCCGGAAGGTCAGGTTGCCCGTGGCGCCGGTCGGCTGCGGGAAGGCGAATACCGGTCCGGAGCCCACTGCGCCCTGGCCGATGCCCAGCTGACCCTCGCCGTTATAGCCCCAGCACAGCATGACGTTGTCGGTCGAGATACCGCAGGTGCTCCGTCCGCCGGCGCTGATCGAGGTGTACCGGACGTTGGCGCCACCGATGAAGGTCTGGGTGAAGCCGCCGCCCGTCACCGTGACGCTCTGCGGGCCGCCCGTGCTGCCCAGGGTCCAGCGGGTGGCCGCGCGGCCGTTGGCGTCGGTAGTGACCACCGTCGGGTTGACCGTACCGGCGCCGGGGTTGGCGCTGAAGGTGATGGCGACGCCGCTCACCGGATTACCAAATCGATCGGTGAGCTTGACGCGCAGCGAGTCGGGGAGCGGTGCTCCCGGGGAGCCGCTCTGATTGTTTCCGCTCAGGATGGTCAAGGCATCGGGGATGCTGGCTCGACCGGTCGCGGTGAAGATCACCGAGGTCAGGCCGCTCACCGACGCAGTGGCGGTTTGGGTTCCGGCCAGCGCGCCCAGCGTCCAGTGCACGCTTGCCGTGCCGGTCGCGTCCGACAGGGCGCTCGCGGCGCTCAGCGTGCCGCCGCCGGAGGTGACCGCGAAGGTGATCAGCACACCGGGCTTCGGATTCCCGACCGCGTCGGTCACCTGCACCGACAGATCGACCGGCAGCTGGGTGCCGACGCTCGCGATTTGTCCGTCGCCGCCAACCTGCAGCAGCTTGGTGGGCGGAGCCGCGGTCGCGCTGGCCGTAAAGACGACCGGATCGAGGTCGCCCAGAGTGGCCAGGACCCGATTGGTCCCGATCGTGGTTCCGAGGCGGAGCGTCGTTGACGCGATGCCATTGGCATCAGTCGTCGACTGACTCGGCAGGACCGAACCACCGCCGGCGGTCACTTGCCAGACGATGGTCTCGCCCACGACCGGAATCCCGCTCTGGTCCAGAACCTTGATCACCAGGGGCTGTTGGAGAGTGGCGCCAATGGCGCCCGACTGCCCGTCCCCTGAAACCCCAACCAGGGTGGCGAGTCTCGGCCCCGTGCCCAAATCCTTGGCGCAACTCGCAAGGATCATTGCGGCAAACACCGGGGCCAAGGCGGTCCACACGCGGCCTGAACGACGCTGCATATCTGTCCTCCGGATGTCGGACTTTCCACCGCCCAAACCGGGCAGACCCGGTCGAGACCATTCCCTTGGGGGTGGTAATGGGATAGCGCTTAACATGTTTCCGTTGAAAGACTTCCAGTATTCGGCCGAGTCGCTACGGTTTACGGAAGCCGCCCGATCAACCGGCCAACGCAGATCGCCGCCAACCGTCATGAATTCAGCCGAGCAGCCAAGCAAGGGGCAAGTTCCGCGCCGAATGGGGGTTGGGCCCACACCTGTCGTGGTAACTTTGCCCCATGCCGAACAGCCATCGCCGGGCGGCGCTCGCCCTCATCGTCGCCTCGGTCTTGTTCTCCACCGGCGGGGCGGCGATCAAATGGGCCCACTTCACCGGTTGGCAGATCGCGAGCCTCAGGTCCGGCATTGCCGGCCTGACACTGCTTCTGCTGGTCCCGGGCGCCCGCCGCGGCTGGGGCTGGCGCCCACTTCTGGTCGGCGCGGCCTACGCGGCTACCTGCATCTGCTTTGTGCTGGCCAATCGCCTGACCACCAGCGCCAATGCGATCTTCATTCAGGCCGCCAGTCCACTGTACGTGCTTGCCCTGGGTCCGCTGCTGCTGCGGGAGCGCGTATCCGCCCGCGACGTGCTGTTCATGATCCCGATCGGCGCCGGACTCGCCCTCTTCTTCCTCGGCCATCAGTCCGCGGTCGCCACCGCCCCGGATCCCCCGACCGGCAATCTCCTCGCCGTCGCATCCGGAATCACCTTCGCCTTCGCCGTCGTGGGGTTCCGGTGGCTGGGGCGGGAAGGAGAGGTGCACGGGGCCACCTCGCTCACCGCCGCCGCGATGGGGAATTTTCTCGCCTGTGCGGTCACGTTGCCGATGGCCCTCCCGCTGGGACACCACTCCCCCGCGGACTGGGGGACGCTGATTTACCTCGGGGTTTTCCAGATCGGTCTGGCCTACTATTTCGTCGCCAAGGGCGTGGCCAGACTTCCCGCCCTGGAGGTCTCGGTCCTCCTTCTGGTCGAGCCGGCCCTCAACCCGATCTGGACCTGGCTGGTCCACGGCGAGGTACCCGGAATGCTGGCGATTGGAGGGGGCTGTCTGGTGCTGGGAGCCACCGTGGCCCGAGCCCTGTGGCCGGACCCGTTACCTTGACCGAAACGCTGTCGCTGCAGTATCATACGCGGCTTGCAGGACGGCGGGACGGAACAACCGCGTGGTGGTTGTAGCTCAATCGGTTAGAGCGCCGGACTGTGGCTCCGGAGGTTGCGGGTTCAAGTCCCGTCAGCCACCCTGGTAACGCACGGCGAGCGGGGCACCGCTCGGGATGCCATAGGTCCGTAGCTCAATTGGTAGAGCACCGGTCTCCAAAACCGGGGGTTGCAGGTTCGATTCCTGCCGGGCCTGCTTGGAGCAGGACCCAGGTCCCTGCCGGCGCGGCGCTATCGTCTAGTGGCCTAGGACACAGCCCTCTCAAGGCTGGTACACGGGTTCGAATCCCGTTAGCGCTATGACCAGGCCCAAACGGGGCCCCATCGTCTAACGGTCAGGACACCACTCTTTCAAGGTGGTAATACGGGTTCGATTCCCGTTGGGGTCATGGGGGTCAGGACCGAGACACATTGTCGGGCTGGGCGGCACACCGACGAGACATTATCCCAGCGCCGCTAGCTCAATTGGCAGAGCAAGTGACTCTTAATCACTAGGTTGAAGGTTCGATTCCTTCGCGGCGCATTGCTTGCAAAGACGCGACTCGGTAGAGCCGGGTCGCGTTTTTCTTTTTCCCGACGAGGTCCCATGACGAGAACCGATTTGTACTCCGCCAGGCCGCTGATCGCCATCGCGGCCGGGTTGCTGGTGGCGCTCCCCCTGCAGGCCCAGCGCTTCGAGGGCACCCTCGAGGTGCACTCGGCCAGCATGCCATCGCGAGCGGGTATGCAATACTACATCAAGGGTGACTTGATGCGCCTCGAGCTCTCGGCGCCGGGGCAGTCCCCGATCGTGATGATCAGCGACGGGCAGGCCCGAAAGCAGTACGTGCTGTTCGCCGACCAGAAGATCTATACCACGACGAGCTTCGCCGAAGTCATGCGGTCGACCGATTCCGTCCGGAAGCTCTCGGCCAGCCTGCTCAAGGGCGCGTCCATGATTTCGTCGGGCAAGAGCGCGGTCATCGCCGGACACAAGTGCACGGTTTACCGCTATCGTGACGTGAGCAAGGTCTACGACATTTGCCTGACCACCGAGCTGGGGGCGCTGGGTGGCGTGGGCGGGTTGTTCGGCAACATCGGCCAGTCGATGGAGGCCGAGGAGCCGCCAACGTGGGCGCAGAAACTCCTCAAGGATGGCTCCTTCGCCCTGCGACTCGCCGACACCGTCGGGAATACCATGTGGGAGGTCCGCCGGGTGGAGGCGAAGCCCCTGGACCGGTCGCTCTTCGCTCCTCCCAACGGATTCGCGCCGGCGGCCGAACCCCCGAAGCCCGACTCGGAGCGCTGACCGTGGCGATTCTGGTCACCGGCGGGGCGGGGTACATCGGAAGTCACGCCTGTCTGGAGCTGCTCCGGGCCGGTCGCGACGTGGTCGTGGTCGATAATCTGTGCAACAGCAACGAGGAATCGTTGCGCCGGGTCCGGACCCTCGCCGGCCGCGATCTCACGTTCTATCGGGCGGATTTGCGGGACGCCGCGGCCCTGGAGCAGATTTTCTCCAGCCACCAGATCGATTCGGTGATGCACTTCGCCGGACTCAAGGCGGTGGGAGAATCGGTGGAGCAGCCGCTGCTCTACTGGGACAACAACGTGGTCGGTACCGTGCGGCTGCTCGAGGCGATGGTCCGGCACGGGGTGAAGATTCTGGTGTTCTCGTCTTCTTGTACGGTCTATGGGGACCCGGCCTCGGTGCCGATTCGGGAAGATTTCCCGACCTCCGCGGTGAATCCCTACGGCATGACCAAGCTCACCATCGAGCGCATGCTGGCGGATCTGTATCGGGCCGACCCTTCCTGGCACATCGCGCTGCTGCGCTACTTCAATCCCGTGGGGGCCGATCCCAGCGGACAGATCGGCGAAGACCCCAACGGCGTTCCCAGCAACCTGGTGCCCTACATCACCCAGGTGGCGGTGGGCAAGCTCGAGGCGCTCAACGTCCTTGGCAGCGACTACCCGACCCGCGACGGGACCGGTGTGCGCGACTACATCCACGTGACCGACCTGGCCGAAGGCCACCTCGCCGCGCTCGACAAGCTGTCCCGGCACCCGGGCCTCGTGGTCTGCAACCTGGGAACCGGCACCGGGTACAGCGTGCTGGAAATCCTGCATGCCTTCGAGCGCGTTGTCGGGCGCACCATTCCCCACCGCCTGCGTCCTCGCCGTCCCGGCGACGTCGCCGAGGCGTGGGCCGATCCGGCTCGAGCGCGAGCCGAGCTGGGGTGGAGCGCGAAACGGGGATTGGATGAGATGTGCGCCGATGCCTGGAGGTGGCAGACCCAGAATCCCGGCGGGTATGCCGGCGCCCGGGCCTAGTCGCCCGGGGCGCCGTCCCGGATTCCCTCCAGCAGGATCCTGATCCGTTCCAGGCCGTCGGTAATGTCCTGGACCGAGACGGCCCCGGCGGAGATCCGGAACCACCCGGTCTGATCGGTGAGACCAAAGGCGTCGAACGGCACCACCGCGATACCGGCCTGTTCCAGCAGCAGTCTTCGAATGCCATCGTTATTCGTGATCGGCGCTCCACCGACCCGGCGCCCGATCAGGTCCAGCTGCAGCGAGAGATAGATCGCCCCCTGGGGCCGCACGCAGTTCACCGGGTGCCCGGCCCCTCGAAGCGAAGCAAATCCGTCATACAGTGCGTCGAGGCGGCTGACGAGCGCCGTATCCATCTGGGCGCGATACCCGGCGATCGCCGGCGCATCGGCCAGAAATTTTGCGGTGGCCGCCTGCTCCGGCCGCGGCGCCCAGGCGCCCACGTGCCCCAGAAAATCCTTCATCCGCGCGATCACCGCCGGAGCCCCGACGGCCCAGCCTACCCGAAGTCCCGTGCCGGCAAAGGCCTTGGATATCCCGTCCACCGTGATCACCCACGGCGCCGCGGCGGGGACCAGGGCCAGCGGGTGGGCATGCGCGGCTTCCCGAAAGACCAGTGAGCCGTACATCAGATCGTGCAACACGAACAGCGCGCGGCGACCGGTCCGGGCCCGCCGGACATTCTCCTCCACCACCGCCTCCATGATCTCCCGCAGGGTCTCGGGCGGGAGAATCGTGCCGGTCGGGTTGGCCGGCGAGCACAGACACAGCAGGGTGGCGGAATCGAGATGGGGCTCGAGCAGCGCGAGGGTGGGCTGGAAATCGTCTTCCGCGCTGGTGCGGACCGGTTTGGTGCGCGCCCCGACCATCCCGGCGTAGTAGTCGTTGTTCCAGCTGGGCACCGGGTAGACCACGACATCCCCCGGATTCAGCAGGCACCGGAACACCGCGTAGATCGCCGGGCGACCCCCCGCGGTGATGATCACCGATTGCACCGGTGTGGTGACCCCGTGCTCGCGACCGACGAAATCCACCACCGACTGCCGCAGCGATGCCAGCCCATCGGACGGGGGATAGTTGGTTTCCCCTTCGTCGAGCGCCTCGACCACCAGCTGCTTCAGCCGAGCCGGGATGGGGAACTGCCGGGGGTCGAAGTCCCCGACGGTCAGGTTGCATATCGGCCGACCGGTCGCCGCCAGAGCCCGGACATCGGCGGCGATGCCGAGGATCATGGATCCGCGGAGCTCCCGGGCCATGACCGATAATGAGGCATCCAACGCGCGCTGGTCACCGAAATCGAGGAGGGGGCTCTGGGCGATCGTCATATCGTCATAATAGATTAAGGTAGCGGAGAATTTAATATTGTGTAACTTTGAGCCACGGGACTTTTCATTCGGGACCGCGCTCCAGGAGGCAGCACGTGCACATACTGGTTGTCGAAGACGACGAGCGGACGGTGAATTTTCTCCAGCAGAGCCTGGAGGAAGACGGGCACACCGTCGACACCGCCTTCGATGGAAATACTGCCCTCGCGAAGGGAAGAAGCAAGCCGCCTCACGATCTCATCGTCCTGGACATCCAGATCCCCGAACCGAACGGAATCGAGGTCTGCACGACACTGCGCCAGGAGGGCATCGTCGCCCCGATTCTGATTCTGACCGGGCGCGATTCTCCCCAGGACGTGGCGGTCGGGCTCGACGCGGGGGCCGATGATTACCTGGTGAAGCCATTCGCGCTGGTCGAGTTGCTGGCGCGAGTGCGCGCGCTGACTCGGCGACAGGGGGCTCCCGGGGTCAAGGGGGTGCTGCAGGCCGGATCGCTCGAGCTGGACCGTCTCAAGCGGAGCGTGCGCCGCGGCGACCGAACCATTCCCCTCGCTCCCCGCCAGTTCCGCCTCCTGGAGTATCTCATGCTGCACGCCGGGCGCGCGGTCAGCCGCTCGGAGCTGTTGCGGGAGGTGTGGAATCTGACGTTCGACCCTGAATCAAACCTGGTAGATGCGCATATTTCCACCCTGAGGAGCGCGCTCGAGCGTGCCGGTGAGCCGCGATTGATCCACACCGTCCGCGGCGTGGGCTATACGCTTCGGTCGGATCCCGCCTGAGCGGTCCATGAAGTCGTTCCGGTCGGCATTGGCGCTCCGTGTCACGGTGCAGGCGCTCGTGCTGGCGATCACATTGCTGGTGGGTGCCATCTTTCTGCTTCGCACCAACCTGCTTTCCTCGGTGGACGCCTCCCTGATCCAGGTTGCGGAGATCCAGGCCGAGGCCGGTGTGAGGGCCAGCAGCGGCGAATTCCATTTTCCCAGCGAAGACTTCGGTCTCGCCGAACGGGAGCGGGGCGGGGCGATGCTACCCTGGACCCAGGTGCTGACCCCGGACGGCAAGGTCGCGACCCGGAGCGGCAACCTCGCCGGCACGCTCCCGGTGCCGGTGCACGCCCTGGAGACGGCCCGGAAGGGCGCCATCGGGCGCGCGACGCTGTCGTGGAGCGATCAGAGCATTCGAACCATCATCTACCCCCTCTCCAGACTCCGGCCGCCGCATCCCGAGCAATTGCTCCAGGTCGCGGTGTCGCTCGAGCCGACCCGGGCGACGCTGCTCTGGTTCGCCAAGCGCATGGCGATCGTCGGGCTGGTCTGTACCGCGGTGGCCTGGGCCATCGGATGGCGGGTCGCGGGCCGCGCGCTGGAGCCCGCCCTGGCCATCACCTCGCAGGCCGAGGCCATCGGGGTCAATGAGCTCGGTCGCCGGGTGACGGCGCCGGGCGACCTGATCGAGTTCAATCGCATGGCCGTGGCGTTCAACGCGCTGCTGGAGCGGATCGAACGGGCCGTCACCGGCACCCGGCGGTTCACCTCGGATGCGAGCCACGAGCTGCGCGCGCCGCTCACGGTGCTCCGGGGCGAGCTCGAGCTCGCACTCTCCCGTCCCCGTACTTTGCCCGAGTACGAGGAAGTGCTGCGACGCTGCCTCGACGAGGTGCTCCGGCTGGCCCGGCTCGCCGACGACATGCTCACGCTGACCCGGGTCGAGGGCGGCGTGGTGGGGGTGAAGCGGGTGCCGGTCGATCTCGATGAAGTCGCCGGCCGAGCGGTGGGACGCAAGGGCGCGCTCGCCACCGCGCGCGGGGTGACCCTCGACCTGTCGGGAAGCGGCGGGATGATCAGCGGAGACGGGGACTTGCTGCTGCGGGCGGTCGAGTGCCTGCTCGAACACGCGATCATGGCCTCGCCCAAGGGAGGCACGGTTCGCATCCGCCTGAGTGAGGACGGAAAGCACTGCATCGAGGTGACCGACAGCGGCCCCGGGCTCAAACAGGATGAGATTTCGGGCGTCTTCCAGCGATTCTATCGTTCCAACCGGCCCCGGTCCGCCTCGGAGGAGTCCGGTTTGGGCCTCCCGATCGCGCGCGCCGTCGCGATGTCCCACGGCGGCGTGCTGGACTACACCGGCAACAATCCCGGCACTTCGTTCAAGATGGTGCTGCCGGGAGCCTAGGGCAGGATTCCCTTCACATATTTGCCGTACCACGCCAGGTAGCGTTCCAGCCGGTCCCGCTGAAAAGTGAGCCGGGTCAGCCCGTGATGCTCGCCGGGGTATACCACCAGCTGGGTCTGCCGCCCCAAGCGCTTCATCGCCTGATACATCTGCTCCGAGTTGAGAATGGGGACATTCCAGTCTTCGGCGCCGCCGATCCAGAGCGTCGGGGTGACGATCTTCTCGACATCGTTGAAGCTGGAAAGCTTTTCGTAGGCGGCCCGGTTCTGCCAGGGCAGTCCCAGCTCCTGTTCGTACTCGAGCTGGTAGTGATCGTGTCCGTAATTCCCCACGATCAGCGCCTCGCTGGCGCCGCTGATGGCGCCCTTGAACCGGGTCGACTTGGTGATCACGTAGTTGGTCAGGATGCCGCCGTAGGACCAACCCCCGACGCCCAGGCGCGTGGAGTCGGCCACGCCCCGCGCGATGGCGAAGTCGACGCCGGCCATCACGTCCTCGAAGTCCTTGTGGCCCCAGTCGGCGAAGATCGCCTGGGAAAACGCCTGGCCATACCCCGTGGATCCGCGGGGATTGACCGTCACCACGGCGTAGCCGTTGGCGGCGAACAGCTGGGCCTCGAAGTTGAAGGCCGCCTCGAACTGAGACGTCGGGCCGCCGTGAATGCGCAGCAGCGTGGGATAGCGGAGGGACCGGTCGTAGCCGACCGGATAGTACAGGAATCCCTCGATCTCGGTTCCGTCCCGGCTCTTGAAATGAATGTCCTCCACCTGGGCCAGGCGAAGCGCGGCGAGCAGCGAATCGTTCGCGTGGGTGATCCGGGTCAGCGGCGCCGGCGGCGTGACCGCGAACAGTTCCCCGGGAAATCCGGTCTCCGCCACCCGCACGGCGATCCGCCCGTCCGGCGCGATGTCGAACGGGCCGACGCTCCGGAATCCGTCGACCACCCGGGTCAGCGGCCCGCCCCCGGCGGGGATCCTGGCCAGGTGCGACGCACCGCTGTCCTCGAGCAGGAAGTAGATCTCCTTGCCGTCGGGGGAATAGCGCGGCGACGAGGCATTCCGGTCCAGTGACCGGATCGGGAGCGCCGGCGTCCCCCCCGCGGCCGGGATCACCGCGAGGTGCTGGGTCGCGTACCACATCGCCGGCACATCGATCGTGGTGATATAGGCGATGCTCTTGCCGTCCGGACTCCAGGCCGGTGATTCGTCCGACCCGGGGTTCGTGGTCAGGCGCCGGAGAGTCTGGCCCTTGTCGGTGTTGTCGGCGGCGACGATCCAGA
>DASYPZ010000430.1:0-2511 GCA_036006105.1 Gemmatimonadales bacterium | reverse complement strand
CGAGGCGATTGCCTATGCCTGGGAGTTCGTCACCTCGAAGGAGTTTCTGGGTATTCCCGCCGAGCGGCTCCGAGCCACGGTCCTCCACAGCGATGACGAATCCCGCCGGCTCTGGACCGAGCTGACCAGTTTGCCGGCCTCCTCGGTGTATGGGCTCTCCGAGAAGGACAACTTCTGGCAGATGGGCGATACCGGACCCTGCGGCCCCTGCTCGGAGATCTACGTCGATCTCGAGTGGCGGCCGGGCGCACCGGCCCGGGTGTATTCCCAGGCGGAATTCGAGGAGCTGGCGGAGTCGGGCCAATTTCTCGAAATCTGGAATCTGGTGTTCATGCAGTTCGACCGGTCGGCCGACGGCGTGCTGACTCCGCTGCCGAGGCCCTCGGTGGATACCGGGGCGGGGCTGGAGCGGATCGCGGCGGTGATGCAGGGCCAGGACGACAACTTTCACACCGATCTCTTTCTCCCGCTGCTCGACAAAGTCGCCGAGCTGGTCGGGGCGCCCTACCCCCGGTCCAGGGAGGGAGCCGGGGCCTCGTACCGGGTCCTCGCCGACCACGCCCGCGCGGTCGCCTTCCTGCTGGCCGACGGGGTTTTTCCCAGCAACGAGGGCCGGGGCTACGTCCTGCGACGCATCCTCCGTCGCGCGGTCCGGCATGCCTGGCTGCTCGGCAGGCGGGAGCCGACACTGGCGCCGCTCACGGGCATCGTGGTGGATCTGATGGGCGGGATCTATCCCGCGCTGGTGGGGAGCCGGGCGGACATCCGGAAGTGGACCGAAGCGGAAGAGGTGCGATTCCTCGCGACCATCGAAGGCGGCCTCGAGCGGCTCGACCAGCTGATGGCGACCGGGACCCGGGAAATATCCGGAGACGAGGCGTTCAAGCTGTACGATACCTATGGGTTCCCGGTCGATCTCACGGAGTTGATCGCCGCGGAGCGGGGGGTCGGCGTCGACTCGCCCGGGTTCGAGCGAGCGCTCGAGGCCCAGCGGGGCCGGTCTCGCGCCGGACGACTCACCGGAGCCGCCCGCGGTCCTGCCGATTCCACGAAGGGGAGCTCGGCGGGACGAGCCGGCAAGAAGCCCAAGTGGAACATTCTGCGCCGGGGCAAACAGAAGTTCGTCGGCTATGACACCACGGTGATGGAAACCGATCCTCTGGCGTTCCGCCAGGACGGTGACCGGGTCGAGCTGGTGCTGCGGCAGAATCCGTTCTACGTCGAATCCGGGGGACAAGTCAGCGATACGGGTTCTCTGACCGGCGAGGGCTGGACGCTTCGGGTCGACGCCGTACGCAAGGATGAGCGGGGCGTGGTGGTCGGCGGAGACTTCGGGCCGGGGTTCGAGCCGACTCCCCTGGTGGCCCAGGTCGAGGCCCGCCGCCGGCACAATATCGAGCGCAATCACAGCGCGACCCACCTGGTGCATGCCGCCCTCCGTCGGCATCTGGGCGCGCACGTGCGGCAGCAGGGCTCGCTGGTGGATGACGAGCGGCTGCGTTTCGATTTCTCGCACCACGGTCCGGTGGAGCCTGCGACGCTCGAACTGATCGAGCGCGACGTCAACGAGGCCATCTGGGCCAATCACCCGGTGAGCACCCGGGAGATGGCCTATCCCGACGCCCTGGCGCTGGGGGCGATGGCATTCTTTGCGGACAAGTACGGGGACGTGGTGCGGGTGGTCCACATGGGTGACTCCATCGAGCTGTGTGGGGGCACCCACGTCAGGAGCACCGGCGCCCTGGGCCTCTTCCGGTTTACCAGCCAGGGCGGCATTGCCGCGGGAGTCCGCCGGATTGAAGCGGTGACGGGTCCGGGGGCCTACGCCGCGCTCGACGAGATCGAATCCCGACTGCGTCAGGCGGGAGACTTGCTCAAGACCCAGCCCGAGCACCTCAATCGGCGCATCGAACAGCTGCTGCTGGAGCGGGAAAAACTGGAAGGCCGGGTCCGGGAAATGGTGGAGCAGGGCGGGAACCACGGTTCCGGACAGGAGCTTCAGGTGGCAGGCGTGACCGTCACGGTGACCGACACCGCCGCCGAAGATCGGGACGAAGTCGGTCGCGTGGCGGACAAGTTTCGCGCCGGCAAGACCAATGCAGCACTGGTCCTCTTCGGCACCGCGGGCCGGGGGGCCATCCACGTGGCGCTCACCGAGGACCTGGTGCAACGAGGCCTCAAGGCGGGTGATCTGGTGAACCGGATTGCGGCGGTGAGCGGGGGAAAGGGTGGAGGGCGTCCGGCCTTCGCCTCCGGCAGCGCGGGCGACGCCGCCCGCCTCCCGGCTGCCCGCGAAGCGACGCCGCGCCTGATCGAAGAATGGCTGGCCACCGCGTGACCGACGCGGTCGCATGGTTCCGGGAGCAGAGTTCCGGCGCCCCGGCTGCGCTCTCGGCCCGCGCCGAAGCGTATCTCACGCGACAGCCCCCGGGAGAGGAACTCGCGGTGGTCCTCGCCGCGGCGGCCCGTGAGGCCCTTGCCGCCACGCTGGCCAGTCCCGGGGACCGCTCC
>DASYPZ010000429.1:0-2217 GCA_036006105.1 Gemmatimonadales bacterium | reverse complement strand
GTCGGCGCCATGGGGCATCGCGGATTACGCCATGACCGAGCATCTAGTTCCGGTCTGGCTCGCGATGCCGGTCCAGTCGGAGCCGGTGGTGCTGCGAGTGTACCGTCCCTACCCCGACAAGTGGGAGGACTACCAGACCCTGATCCGGCGGGTCGACGAGGCGTTGCTGGTCATCATGAGACCAGTCGCGAAGGATGCCAAGGACGGATCCCAGGTCGTGTCCATCTATCTGATCACCACAGACGGGGATCTGCTCTACGGGGAGAACAGCGATCCCCGCGGCGCGGTGCGCCTGCCGAAACCGGGCACCGCGCGGCGGGTTATGGTGGAGCGACTGCTGGCCAAGCTCAGGCAGTAATCTAGGCGCCCCAATCCGACCCGGCTTCCGCCGGCGCCTGCTGAGCCTCCCGCTGGGCACGAATGGTCACCGGGTCGATGGCCAGCCATGACTCCAGAATCTTCCCGTCCCGAACCCGGTACAGATTCATGCCCCTCGATTCAAAGCGCTTACCGGTCGGCTTCAGGCTGAAGAACTGACCGACATGGCGTCCGGTTTCGACCCAGCGGACCGCGACGAGATCGCCCTCGGCCACCATGTCGGCGATCTCGAGCCGGAGGTCGGCGTAGGCGCGGTGCAGGTTGGCGGCCGCCTCGGCAAAGCCGGAGGGCCCCTGCTGGCCATTGGAGTGATCGACGTACCGCGGGGCCACCACCAGGGCGAACTGTTCGGCCCGGTTTCCGTTGATGAACTCATACAGCCGGCGAACGGTGCTCTTGTTGGTTTCGGGCGAATGGTCGGTACTCATGGAATTCCTCCTGCTACAGTGAAATCGGTGCTTTGATCTCCGCCTCAAGAGGTGACGACTCCCCGGATCGCGAGTGCACGATCGATGCCTGGGCAGGGCCGGCTTTCACTCACCCCACGCCGCTTTCGATCCGCCGGGTTTCGCCGTGGGCCAGGGTCCAGTTGGCGCGCTCCGGCAACCCGGCCTCGCGCCAGCGCTGGGCGAATCGTGCCGGCGGCTCATCGACCGCCTCGTCGGTGAGCCGAAAGGTTCCCCAGTGCAGCGCAACGCAGGGCGGAAGGACCTCCGCGCCGCCGGCGAGGGCGCGATAGGCCACGATTGCGTCCTCGGGATTCATGTGCACCGGACGCATGAACCAGCGCGGCTCGTAGGCTCCGATCGGCAACAGCAGAAGATCGAACGGCCCCAGGCGCGCCCCGATGGTGCCGAATTCCGGATGCAGCCCGGTGTCGCCGCCGAAATAGATTCGCATGCCGTCTGCCTGGATCGCCCAGCTGCACCAGAGCGTGTCCCCGCGGTCGCGCAGCCCGCGCGAGCTGAAGTGCTGGGCCGGCGCGCAGGTCGCCGAGAACGCGGGCAGGGTGACCGAGTCCCACCAATCGCATTCGAGCGCGTGGCGCACGCCGAACCGCTGCAGCAGCTGAGAGAGGCCTGTCGGGCAGAGCCACGTGGCCTCGGGGAAACGCTCGGCGAGGCGCCGGACGGTGGTCGCGTCGAGGTGGTCATAGTGGTTGTGGGAGATCAGGACCACGTCGATCGGCGGCAGAGCCTCGAACTCGATCCCCGGCGTCATCAGGCGTCGGGGCCCGAGCCACTGGACCGGTGAGGCCCGCTCGCTCCACACCGGATCGGTGAGGACGTTGAGCTCGCCGAGCTGCAACAGGACGGTCGAGTGACCGACCCAGGTCACCGACCGATAGCCTGGCTGGGCGCGCGGTGTCAGGAGGACCGGCTCCCGCATCGGCAGGCTATCGCGGGGAGGATTGGGTGCGATGGTCCGGCGGCGCCGGTCCACGAAGCGCCAGCGCAGGAGGTCCTTGAGCCCGTGCAGCTCGGCATCGGGCCACGGATTCCGGAATCCGCCGCCGGGACGGTGGTGGGGAGGCGGGCCGGCCGGAGACGTCATGGCGCTGATCGATCAGCTCGCCGATTCCGGCGAATCGGGCGGCTCGACCGGGAACAAGTGCACGCTGCTCAGCGGCGGGTTCGACAGCCGGCGGACCCTCGCGTCGACCTCCGCGTCGGCGCCGGTCAGTCGTCCATGGTGCTGGAGCAGATGTTCCTCCCAGGTCGAGACGGTGTAGATCTCGAGAAAGCGGTTGGCCTTCTCTCCCTCGCGGAACAGCGCCCACCGAATGGCGCCGGTGCGCAGCCGCGACAGCCGCACCGCCTGCATCGCCTCGATGAATCC
>DASYPZ010000428.1:0-2723 GCA_036006105.1 Gemmatimonadales bacterium | reverse complement strand
TCCACCGCGAGCCGGCGATGCAGGCTTCGACTGTCGGTGATCACTTCCACTTCGTTCACCATGGCCCCCAGCGGCTTGAGGCTCCGACCGGCGACCCAGTATCCGACCAGCAGCGATGCCACCATGATGAGCGGCGCGATGACCAGCATGCTGGAGAGCAGCTCGTTCGCTTCCACCAGCGTCGTGGTACTGGGCGCCGCCACCAGCACCGCGGCGACCTCGGGACCGGCGCCGTTGATCGGATACGACAGGTAGCGCACCGGCCCGATCGTCGGATCGAAGGTGTAGATGCCGCTTACCGGCCGCGGCGGCGGCGGGTGCAGCAGGGAACGGAGCTGTTCCAGGGAGGCAAACGGCAGGGCGGTCGCGGACGGGGAAAAGTACAGGACCCGCCCCGCCGAATCGGACAGGAGCAGGTAGTCGCCGATGGCTTCGAAGTACGGGGCGATGGTGGGCTCGAGCGCGGGGGCGGGATCCCGGGTGACGATCCGTCCCAGCACTGCATGGGAGCGGGTCAGGTAGCGCGCCGAGAGCTCGGCCTCGCGCTCCAGACGTTGCTGGAGCGCCTCGTCGAAATCCTTGAGGCTGGTCTGCTTGCGGGTGATGTAGAGCGTGGTCCCGAACGCGATGATCGTGGCCACCAAGGCGAGGCCGTAGGCCAGGGTCAGCCGCCAGCGAATCGAGCGCACGTCAGGCCCGGATCACGTACCCGACGCCGCGCACCGTGTGCAGGAGCTTCTTTTCGGTCCCGGTGTCGACCTTCTTGCGAAGCCGGTTGATGACGACGTCCACGATGTTGGTCCCGGGATCGAAATGGTAGTCCCAGGCGTATTCGGTGATCAGGGTGCGCGACATGACGCGTCCGGGGTGCCGCATGAGGTATTCCAGCACCGCGTATTCCTTGGGAGTCAGCTCGATGAGCCGATCGCCCCGGCGCACCTCGCGACTGCCGAGGTCGAGGTCCAGCCCGCCTACCGAAAGCTTGGCGGAGGAGAGCTGCTTGGGCCGGCGGGAGAGTGCCTCCACCCGGGCCAGCACTTCTTCGAACGCGAACGGCTTGGTGACGTAGTCATCGGCGCCGGCCCGAAGGGCTTCGACCTTGTGGCCCACCGCGTCCTGGGCCGTGAGCACCAGGATCGGCGTGGTGATGCCGCGGTCTCGCAGGGTGCGGAGCACCTCGAGGCCGGTCATCCCGGGGAGCCGAAGATCCAGCACGACCAGATCGTACAGTCCGCCGGAGATCAGCCGGAGCGCCTCGAGCCCGTCGTCCACCAGGTCGGCGTGGTACTGGGCTTCTTCCAGTCCCCGCTTGATGTACTGGCCGACGACCCGGTCGTCCTCGACGACGAGAATCTTCACGGCTGGTTGCCGGGAGCGGCGATGGGGAGATAGACCCGGAACGTGGTTCCGAATCCCTGGGCGGTGGCCACCTCGATGCGGCCCCGGTGCTGTTCGACGATTCCGTAACAGATCGACAGCCCGAGACCGGTACCCCGCCCGGGCGGCTTGGTGGTGTAGAACGGTTCGAAGATCTTGGGCAGGTCGGCGGCGGAGATCCCATGGCCGCTGTCTATCACCTCGATCAGGACCTCGTCATTCCGCTCCGGATTGGCCAGGGTGCGGACCGTCAAAGTGCCGCCGTCGTCCATCGCATCGACCCCGTTCAGCATGAGCGCCATGAACACCTGAATCATCTGTTCGTCGTTCACCAGGATGAACGGAAGGGTCTCATCCAGCTCCCGGGTGACCACGATCCGTTTGAACCGCTGGTGGTGCTTGAGCAGGAACAGGGTCTGCTCCAGGATGGCGTTGATCGACACCGGAACCCGGGGCACGCTCTCGCCCGGCCGGCTGAAGGCCAGCAGGCCATCGACAATGTGGGTGCAGCGGAGGACTTCCTTGTCGATGATCTCCAGATACTCGCGGACCGTCGCGTCGACCGCGGAGCCCAGCCGCGCATCAATGGCGGCCACGCAGGCGCCGATGGTGGCCAGCGGGTTGTTGATCTCGTGCATGACCCCGGCGGCCAGCTGACCCACCGCGGCCAGCTTCTCGCTCTGGAGGATGCGGCGCTGCACTTCGCGGGAGTCGGTGACGTCCTCGCCGATGGTGATGACGTGGGTAATGGCCTCGCCGTCCAGCCGCATCGGGATACGGCTGATGCGGTAGTAGCGTCGCTCGCGTCCGTCGGGGACTTCGATGTCCATCTGCTGCACCTCGCCCGCCCGGAAGACCCGGTCGAACTCCGAGCGCAGCTGGCTGGCGGGTTGTCGGGTCAGCACCTCGAAGATCGGCCGGCCGACCACATCGGCCCGGCGGAGGCCCTGGGTGCCGGTTTCCCGCTTCCGGTTCCAGACCTTGATGCGGTAGTCGCGATCGACCACGTAGAGGCCCACCGGGAGGCTGTCGATCACCAGACCGGTAAACCGCCGCTGCTCCTCGATCTCCCGGGACCGGCTGGCCACTTCGAGGGCCAGGTCCTCGGAGAGCGTCATGGCATCGAGGAACGGGGCCAGCAAATCGGAAAGGATCTGGATCAGTCCCTGATCGGGTCGGGGCTCCGGCGACGCGAAATCGATCTGGAGCACACCCAGCCGGGCGCCGCCGTGCACCAGCGGATAGCGCCGGACCGCCGGCTCCTGGGTCGGCAGATCGTCGAGGGACGGCGCAATCATTTCGCCGGTCTCGGGGGACACGCCGGCGAAGGTCGACGCGTTGGCCTC
>DASYPZ010000427.1:0-9826 GCA_036006105.1 Gemmatimonadales bacterium | reverse complement strand
AGATGGGCCAGGCCGCCGTCGCGGCCGCCACCGCGGTGGGATACCGCGGGGCGGGGACCTGCGAGTTTCTCTTGGCCGCGAACGGCTCGTTCTATTTCCTCGAGATGAACACCCGGATTCAGGTCGAGCACCCGGTGACCGAGATGGTCTACGGGGTCGACCTGGTGCGGGAGCAGCTTCGGATCGCGCGGAAACAGCCGATGTCGATTTCGGAGTGGCCCCTGGCGCCGCGGGGCCATGCCATCGAGTGCCGGATCACCAGCGAGGATCCCGCCAACTCGTTCCTGCCCTCCACCGGCCGCATTTCCCACCTGCAGGTTCCCGGAGGGCACGGCGTCCGCTGGGACGCCGGGATCGAGAGTGGCGACGATGTGACGCTCTATTACGACTCGCTCCTCGCCAAGCTCATCGTGCACGGAGCGGATCGCGCCATCGCCATCCGGCGGATGGAACGGGCGCTGTCCGAGCTGGTCATCGTGGGTGTGGCCACCAATCAGGCGCTGCACCTGCGGCTGCTCGCCGATCCGGAATTCCGGCGCGGCGCCATCGACATCCAGTTCCTCGAGCGTCGTCAGGATCTGCTGGTACCGGCCGTGGATCACGCCCGGGATCTCCGGATCGCGGTGGCCGCGGCATTGGCGGAGGAGGAGCGACGCGCGGCCGCCAAGCCGGCCGTGGCGGCGGATGGGGCGGCCCGGAGCGCCTGGACCGCTCAGGCCCGGCTCGACGCGCTGCGGTGAGCGAATCGGTGCGGATTCGGGCGATCGCCGCGGGCGGCGACGGAGTCGGCTCGTTGTCCGACGGGCGAACCCTCTTTATCCCGAGAAGCGCGCCCGGCGATCTGCTCGAGCCTTCGGGAATCCGGTTGTCCAAGCGCTTCGCACGGGCCCGCGTCGGACGGCTGCTCGAGGGCTCCCCGGATCGTGCCGAGCCGCGCTGTCCGCACTACGATGGCGATGACTGCGGCGGCTGCCAGGTGCAACACCTGAACTCCGCGGCGCAGCGGGACGCCAAAGGCAGAATCGTGGCCGATGCGCTGACCCGCATCGGCGGTCTGGCAACGCCAAGCATCACCGTCGATCCCAGTGACCAGGAGTGGGAGTATCGCGCCAAGATTTCTCTGGCCGTGAAGGGGCGCCGGATCGGGTATCACCGGCTCGGCCGGCCCGATCAGGTGTTCGACCTGATCCGCTGTCACATCGCCCGGCCGGAGCTCATGCGTCTGTGGACCGCGCTCCGGGCCAACCGGAACCTGCTCCCCGCGAATGCCGAGCGGATCACCCTGCGGGTGGATCGCGGGGGAGGCCGGCACGCCATTATCCACGTGGCCGGGACCCGCGTCTGGGAAACGGCTCGGGAGATGGGGCGAGCCCTTGTCGCGGCAGGTACTCCGGCCACGCTCTGGTGGCACCCGGAGGGGGGCGCCGCTCGGGCCGTGGCCGGGGCCGCCGAGGCCTACCCGGCCATGGTCTTCGAGCAGATTCATCCGGAAATGGGTGACCGGGTCCGGGCCGCCGCCGTCGCCGCCCTCGGCGTGGTGTCGTCGCGCCATGTCTGGGACCTCTATGCCGGGATCGGGGAAACCACGCGGGCCGTGGCGGGGCTCGGCGCGTCGGTGACCAGCGTAGAAGTGGATCGGCGCGCGGTCGCCATCGCCGAGGCCCAGGGGCCGGCCGCTGGGATCCGACGGATCGCAGGTCGAGTCGAAGACGAGCTGGACCGGCTGGACGCGGCGGATGCGGTGGTGGTGAATCCACCCCGGACCGGACTGGGCCAACCCGTCACCGACCGCCTTTCGCTCCGCCCTCCGGCTCGTCTCGTATACGTCAGCTGCGACCCAGCCACTCTGGCGCGCGACGTGGCTCGGCTTGAACCGGTGTATCGGGTCACCGGGGTGCGCGCCTTCGACCTGTTCCCCCAGACGGCTCACGTGGAAACCCTGCTGGAGGCCTCCCGCCGATGAAGTACCGCGTAACGGTGGGCGGCCGAACGCTCGAGGTCGAGGTGACCGCGGAACCGGGGATCGTCCGGGTGGATGGCCAGGCGCACCAGACCGATTTCAGGCCGGTTCCGGGAACTGCTTTGCGCATTCTGGACCTGGATGGGGCGTCGTGGACGATGCCGGTCATCAATACCGGCCCCGGGGCCTGGCTGGTGCAGGTCGCGGGCGAGCGCCACGAAGTCGACGTGGTGGACGAGCGTACCGCCCACATCCGAAGCCTCGCCGGAACCGCGGTGACGGCGTCCGGGCCCAGGACGCTGAAGGCCCCCATGCCCGGGATGGTGGTGCGGGTCCTGGTCGAGCCGGGGCAGGAGGTGCCCGCCGGTGCCAGTCTGGTGGTGCTGGAGGCCATGAAAATGGAAAACGATCTCAAGGCCGCCGGTGCCGCGGTGGTCGAGCAGATCCAGGTGGCCGTCGGGCAGACGGTCGAAAAGGGCGCCGTCCTGGTGACCTTCCGCCCTTGACCTAACCTGTTGCGCTGGGTTATCTTGCGAAGCTCTGTAGGAAACGCGGATTTAAGGAACAGCGAGCCCATGAAGACGTACACCGCTACGCCGGACGACATCCGGCACGATTGGCACGTGGTCGACGCGACGGGGGTTCCCCTCGGACGCCTGGCCAGCGCCGTCGCGCAGCTCATTCGTGGCAAGCACAAGCCGACATTCACGCCCCACATGGATGGCGGAGATTTTGTCATCGTGCTCAATGCCGGCAAGGTCAAGCTCACCGGCAAAAAGCTCGAGCAGAAAAAGTATTTCTCGCACTCCGGGTACATGGGCCACGAGAGCTTCACGCCGGTCAAGGGTCTTCTCGAGAAGGATCCCGAGCAGGTCATCGAAAAGGCCGTGTTCGGCATGCTGCCCAAGAACTCCCTGTCCAAGCAGCGGCTGCGGCTCAAGCTCAAGGTCTATCCCGGCGCCGAGCACCCGCACGAAGCGCAGCAGGCCAAGCCCTATGTCGTCAAGGTGAATACAAAGGTGAGCGCATGAGCGAGGATCAGTTCCGCTGGCACGCCGTCGGCCGCCGCAAGACGAGCGTGGCCCGGGTGTATCTCACCCCAGGCACCGGCAAGTGGGAAATCAACGGTCGCACGCTGGGTGACTACTTCCCCCGTCCGTCGCTGGTCTCGCACATTCAGCAGCCGTTCTCGGTGACCGACACGCTGGGTGCGTTCGATGTGAAGGCGCACGTGGACGGGGGCGGGCAGTCGGGCCAGGCAGGCGCCATGCGGATGGCCATCGCGCGGACCCTGGTGCTGGCGGATGCGCTGCATCGGCCCAAGCTGCGGACCGGCGGGTTGCTGACCCGGGATCCCCGGGCCGTCGAGCGGAAGAAGCCGGGCCGGCCGGGCGCACGGAAGCGGTTCCAGTTCAGCAAGCGGTAGACATACCGCCATCACACACATCGCCGGACGCCGCTCTGGGTGCCCCTCCGGGGTCAGAGCGACGGATGATGGCGATGGAAGACTCAACCCACTAACGGAAGGACATTAGCAGTCGCATGGCTCAACCCCAGGTGCAGGACCTCCTCGAGGCAGGCGTACATTTCGGGCACCAGACCCGTCGCTGGAACCCGAAGATGCGCCGGTTCATCTTCGCCGAACGTTCCGGGATCTACATCATCGATCTGCAGAAGACTCTGGGCCAGATCCACAAGGCGCAGGAGCTGCTGAAGAACGTCGTGCTCAAGGGCGAAAACGTCCTCTTCGTCTGCACCAAGAAGCAGCTCAAGGCTCTGGTCCAGTCGGATGCGCAAAGCGCTTCCTGCATGTACGTCACTGAGCGCTGGCTCGGCGGCACCCTGACCAACTTCGCCACCATCAAGAAGCAGATCCGCCGGCTGCGCGAGCTGGAGCAGGGCAGCACCGAGGGAGATTTCGACAACTACACCAAGAAGGAAAAGCTCCTGTTCGAACGGGAGCGGGTCAAGCTGTCGCGCAATCTCGAGGGTCTGAAGCACATGAGCCGGCTCCCCGGGGCGCTGTTCATCGTGGACGCGAAGAAGGAAAAGATCGCCATTCAGGAGGCCAACAAGCTGGGCATCCCGGTGGTGGCGATCGTGGACACCAACGCCGATCCCGATGTCATCACGGTGCCGATTCCCGGCAACGACGACGCCATCCGCTCGGTGTCCCTGATCACCAAGGCGCTCTGCGATGTCATCAACGAGGCCCGCCAGCAGGTGCCGGTCCGCGAGGCGGCCGAGCACGATGACGCGGAGACCTACAGCACCGACGGGGGCTCCGAGGGAGATCCCGAGGCCGACCGCCGCCGCCGCCGGACCGGCGCGCGCAAGCGGCGGCCGAAGCCCGAAGCGATTGCCGCCCGGATGAAGACCGAGGGCGATACCAGTGAGCCTGCCTCCACGGGGGCCGGCGAGGCGAGCGCCTGAGCCGGGAATAGTTCCCCGACCCCGACGCCTCCGCCGCGCCCTGGCCCCACCGGCTGGGCGCGGCGGTTTACTATACACGATTGGATGAAACGAAATGAGCAAGGTGGCGATTTCCGCGAAAGACATCAGCGAGCTGCGTACCCGCACCAGCGCGGGCATCTCGGACTGCAAGGCGGCGCTCGAAGAGGCCCAGGGCGACATGGACAAGGCGGTGGAGATCCTCCGGAAGAAGGGGATCGCCAAGGCCGAGACCCGGGGTGGGCGCACCGCGTCCCAGGGGCTGGTCGTGATCGCGTCCCACGTGGCCGGCGTCGACGTGGCGATGATCGAGCTCAACTGCGAGACCGATTTCGTGGCCCGGACCGAGGAGTTCATCCACCTGGCCCGGGAATTGGCCGTGGCCGCCGAACAGAGCGCCCCGATCGGGGTCCAACCGGGTACCGCGCTCGACGCGGTGGCGTTCCGGGACAAGACCGTCGGCGTGGTCGTCAAGGAGATGTCGGGCACGACCGGTGAAGCGATGGCGCTCAAGCGGGTCGCCCGTTTCCAGCAACCGAAGGGCACCATCCAGAGCTACCTCCATCACAACGGACAGGTCGGGGTGCTGGTGGATGTCGAAGGTCCCGCGGGGGACGGCCTCGGCGCGCTGGCGCGGGATATCGCGCTCCACGTGGCGTCGGCGGATCCATTAGTGGTGAGTGACGCCGACATCCCCGCCGATGTCCTGGAACGGGAGCGCCGTATCGAAGAGGAAAAGGTGGCGGCCGAGGGCAAGCCCGAGAACATCCGGGCCAAGATTGTCGACGGCAAGATCCGCAAGTTCCTCGCGGAGCGCACGCTGCTCGGTCAGGCCTTCGTCAAGGACGAAACCAAGACCGTGGGCAAGCTGGTCGAGGAAGCCGCCAAGGCGCTGGGTGGTCCGGTGACGGTCAGGCGCTTCGCCCGGTTCAAGGTCGGTCAGGACTGATGGCGCTGGCCTACCGGCGGGCGCTGCTCAAGATTTCCGGCGAGGCGCTCGCCGGGAGCAAGGGCGTGGGTCTCGACTACGGCGTGGTCGATGCCCTCGCCCAGCAAATCAAGGACGTGCACGATCAGGGCATCCACCTGGGTCTGGTGGTGGGGGGCGGCAACATCGTCCGGGGGACCGCGGCGAGCGCCCAGGGAATGGACCGGGTCTCGGCCGATTACATGGGCATGCTGGCCACCGTCATCAACGCGCTCGCCCTGCAGGACGTGCTGGAACGCACCGGCGTGCAGACCCGGGTGCTCACCGCCATCCGGATGGAGTCGCTGGCCGAGCCCTACATCCGGCGCCGCGCGGTGCGGCACCTGGAAAAGGGCCGGCTGGTGATCTTCGCCGGCGGCACCGGCAATCCGTTCTTCTCCACCGACACGGCGGCCGTGCTCCGGGCCCTGGAAATCGAAGCCGAGGTGATCCTCAAGGCCACCGGCGTGGACGGCATCTACACCGGAGATCCGAAGAAGGACAAGGGCGCCAAGTTCATCCCCGAGCTCACCTTTCAGGAGGCGCTCGTGAACGGCTACGCCGTGATGGATGCCAACGCGTTTGGGCTCTGCAAGGAAAACAATCTCCCGATCGTGGTGTTCAACATCAATCAGCCGGGGGCCATCGGGCAGGTGCTCAATGGAGACCGGGTGGGGACGATCGTTCGATGAGCGCTGCCACCAGCATTCCCGACGCCGTCAAGCAGGCCCGTGAGCAGATGCACAAGGCCGTGGAGAACACCAAGCGGGAGTTCAGCGGGCTCCGGGGCAACAAGGCCACTACGTCGCTGCTCGATACCGTCCGGGTGGACGCGTACGGCAGCCACGTGCCGCTCAACCAGGTCGGGCTGGTCTCGGCGCCGGAACCGCGGCTCTTCACGATTCAGCCCTTCGACAAGGGCCTGATCCAGGCCATCGAAAAGGCCATTCGCGAATCCGATCTCGGGCTCAACCCCTCCACCCAGGGCAATCTCATCCGGATTCCGCTGCCGCCGCTCTCCGAAGAGCGCCGCAAGGATCTGGTGAAGATCGTGCACAAGCTGGCCGAGGAGGGCAGGGTCGGGATTCGTCACGCGCGGACCGACGCCATGCAGAAGGTCAAGAAGGTCGAGCACGTGTCCGACGACGAAAAGACCCGCGCCGAGAAGGAAATCCAGAAGGCGCACGACGAGCACATCAAGCAGGTCGACGCGCTGATCCACAGCAAAGAAGCGGAGATCATGGAGGTGTGACCCCCTCCCCGGAAGAGTTGCTCGGCCGGATCAAGCGTAACGGCGATGTGCCCCAGCATGTGGCCGTGATCATGGATGGGAACGGCCGCTGGGCCCAGAAGCGCGACCTGCCCCGATCCGCGGGGCACCAGACGGGCATGGCGGGCGTCCGGGAATGCGTCGAGGGCTGTCTGCAGTCGGGTGTCGAGGTCCTCACCCTCTTCGCCTTCAGCCAGGAGAACTGGCAACGCCCGCCCGAAGAGATCGAAGCCCTGATGACCCTCCTGCAGGAATACGTCTCCAAGGAAGCGTCCGAGCTCCGGGAACGCGGCGTCGTGGTGCGTATGCTGGGGGACCTGGACCGGCTGACCCCGGCCGCCCGCGCCGCGGTAGACACGATCGAATCCCTGACCTCCGCGGGCACCGCCCTGGCGCTGAACATCTGTCTCTCCTATGGATCCCGCGCGGAGATCACCCGCGCCGCCCGGCTGCTCGCCGAAGAGGTGCAGGCCGGCCGCCTGACGCCGTCCGAGGTGGATGAGGCGGCCATCGCCCGGCGCCTCTACACCGCGGAATGGCCCGACCCCGACCTCCTGATCCGGACCTCCGGAGAGCACCGGCTCTCCAATTTTCTGCTCTGGCAGGTCGCCTACGCGGAATTTCATGTGACGCCGGTGCTCTGGCCCGACTTCACGCGTGGGAACCTGTTCGAGGCCATCCTGGACTTTCAGCGCCGCGACCGCCGCTTCGGGCGGGTGCCGGCGACATCGTGAGCAATCTCGCCCAGCGGGTCCTGGTCGCCGCCGTCGCCATCCCGCTCGCTCTCGGAATCGTCTGGTACGGTGGGCTGACCCTGGCGCTGCTGGTGTCGGTGGCCGCGATACTGGGAACCCGGGAGGTGTTCGACCTGGCGGAGCGAACCGGGGTGCGCCCGCTGCGCGGGCTGGGGATGACGCTGGCGGGTCTCGCGCCGCTCGCGACCTGGCTCATCGCGGCGGAGCCATCGCAGCCCGGCTCGCTGTCCCTCAATGTCTTCGATCGGTTCGCGACCGGGGTCGTCGGCGGGATTCCGGCGTGGCTGTTCAACCAATGGCCGCTCGCCGCCGCCATCCTTCCGCTGCTGGTGCTGACCGGCGTTCTCTGGAAACGCACCGCCGCGGATCGGCCGCTGTCCGTCGCCGCGGTGACCCTCTTCGGTCCGATCTACTGCGGCGCATTGCCCGCCGCGCTGCTGGTGATTCGCTATGCGGCCGGCCCGGGGCAGAACTGGCCCGCTACCTGGCTGGTCTTCTTCCCGCTCGCGGTGACCTGGCTCTGCGACAGCTTCGCGATGTGGGGCGGGATGCTGATCGGGGGGCCGAAGATGGCGCCCAGCATCAGTCCGGGGAAAACCCGGGCTGGGGGAATCGCCGGGCTGGTCGGCGGAGTGGCAACCGCAGTGGCCTTCGTGCTGCTCGCGCCACTGCCGGCCGGGAAGGAGTTCCCCCTCGGAGTCGCGGCCTTCATGGGCCTGGTGCTCGCCGGCACCGCGCAGGTGGGCGACCTGGCCGAATCCCTGCTCAAACGGGAGGCCGGCGTCAAGGACTCGGGGACGCTCATCCCCGGGCACGGCGGCGTGCTCGACCGTCTCGATTCGCTCTACTTCGTCCTCCCCGTCGCGACCCTGCTGTTTCGGGCCTTCGGGGTGCTCTAGCCATGCGCGGCGTATCGGTGCTCGGCTCAACCGGCTCGATCGGGACGAGCACCCTCAACGTGCTCCGGCGCCACCGGGACCGTTTCCGCCTGGTGGGGCTCACCGCGGGGTCGAATGCGGCCTTGCTGGCGGAGCAGGTCGCCGAATGGCAGCCGGGGTTTTCCCGCTTGGCCAGCGGAGACGGACCCGGGTGCCTCATCGAGGCGGCCACCCGGCCGGATGCGGACATCATCGTGAATGCGGTCGTCGGGTTTGCCGGCCTGGAGGCGACCCTGGCCGCGCTCGAGGCCGGCAAGCGCGTCGCGCTGGCGAACAAGGAATCCCTGGTGGCCGCGGGAGACCTGGTCGCCGAGGCGGCCCGGCGCGGCGGGGGCGAGGTGGTGCCGGTCGATTCGGAGCACAGCGGGGTGCTGCAGTGCATCGTGGGCCGGGAAGACTCCCTCAAGCGCCTGATTCTCACGGCGAGCGGTGGCCCCTTCCGCGGGTGGAGTGCGGAGCGGGTGGCCGCCGCGAGCGTGGTGGAGGCGCTCAATCATCCCACCTGGCGGATGGGGAGCAAGATCACGGTCGATTGCGCCACCCTCGCCAACAAGGCCATGGAGGTGATCGAGGCGCATTACCTCTTTGGCCTTCCCTATGACCGGGTCGATGTGGTGGTCCACCCCCAGAGCATCGTCCATGCCTTTGTCGAATTTGCCGATGGGAGTGTGCTGGGCCAGCTCGGCTTTCCATCGATGGAGCTGCCGATTCTGTACGCGCTGACCCACCCTGAACGCGCGTCGGATCAGGGAGTGAAGCCGTTCGATCCGGTCGAGATCGGCAGTCTGACGTTCGAGCCGGTTCGCCGGGAGGTGTTCCGGGCCTTTCACGCCGGCGTCGAGGCGGGGCGAATGGGGGGCACCGCCCCGGCGGCCTTCAACGCGGCCAACGAGGTGGCGGTGGGGGCCTTTCTGGCCGGCCGAATCTCTTTTGGCCGAATTGCCGAAGTGATTGAGGGGACCCTGGACCGGTACCGGCCGGCATCCGCCGACTCGCTCGAGGCGGTCCGCGGAGCCGATGCCGATGCGCGCATGAAGGCTGAAAGGTTGCTGGCATGAGTGGATTTCTGACCAACCTGCTTGCCCTGATCGTCGTCCTCGGCGTCCTGGTGTTCGTCCATGAGCTCGGACACTTCATCGCCGCGAAATCATTCGGGATCTGGGTTCATCGCTTTGCGCTGGGCATCGGCAAGCCCATTCCCGGGCTCAAGTTTCACCGGGGCGAGACCGAGTATGCCATCTGCTGGCTGCCGCTGGGTGGCTACGTGAAAATGGCGAGCCGGGAGGAAGACCCGGCGTCGGCGGCGCTCGAAGGCGGCGCCGCCAGTGCCACCGTCCCGCCGGATCGGGTCTTCGAGTCCAAGGCGCTCTGGAAGCGCATGATCGTGATCATGGCCGGCGTGACCATGAACGTGTTGTTCGCCTGGCTGGTGTTTTCGGGATTGTATTTCAAGAACGGCATCAACGTGATCACGATCACCACGGT
>DASYPZ010000426.1:0-4232 GCA_036006105.1 Gemmatimonadales bacterium | reverse complement strand
GATTTCCGGCAGCCGGGCCTCGGTGCACACCGGAGCCCCGGCCACGATCCGGACCCCGCGCCGGCGCACAAATCCGACCACCGCGTCCCCGGCTGCGGAAAACCAGTGGTCGATACCGGGATTCAGAATCTGATAGGCCGTCGCGTTCCAGCCGAAGGTCAGAACCAGGGCGCGCGCACGCGGGTCACCAGCCGGACTCAGGAGGTCCCGATCAGGAAGGGATTGGTCGCGCGTTCACGACCGATCGTGGTGGAGGGCCCATGACCCGGAAACACCGTGGTGTCCTCGGGCAGCACGAACAGCTGGGTCCGAATGCCGGCGAGCAGGGCCGGCAGGTCGCCGCCCATGAGGTCGGTGCGCCCGATCGATCCCTGGAACAGCACGTCTCCCCCCAGCACAAACCCATCACCGACGAAACAGACATGACCCGGTGAATGACCGGGCACGTGGCGCACTTCCAGCTCATAGTCTCCGAGCCGCAGGCGCTGGCCATGGCGAAGCTCGGCATCCGGCGGAGGCGCCGGTGTGAGGTCGAAGCCGAAGAGCTGGCCCTGCTCCACCAGTGCGTCGTAGATCGGACGATCGTGGGGATGAAGATGAATCGGCGCTCCGGTGGCCCGAGCCACCGCCTCTACCCCCATGATGTGATCGATGTGCGCGTGGGTGAGCCAGATGGCGGATATGGTCCATCCGTGCCGGCGAGCCTCGTCGAGAAAGCGGTCCGGTTCCTCACCGGGGTCGATGATGACCGCCTCGGTTCCTCCCGGAATCCCCAGCAGGTAACAATTCTCTTCGAAGAGGCCGTTCGGAATGGCGACGACGTGAAGCGGGACCACGAATCACGCGAGACCGGCGAGCCGGCTCCGGCGCTCGGTCAGGTATTTCTCGGTGGCGATCGCCGCCGTGGTGGCATCGCCCACGGCGGTGGTGACCTGGCGGGTGAGCTGCGCCCGGAGATCGCCGGCGGCAAAGAGACCGGGAATGGAGGTCATCATGCGATCGTCGGTCCGGAGGTACCCCGCCGAATCGTGGTCGACATGTTCCATCACCAGCCCGCTGTTGGGCTTGAAGCCGATGAAGACGAAGCACCCGGTCACGTCGAGCTGGGAGCGCGCCTCGGTGACGTGGTTCGACAGATTGAGGTGGGTCAGACCTTTGGGGCCTCCCACCATCTCCAGGACCCGGGTATTCCAGATCACTTCGATCTTCGGATTGGCCAACGCCCGCTCCTGCACCAGCTTCGAGGCCCGAAACTCGTCGCGGCGATGCACGATGTACACCTTGCTGGCATACCTGGTGAGGTAATCCGCCTCTTCCACCGCCGCGTCTCCCCCGCCCACCACGGCGATGGTCTCCCCCTTGAAGAAGGCCCCGTCGCAGACCGCGCAATACGACACGCCCCGGCCGGCGTATTCCAGCTCCCCCGGAACGTCGAGCTTGGTAGGGGTTCCCCCTGCGGTGAGGATGACCACCGGGGCGAAGAATTCCGCCCCGGAGCTGGTGGTGACCCGGAAGCTTCCATCGGGCAGCCGGTAAATGCCCTCGACGTTTTCCTGCTGGATGTCGGCGCCGAAGGCCTGGGCGTGCTCGGTCATCCGGAGGGCGAGGTCGGGACCCAGGATCGTGGTGAAGCCGGGATAGTCGTCGACCTTCTCGGTGTTGAGCAGCTCGCCGCCGGGAAGCCCGCGCTCCAGCAGGACGGCATTGAGCATGCCCCGGCCGGCGTACATCGCGGCGCAGAGGCCGGCGGGTCCGCCGCCGACAATGATCAGATCCAGATTCGGGTGACTCATAGGTAGGCGAATATTAATCGGCTGCGGTCGCCCCGAGCCGGAGGACGCTGACCGCGCCGTGACAGGCGGAGATGGTCCCCACCACGATCTCCACCGGGTCCCCGGTCCGTCCCGCCTCCTCGACAGTGTGCCGACTGGCGCGAATCTCGGCGGCGTGGAACATGCCCACCCCGAAGGCATGGTGGCGGGTCGTGAACAGCGCCGGCCCCCGGGTCGGCCGCCTCTGGTCGAGACGCTCGGTATAGCGCGCCAGGGAGTCGCCCATTTCCCAGGTGCGAGGGGCACGAATCATCGGGCAGGTGAGCGGCTCCACGCAGTGGGTGGGACAGATCCAGTCGGCGAACGAGACATACCGGGTGCCGTCCGGGCCGAGAGCGTCGTACGGAGTGCCCAGCGGGATATCCGGAGAGACCAGGGACGCCGCGCGACCGGGCCAGCCTCTCCGAACCAGACCCTGAAGCCAGCCGGCCATGAGATGAGGCATGAGCGGCGAAGGGACCACGGCGTCGTCGGGCTCCCCTTCGCCAGGAGGGGCCGCATCCAGAAACGTATCGAGGAAGGTCTCCCAGTCCGCGACCACGATCTCGCGGCCGGGAAAGGGCGCCAGCTCCCGGGCAGCGCGGCATTCGGGATCCCGGTCCACCACGAGGACCCGGCGCAGGGCCAGCTTGCCCTTCCGGCACGCCGCTTCCAACTGTCCGGCGTAGAAGCTCCCGTAGCACCCACCGCCGATGATGGCGACATCGCGCAGCGGGGCGGCCGGCTCGATCATCCGCTGGCTTTGCGCTCCAGGACGCTCTGATCCATCATCTCCAGCCATTCCGGGGGCACCGATTGGGAGCCCAGCATCGCATGGGTGCCCTCACCGACCTCTTCCCCATGCCAATCGCTGCCCCCGGTCCGGAGTAGCCCGAGGGTCGCGGCGAGCGCGGTGAGCCGGGCGCGCACTTCCCCGCTGTGACCCGGATGGCGGGTTTCCACCGCATCCATGCCTTCATCCCGAAGGGCGGTGAGCGTTGCGCGGTTCCCCCGCTCCTTGAGATGGGCCGCCGACACGATGCCACCCACCGAGTGCACCAGCTCGGCCACTTCGCGAAAGGTCGGCAGCTGCTTGTCGATGTAGGCCGGGCGGCCGCGGCCCAGCCATTCCCGGAAGGCATCCTCGACGGAGGCGACCTTCCCGAGTCGCACCAGCACGCGGGCCAGGTGGGGACGTCCGATGGCGGCGCCATTGGCCTCGGCCACCACATCCTCGAACGAGACATCCACGCCCCAGGCCTGGAGACCCAGAATCATCTCCTTGGCCCGCCGCACCCGATCGCCGCGGCAGCGGGCGAGGAACTCGTTGAGCGGCGCATGGTCGAACGGAAGGAAATACCCGAGCACGTGCATCTCGCCCCAGGGCGCCGCGGTGGAAAACTCACACCCGCTCACCACCCGGACGCCGACGCGCTCTCCCTCCGCGACCGCATCCGCGACTCCGGCCACGGTGTCGTGATCGGTGAGGGCAATCGCGGCGAGGGAAAGCTGAGCGGCACGACGCACGACACCGGCCGGCGGCAGCACGCCGTCCGACGCGGTGGAGTGCATATGAAGGTCGATCGCCAAGGGGGCGCTCAGCTGCGATACCCCGTGTCCGGCGCGGTCCAGGACGGCTGGGAGACTTTCAGCAGCCCGGCGAGGTCGGCGTCATTGAGCTGGGCCAGGGCCGACTCGCGGCTCTTGGAGAGCTGGGGCGAATAGCGGACCACCCGCTCCTCGCGCGGCGCCGGCGCCAGGCGGGTGAACCGGAGCCCGAACTCGTCCTTGCCGTACTGGGTGATCCGACCCGTCGACGAGACCATCCACTCTTCTCCACCCGATTCGAAGGTACGTCCCGACATGCTCAGCCTTCCTCCAGTGAGACTTCCTCCCACAACACCCGGCTTCCCGGGGCGTAGGCGGCGATGGTTTCCAGTTGTCGCTCCAGCAGGGCCTCCTCGGTGTCCCGCTGGCGGCGGGACCGATGCCCCTCGGCACTGGGGCCCTCGCTGAACTCGAGAAATGCGCCCGGAACGGCAGGATCTCGAAAGAGCCACAGATGCTCGCCACGGGCCCCGAGCCGCCCGGCCAGCCGGCCCAGGGTGGCGATATACTCGGCTTCCCGTTCGCGCGGCACGGTGACGCGGGCGGCGGTCAGCACCCGGGGCATGGCTCAGACCGCGTCTTCCGGAAACGCCTCGAGGGTCTTCTTGAGATCGCCGAGGAACCGGTCGGCATCGGCGCCGTCGACGATGCGATGATCGAATGCGAGCGAGAGCAGGCCGCGGGTCCGGATGGCGAGCGTATCGGTGCCATCCACCGTGATGACGGCCGGCTGCTTCTCGATTGCACCGACGCACAGAATGGCCGCCTGCGGCTGGTTGATGATCGGCGTTCCGATCATGGATCCGAACACGC